>JBOHIG010000316.1:0-14511 GCA_050725815.1 Xanthobacteraceae bacterium
AGTCCGACCAGATCGAACTGGCCGAGCAGCTTGTTGTCGGCCGCCATCTCGCGCTCGCCCTGGACCACGCGGATGGTCACTGCGCCCTGATTGTCCTCGGCGGTCGAGAACACCTGGCTCTTGCGCGTCGGGATCGTCGTGTTGCGGTCGATCAGCCGCGTGAACACGCCGCCCAGCGTCTCGATGCCGAGCGACAGCGGGGTCACGTCGAGCAGCAGCACGTCCTTGACGTCGCCCTGCAACACGCCGGCCTGGATCGCGGCGCCGACCGCGACGACCTCGTCCGGATTGACGCCCTTGTGCGGCTCCTTGCCGAACAGCTGCTTCACGACCTCCTGCACCTTCGGCATGCGGGTCATGCCGCCGACCAGGACCACCTCGTTGATCTCGGCCGCCGACAGATTGGCGTCCTTGAGCGCCTTGCGGCACGGATCGACGGTCTTCTGAATCAGGTCGTCCACCAGCGCCTCGAACTTGGCGCGGGTGAGCTTCATGGTGAGATGCTTCGGACCGGACGCATCCGCCGTGATGAACGGCAGGTTGATCTCGGTCTGCGTCGTGGAGGAGAGCTCGATCTTCGCCTTCTCGGCCGACTCCTTGAGCCGCTGCAACGCGAGCTTGTCGCGGCGCAGGTCGATGCCCTGCTCCTTCTGGAATTCGTCGGCAAGATAATTGACGAGGCGCATGTCGAAGTCCTCGCCGCCCAGGAAGGTGTCGCCGTTCGTGGACTTCACCTCGAACACGCCGTCGCCGATTTCGAGAATCGAAATATCGAACGTGCCGCCGCCGAGGTCGTAGACCGCGATGGTGCCGGTCTTCTCCTTGTCGAGACCGTAGGCGAGCGCGGCCGCGGTCGGCTCGTTGATGATGCGCAGCACTTCGAGACCGGCGATCTTGCCGGCGTCCTTGGTGGCCTGGCGCTGGGCGTCGTTGAAATAGGCGGGAACGGTGATGACGGCCTGGTCGACCTTCTGCCCGAGATGCGCTTCCGCGGTCTCCTTCATCTTCTGAAGGATGAAGGCGGAGATCTGCGAGGGCGAGTAGGTCTTGCCGTCGGCCTCGACCCAGGCGTCGCCATTCGATGCCTTGGCGATCTTGTAGGGGACGAGCTTCTTGTCCTTCTCGACCATCGGGTCGTCGTAGCGGCGGCCGATCAGGCGCTTGACCGCAAAGATGGTCTTCTCCGGATTGGTGACCGCCTGGCGCTTGGCCGGCTGGCCGACGAGACGTTCGCCATCATCGGTGAAGGCGACGATCGAGGGCGTCGTTCGCATGCCCTCCGCATTTTCGATGACCTTGGGATTCTTGCCTTCCATCACGGCCACGCAGGAATTGGTGGTGCCGAGATCGATGCCGATGACTTTGCCCATGATTTATTCCTCGCTTTCCTGGCAGGTCGGCCGGGCCCTGACGGCACCCGAAAGAGGCCTCCACGGCAGTCCGCGAAACCTCATCCGACCCCCTTGATCGTTCACACAAAAACCCGCCTCCGCGGCGTCCTGCCTCATATAGGAGGGCGGGAATAGGCCGCAAGGCAGCCGGTCACGAATCCGGGAGGATATGGGGGCCTTGCGCTGGACCGTTAATAGCTTAGCCCCGGCGTGCACGATGCGGGAGGGGCTACCGACGCTCCCGCGATCCTTGCCCGACCGAACCGTCCGGCGTCACTTCGAAGGCGAAACGGAAACGCGGCAGGTCCTCGCCCGGGTGGTCGTCCGCATACGTAAGCTGAGGCAGGCGGTAATTATTCGGCCGTCGCTCCTTGCCCTTGTAGATCGCCGGGTAGAGATCGATGAAGTGCCAGCCCGGCGCGCCGGTGGCCTGCATGACGATCTCGATGTCTCCCTGGCTGTTGAAGGCACAGGCATAGCCCGAGGTCGCGTTGTCGTAGACCACCGTGTAGATGTTGGCGGTCTCGCTCCAGCCCACCCCCTTGAGATGGATGCGGAAGGTGGTCCCGGCCGGTCCGCGCGCCACGTCGAGCGGCAGAGCGGTGGGCGCGATCCAGAACGCCCCCTGCTTCCTGGTGCCGCCAGCATCGACCCAGATGTTGTGCACGCCGCCAAGATCGTCCGGCGCCTTGAAGCGGAATTCGGCGCGGCCGGAGGCATCGGCCTTGGCCTCCGCGATGACGCGCGAGCGCTCCTCCCAGCCGGCGCTGGTCATGCGGTTGCCAACGACGGTGTTCCAGTTGAGCTGGTAGGTTCTGCCGGCTTCGAAGCCGGAGCCCTCGACCTTGACCGGCTGATTGATACCGGAGAAGCGCGGCGTCACCACCAGATCGCCCTGCGCCGGTAGGGAACGTACGACCGTCTGCGCCTGCGCGGCCGCCGGCGGCGGCAGCACCGGCGCGCCCGGCGTGACTGTGAAACCGAGCTTGAACTGCGGACGATCCGGCACCGGCGATTGCTGCGTGTTGCGGTAAGGCGAGCCGAAGTCGGTGTGCAGGATCTCCAGGATGTGCAGGCCGACATGGCCGGTTGCCGGAACATTGAATCGCGCGGTCCCGCCGGTGGTAATCGCCGACATGAAGCCGGTATACTTGTTGTCGTAGAGCAGCACCCAGCTTCCTTCCAGTTCGCGCCAGCCGATGCCCTGCACCTCGACCTCGACCGGCGTGCCGACCGGGCCCGAGGCCGCACCCACGATCTTCGCGCTCATGTCCAGATTGAACGCGGTCTGGGTGAGAAGGCGCCCGCCTTGCTGCACGACGATGTCGTGCATGAAGCCGAAATCCTCCGGCGCGACGAAGCTCGCGGCGATGCGGCCGGCGCTGTCGCTCTTCACCGTCGCGATCCGATATGCGACCGGCGTGAATTCGCGGCCGTGATACTCGGCAACGGTGACCTTCCAGCGCGCCTTCACGGTGCGCCAGACGAGATCGAGCTCCTGTCCTGGCGGGAAGCCTTCGCCGATCACCTTGAGCGGCGTGCCGATCGGCCCGTTTGCGGGCGTCACATCGAGCCGGCCGACAAAGCCGCCCGACGGTTCAGCCAAAACCACCTCGGGGCCGAGTGCGGCAGCGCGTGGTGCCGCCGACGCCTGCCCCCCGAATACGTAAGCAAGCGCTATCATTGCGCAGGCGAGCGCAACCGCTCGCCGGTTGCTGACGCCGACCTGCATAGTGAACTCCTGCCTATTTCTTCTTCGGTTGCGCCTTGGGCTTATCGATCTTGCCCGCGACTACTTGCAACTGCGAGGTGGAGCGCTTGAACGGCTCCCAGGTGTGGGCCTGACCGTTCAGATCGGTCGCAACGATCTTGTATGCGAAGGTCCCGGACGGATAACTCTCGGGAATGACCCATCCTGCCGCCCAGAAATGATCTTCGGTCGGTCCTACCCGCGGCGGCGGGTGCGGGCCGAACCGCATCGCAAACTTCTGTCCGTCGGGCAGTTGGACCTGGAGGCTCTTGAGCGCCTTGCTGTCGAGCGACTTGCCGGACGCGTCGAGCACACGCACACGCCAGACCACCTTCTCATTCCGCCTGAACTGGTTTCTCAGCACGCAGTCGTCGGACGTGCCCGGCTTACCGCCGACAACAATATCGCCTTCGAAGAACAGCTTCGCACTTTGGGCCTGCGCGACGCCGGCACAGGCTAGCAACGACAATGCGACTGCCGAAGCGGTCAGGATTTTCATGCGGCCCTCCCTCGCTCGACTTTTCGATAGCGAGCCTTAACATCGATCATACATTGTCCCGCGGGCTTTTGAAGGCACCAGGCCGGTGGAAATGGAGGGATTTCGTCTATTGCCAGGCCATCTCGATCGCGCGGCGCAGGAGACATTGCTCGCCGCTGTCCGCGCGGTCGTAGCGTGTGCACCGCTCTACGCCCCGCGCATGCCGAAGACGGGCAAGCCAATGTCGGTGCGCATGACCAATTGCGGGCCGCTCGGATGGGTGACCGACGAGGCCGGCTACCGCTATCAGCCAACCCATCCCGAGACGGGCGCGGCCTGGCCACCGATACCGGAGCCGCTGCTGCGCGCCTGGAGCGAGTTGGCGCGCTACCCGCATCCGCCGGAGGCCTGCCTGGTCAATCACTATGGTCCCGACGCGCGCATGGGCTTGCACCAGGACCGTGACGAGCAGGATTTCGGCGCGCCGGTGGTGTCGCTGTCGCTCGGCGACACCTGCCTGTTCCGCGTCGGCGGCAGGGAGCGCAGCGATCCGGCCCGCTCGGTCCGTCTCGCCTCCGGCGATGCGGTCGTCCTCGGCGGGGAGGCGCGCCTCGCCTTCCACGGGGTCGATCGGATTCTATCCGGAACTTCGACGCTGCTGGCAGAAGGGGGCCGCATTAACCTCACGTTGCGGCGGGTCACGCTGCCGCAATAACCAATCCCGCCGCATTTTCACCGCTTCGATTTGCTGTCACCATGGCCGTCATGACCCCAATCCGCTGGCTCCTCCTGTCCGTGCTGTTCGCAGCGCCCGCGTTCGCGGCCGAACCGGTCTATCCGACCGGCTCGCGGATCGGGCTCTCGCCACCGCCGGGCATGACGGTGAGCAAGGGCTTCGTCGGTTTCGAGGACCGCGACCACAACGTCGCGATCATCATGCTCACGCTGCCGCCGACGGCCTTCGCCGAGATCGAGAAGACGACTAACGCGGAGACCTTGCAGAAGCAGGGCGTCACGCTCGAGACGCGCGAGGAATTTCCGCTGCCGTCCGGCAAGGCGCTCCTGATCGTCGGCCGGCAGACCGTGAAGGAGAAGAACCTCCACCTGCGGAAATGGATCATGGCCGCATCGACACCCGAGCTGACGGCGGTCGTCACCGTGCAGATCCCCGAGGGCGCGCAGTCCGCCTATCCCGACGCCACCGTGCGCGCGACGCTTGCCAGCCTCGCGGTGCGCGAGAGCATCCCGGTCACCGAGCAGTTGAGCCTGCTGCCGTTCCGTATGACCGAACTTGCCGGCTTCAAGGTCGGCGGCCTGCTCGCCGGCCGCGCGGTCATGCTGACCGACGGCGCAAACGATGCACCGCCCAAGGATGTCGACACGCATATCGTGGTCGCGGTGGCGCCGGGCGGCCCGGCGCGCGCGTCCGAACGCGACAATTTCGCCCGCGACGTGTTCCGCACCGTCCCGAACCTGAAGGACGTCCGCATCAGCACGTCCGAGCAGTTGCGCATCAGCGGCCAATACGGCCACCAGATCATGGCGCAGGGCAAGGACGCGAGGAGCGGCACGGATATCAAGATCGTGCAATGGATCCGCTTCGGCGGCGGCGGCTATCTGCACTTCGTCGGGGTCTCCCGCACCGACGACTGGCCCGCCGCCTATACGCGCTTCAGGCAGGTGCGCGACGGCGTCGAGGCGCGCTAACGAGCGCTGCTCTGCCGCCTACGGCGTGTCCGTATGGTCGTTCGCCGGCGGCGCCGCATCCGATTTCGGTTCGAGCTTGGGCCCACCCTTGGCCACCCCGACCAGCGCCGGCCGCAGCATCCGCTCGCTGATCATGTAACCCGGCTGGATCACCTGCGCCACGGTTCCCGTCGGCGACGACGGATCGGGCACCTCATACATCGCCTGGTGCAGGTTGGGGTCGAACCTTTCGCCCTTCTGCGGCTCGAATTTCTTGACGCCGTGCTTCTCCAGCACCTTGATCAGCTCGCGCTCGGTCAACTCGACGCCGTCGAGCAGCGCCTTGATGCCGGCATCGGCGGTTTCGCGCAATTCGACGTCGAGCGCCTGTAGCGCGCGCTCCATGTTGTCGGCGACCGCGAGCACGTCGCGGGCGAAATTCGCAGCGCCATACTGGCGGGCGTCGTTGACTTCGCGATCGGTCCGCCGCCGCAGGTTCTCCATCTCGGCGAGCGTGCGCAGCAGCCTGTCCTTGGAGTCGGCATTCTCGCGCGCCAGCGTCTCCACCAGTTCGGCGATCCGGGCCTCCTCCGACTGCGCGCCTTGTCCCGGTTGCGCCTCCGGCGCCTGCGGCTCTTGGGCCGCATCCTCGGGGCGGCGGGACGTCGTGTCGATCATCGCGTCGATCCCATTGGCAAAATCCAATCAATTTGCCCCCGATATCAGGGCTCGGGGCGCAAAAATCAAGTTCGGCCAGCCAACGGCGGTTGGCTCACGCTCCGATGATCTTGCTCACCACCCGGGCGGTGTAGTCCACCATCGGGATCACGCGGGCATAGTTGAGCCTGGTGGGGCCGATCACGCCGATGACGCCGATAATGCGGCCGGAACCGTCGCGGTAAGGCGCGATGATGGTGGACGAGCCCGACAGCGAAAACAGCTTGTTCTCCGATCCGATGAAGATGCGCGCGCCGTCCGCCCCTTCGGCGCGGCCAAGCAGGTCGATGACGCCGCGCTTGGTTTCGAGGTCGTCGAACAGGAGACGCACCCGCTCGAGGTCCTCCAGCGCGTGCAGGTCGTCGAGCAGGTTGGCGTGGCCACGCACGATCAGCTTGCGGTCCTCGCCATCGCCGCCCGACCAGCTTGCGAAGCCGGCGGCGACGATCTTCTGCGTCAACTGGTCGAGCTCGGCCTGGCTCTGCGCCAGCGCCTTCTCAAGCTCGGCCTTGGCCTCGGCAAGCGTGCGGCTGCGCACATGCGCGTTGAGGAAATTCGCCGCCTCGGTCAGCGCCGAAGTCGGCAGCCCGATCGGAACGTCGATGACCCGGTTCTCGACCTGACCGTCTTCCGCGACCAGCACCACGAGCGCGCGCTCGGGCTCGAGCCGCACGAATTCGATGTGCTTGAGACGAACATTCGCCTTTGCCGTCATCACCACGCCGGCCGCGCGGGTGAGGCCCGACAACATGCCGGAGGCTTCGCTCAGCACCGCCTCCAGCGACTTGCCGCTGGCGGCGACCTTGGCCTCCATGGCGCGGCGATCCTCCTCGGAGAGATCGCCGATCTCCATCAGCGCGTCGACGAAGAAGCGCAGCCCCAATTCGGTCGGCAACCTGCCGGCCGAAGTGTGCGGCGCATAGACGAGGCCGAGCTGTTCGAGGTCCGACATCACGTTGCGCACGGACGCCGGCGATAGCGGCGTGGCGATCAGGCGCGAGATATTGCGCGAGCCGACCGGTTCGCCGGTTGCCAGGTAGTTCTCGACGATCTGGCGGAAGATCGCGCGCGAGCGCTCGTTGAGCTGCGCGAGGCTCACTTGCGTCGAGCCGATCGGAACGTCGTGCGAGGCCAAGGACTACTCCGTCGAGACGCCTCAGAATTGGCCATTTGGGCGCGGGAATGCAAGCGGATCAAGCGCTCACTTGTAGCCCGCATGGAGCGAAGCGGAATGCGGGGCTGCCTGTCTGCGCAAGATACCGACGATGACTGTTGAAGGTCCCTCCCGGATTTCGCTTTCGCTCCATCCGGGCTACAAAGAGACGCCCAGGCAGCGTTCAATCCTTCATCGTGCGCCGCTCGATTTCCAAGAGCTTGTCGAAGCCGGACGATTTCTGCGCCGCCTTCATCATCGGCTCGACGCCACCCTTACCGAGGAACGGATCGAGCGTGTTGTTGGCGAGGCACTCGTAGGATTGCCTGATCGCCTTGTACATCGCTGCTAGCGCCGTGCCGGACGATGCCGCCAGCCGATAGCCCATGTCCGCGAGGTCCTTCTGCGACACGCCGAAGGAGAAGCCGTCCGGCGGCGCGAACATCATCAAAGGCGGCGCGACCCGCTCGGCGACGAAGCGGAGCTCCTCGGGGCTGCGGGTGTAGCAGAACACCAGATCGGCGCCGGCCTTGCGATAGGTTTCGCCGCGCCGTACCGCTTCCTCGATGCCGCCGACGCGCAAGGCGTTGGTGCGCGCAATGATCACGAGGTCCGGGTCGGTGCGCGCCGCCAGCGCCTCCTGCAGCTTCTTGAGGAAGAACTCGTTTGGCACGAGATGGTCGATGCCGACATGATGCTCCATTCGCCGCGGCAGAAGCTGGTCTTCGATCTCGATCGCCTGAAAGCCCGCGGCTTCCGCCAGCGCGATCGTCCTATGGATGTGCACCGGGTCGCCCCAGCCGCCGCCGGCATCGAGCACGATCGGCAGCTTGCAGGCGGCGCGCATGTCGACGGCGACGTCGGCCAGTTCCGGCAGCGTCAGGTTGGCCTCGGTGACGCATTTCACCCAGCCGAGCGAGCCGCCGGACAGATAGACCGCCTCGAAACCAGCCTCCTCCGCCATCCTCGCCATCAGCGGATTGAGCGCCAACGGCGCGACAATAAGTTCGTTACCGCGAATGAGGTCCTTGAGCTTTTGCAAATTGAACTCCCGTGTCTTACGACTTTGGTCAGCCCGTCACCCTGAGGTGACGGATCATAAGCGGAGCATGAGGAATCAGGTGGCAAAGCTCAAGGTCATGTGCGCACGTTCGATGCACGAGGTGGTCGGTTGGCTGGCCGCCGATTACGGCCGCAGCGCCGGTCACGAGATGGGCGTGAGCTTTGGCACGGTCGGCGCGCTCCAGAAGCGCCTCGACGCCGGCGAGACCGCCGACGTGGTCGTCATCGCCACACCGGCGATGGATAAGCTCGCACAGGCCGGCGCCGTCGATCCGGCAAGCCGCACCGACATCGCCATCACCAGCGTCGGCATCGCGGTGCGCACCGGCGCGCCCGCACCCGACGTGTCCACGCCCGAGGCCTTCAGGCAGGCGCTTGTCAACGCCCGCAAGGTGGCGTTCAGCGACGCCGCCGTCGGCGGCTCGGCCGGGGTCTATCTCGCCAAGCTGTTCGTGGACATGGGCATCGCCGATGAGATCGCGCGCAAGGCAATGCCGCAGCAGAGCGGCGGCGAGGTCGCCACGCGCGTCGCCAATGGCGAGGCCGACATCGGCATGACGCTGATCGCCGAGATCGTGCCGGTCCAGGGCACGCGCGTCCTGGGCTCGCTGCCCGCGCCGCTCGGCAACGACACGACCTATTGCGCGGCCGTCATGCGTGCGAGCGCGGCGCCGGACGCCGCCGCGGGCTTCATCGCCGCGCTTCGGCAGCCGGAAGAACGCAGCCGATGGGAAGCAGCGGGGTTCACGCTGCCTTGACCTCAGACAGTGCGAGCTACACGCGCCGGCCGAACAGCGCGATGGCCGTGAGGGGGATGATCAGCCCGAGCACCACCGCGGCGATCAGCAGCGGCCCCAGCATGTCGTAGGCGCCGCGGCCGATGGTGAATATCTGGTTCAGGTATTTCGTCTGCAGCGCGCCGGCGACCAACGCAAGATTCATCAGCGACGCCATGAGCGCGAACCAGGTCGCCCGATGTCCCGCCGGCGCGTAGAACGCCGTCAACGCCAGCAGCGGGATCATGCTGAGCTGGACGAAGGGTGACGCCGCGGCGGTATCGACAAAGGCAATCGTGCGGGCGCCAAAGCCGAACACGCGTTCGGTCCATTCATGCAGCCCGTAGGCCAGCCCGATGCTCGGGAGCGACACGATCGTGCCGGCGATCGCGATCCAGAACAGCGTCTTGGCGACCGAGTATTCGGTGAGCTGCTTGCTGAACAGCCACATCGCGATGATCGACAGCACCGCGCCGGTTTGCCGCAGCGTGCCGTAGAACGCCTCGTCGAATTTCAGGACGTCGAGCGTCCACCAGAAGTAGCCGTCGCCGAACGATGGCGTGGCGCGGAACGCAAAGATGATGATGACCGCGAACAGGATCGTCTGGCGAGATTTGTGATCGAGCTCGCGGGTTACCCAGACCAGCATGGCGCCGACCACGCCCATCGAGAGAACGAAGATCAGCTCCTGCGCATAAGGCACGCCGCCGACGCCGAGCAGCACGACGACCGCGCCGAAGGCGAGCCCGCCACCGAGGATGCGCCAGTCGATCGGACGCCGCTCGGCGGTTTCCGACTGGATCAGCAGGACGCCGGTGACGGAGATCGCCGGAATCGATAGCGCGATCAGGAAGACGGTTTCCCGCGCAAGGAACGACGCCAGCCAACCGGAGATGCCCGCCACCACCAGTATTCCGGCCGACAGCGAAAGCCGTCCGAGCACCTGCACCATCCCGAGATCGGCGCGCACGTCCGCGTCGGAACGCGACTTCCCCGCGGCGTCGGTGCGGACGACGACTTCAGTCGACATTGCATCGGCGACCACATCCTGGATGACGGTGCCGAGCACGATGAGCATCGCGCCGAGGATGTAGAGCTGATGCGGCAGCAGGAATGTGAACCACTGACCGGCGGTGCCGGCGAGCGTCACCAGGCCGATCGCAGTGCACGTCGCGCCGAGCAGGATGTACGAGCGGCGCTGCGAGCCGAACAGCGGGACCGTGTCGACCAGCTCGCCGAACACCATCTTCACGGTCCATGGCAGCGTCAGCCAGACCGTGATCCCGGCCAGCTCCGCCGGGGTGAGCGTGAGGCTCTCTTTGATCCACATGTCGCGGCTGACATCGATCAAGCCCAGCGCCCCGTAGGCGAAATAGACCATCAGCAACGGGATATAGTTCAGGCGAAGGGCCCGAATGGGAGCGGACAGACTGGAGGGGATGTTCAAACGGCGGCTCCGGCGGGCGGGAACGGATTGTATGTAGCGATGAGCGGGCCGCCGGAGAAGGCAGGCCCGCCGACGGCGCGCCCCACCCAAAAGGCTTGCGCCTCCCGCTGAAAGCTGGCTCACATTGCGGCCCGACGAGGTCCAAAGGAGTGCCTACATGCGGCCAAGCCGCCGACCGCCCGACGAGCTGCGCGCCGTTTCGCTCGAGCGCGGCGTGGTGAAATATGCCGAGGGTTCATGCTTCGTGAAGTTCGGCGACACCCACGTACTGGTGACGGCGACGCTCGAAGACCGCTTGCCGCCGTGGCTCAAGGGCCAGGCGCGCGGCTGGGTTACCGCTGAATACGGGATGCTGCCGCGCGCGACACTGGAGCGCACCCGGCGCGAAGCATCGTCGGGGCGGCAAGGCGGGCGCACCATCGAGATCCAGCGGCTGATCGGGCGCAGCCTGCGTTCGGTCGTGGACCTCCCGGCGCTCGGCGAACGGCAGATCACCGTCGATTGCGACGTCATCCAGGCCGACGGCGGCACCCGCACCGCCGCCATTACCGGCGCCTGGGTCGCGCTGCATGACTGTGTCGGCTGGATGAAGACGCGCGAGATGATTCCCGGCAATCCGTTGCGCGACCATGTGGCGGCGATCTCCTGCGGCATCTGCAACGGTACGCCGGTGCTCGATCTCGACTATGCGGAGGATTCGGAGGCCGAGACCGACGCCAATTTCGTCATGACCGGCACCGGCAATATCGTCGAGGTGCAGGGGACGGCGGAGAAGACCCCGTTCAGTGAGGAGCAATTGCTCGCTCTGCTCGCGCTCGCCAAGAAGGGCGTGGCGAAGCTTGTGGATTTGCAGAAGCTGGCGGTGATGTGAGCGTGGCTCATCGCCAGATTTCCGGCCGCCTCGTCATCGCCACCCACAATCCCGGCAAGCTGCGCGAGCTGCGCGAGCTGCTCGCACCGTATGGCATCGAGGCCGTGTCGGCGGCCGAGCTTGACCTGCCCGAGCCAGCCGAAACCGGCGCGAGCTTCCGCACGAATGCGCGCATCAAGGCGGCCGCCGCGGCGCAGGCGGCCGATCTGCCGGCCTTTGCCGACGACTCCGGGCTCGCAGTCGATGCTCTTGGCGGCGCGCCCGGTATCCATTCGGCGCGATGGGCGGGCGAGGACAAGAATTTCAGCCGCGCGATGGAAACGATCGAGTCCATGCTGAAAGACCACGGCGCCGACCGCCCGGCGCTGCGTCGCGCGCAGTTCGTGTCCGCGTTGTGCGTGGCTTGGCCGGACGGCCATGTCGAAGAATTCGAAGGCACCGTCGAAGGAACCCTGGTGTGGCCCCCACGTGGCCAGGCCGGATTTGGCTACGATCCAATGTTCTTGCCGGACGGCCATATCCGCACCTTCGGCGAGATGACCGCCGAGGAGAAACACGGGCTCCCGCCCGGGGGCCAAGGCCTCTCGCACCGCGCCCGCGCGTTCCTCAAGCTGGCGGCGGCGTGTCTCAACCGTTGACGAGCGCAGAGTGGGTGACGGCCGGCCGCCAAGCTGTCATATGCTGACGCCATGATCGCGCCCCGCGAATCGGCATTCGGCGTCTATGTCCACTGGCCGTTCTGCCTGTCGAAGTGCCCGTACTGCGACTTCAACAGCCATGTACGCCACGCTGAAGTCGACGAAGAGCGCTTTGTCCGCGCATTCCTCACTGAACTCGCCGCCACCGCGGCGCGCGTCCCGGGCCGCACGGTATCCACCGTCTTCTTCGGCGGCGGCACGCCATCGCTGATGCAGCCCAAGACCGTCGGCGCGATCCTCGACGCCATCGGCAAGCACTGGACCGTCGCGCCGGACGCCGAGGTGACGCTCGAAGCCAATCCCACCAGCGTCGAGGCGACGCGGTTCCGCGGCTATCGCGCCGCCGGCGTCAACCGCGCGTCGCTCGGCGTGCAGGCGCTCGATGACGATGCGCTCAAGGCTCTGGGGCGGCTGCACACCGCGCAGGAAGCGCTCGATGCGGTCGCCATCGCGCGCACCGCGTTCGACCGCTACTCCTTCGACTTGATCTATGCGCGTCCCGGCCAGACGCCGGCCGCCTGGGCGGCGGAGCTCAAGCGCGCGCTGGCGCAAGCCGCCGAGCATCTGTCGCTCTATCAGTTGACCATCGAGGCTGAAACGCCGTTCGCAAGTCTGCACGCGGCGGGCAAGCTTGCCGTTCCCGGCGACGACGACGCCCGCGCACTCTACGACACCACCCAGGAGGTCTGCGCCGGCGCCGGCCTGCCGGCCTACGAGATCTCCAACCACGCGAGGCCGGGCGCGGAGTGCCGGCACAACCTCGTCTATTGGCACGCGCACGAATATGCCGGCGTCGGCCCCGGCGCCCATGGTCGACTCGACATCGACGGCGACCGCCGCGCCATCGCCACCGAGAAACGCCCCGAAGCGTGGCTGATGCGGGTGGAATCGCTCGGCCACGGCGTGGTGAGCGACGATGCGCTCACCCGCGAAGAGAGGGCGGACGAATTCCTGCTGATGGGACTTCGGCTCGCCGAGGGCATCGACCCCGCCCGCTACGAGCGCCTTGCCGGACGTTCGCTCGACGAGCGTCGGATCGCAATCCTGCGCGAGGAAGGCGCGATCGAGACAACGCCCGGCGGTATGCTGCGGGTGACGAAGGCAGGATTTCCGGTGCTCGATGCGGTGGTCGCCGATCTGGCGGCGTGACCGCGTAGCGGACTACGTCCCCGAGCGGCCGAACGAGCGCGGCGCGGGGCTGATGATCTGCCCGCCGGTCGGCGACACCTGCATGACCGCGAGCCCGCGCTGGTTGACGCCGTCGCGGCGGAAGCGGAACAGCCCGTCGATGCCGGTGAAGCCCGACGAGTTCGTGAGGACTTCTTCCGAGAAGCGCCTTTGCCCCTGCGTCTTGGTGAGCGCGGCCACCAGCGCGACCGCATCGTAGACGAGCGTCGCGGTACGCACCGGGTCCTGCCCGAAGCGGGTGCGATACCGGCCGGAGAAATTGCGGAAGCCGTTGACGTCAGGTCCCGCATACCAGGCGCCCGTCAGCGTCGCGTTCGAGAAGATCTGCGGGTCTTCCCACAGGCCGCTTCCCAGGAGCTGAACGCGCTTGGTGTCGACGCCGTTGGCGGCGAGCGCCTGCACCACCTGCGGCACCGTATCCGCGGTGTCGGGGATGAACACGGCGTCAACCTGCCGCGCCGCCTGTGCGAGCGGCCGCAGCGCGCCCTGGAGCTGCGCGCGATCGAGCGGATAACGCACCAGCGAAACGATCCGGCCGCCGCGGCGGGCGACGGACTGCTTGAACGCCGCCTCGACCACGGTGCCGTAGGGATTGTCGGGGATCGCCGCAGCGTAGGAGCGCTTGCGTTGCTGGGTCGCGTAGCCGATCAGCCGCTCGACGTCCGACTCGGGCAGGAAGCTCAACAGGTACACGCCACGCGCAGCGACGTTCGAATCGGTCGAGAAAGCGATCACCGGGATGCCGCGCCCGCGCGCGATCTGTCCGACCGGCGCGACCGAATGCGCGAACAGCGGTCCGAGAATGATCTCGGCGCCTTCCTCGATCGCCTGTTGCGCCGCCTGCTGGGCGCCCGCGGCGTTGCCGCCGTCGTCCTTGACCAGGAGCTGGATGTCCGGCGCATTGAATTCCGCGAGCGCCAACTCGGCCGCGTTGCGCATGGACTGCGCGGTCACGCCGGCATTGCCGCTGGCAGAGAGCGGAAGGATCAAGGCCACCTTGACCTGTCCGGCGCCGATCGCGGCGCCTGCCTGGGGCGCAGCGTTCGGTTGCGGGGCTCCGGAGAAGAAATCGCCCGGCGAAAAGCTGCCGGTGCAGGCGGCGAGCAGCCATGCCACGCCCGCCACGATGCCCGCGCGCCAACCAATGAACGCTGACACGGGCCGGCGCGCAGGAGCCTGCGATACTCGGTACATTGTGCGGGTCCTCTCGACGCCGACAGCGGACAGGCGCCAGCCAACGGCGGCAATCCGGCATTTTGTCGATGAATAGTTAACTAAATGAAAAGGATAACAA
>JBOHIG010000317.1:0-12564 GCA_050725815.1 Xanthobacteraceae bacterium
CAAGAATAGTGCGGACTTCTGAACCGCCACACTAGCGCTCGCTCGGTTGACCGAGCCGAGCCTGATCCTGTTCCGCGACGGCGATTGGAGTGACGCCGATGTGATCGCGCGCTTGCGCGACGTCTTGCAGGCCCTGACCGAGGCCGACGTCGAGCAGAGCATTATCGTAGTGGATCGGGATCGCGTCCGCAGGCGAAGGCTGCCAATTGGGGAATAGAAGTGGTGACGACGGCCCGTTTCGACGACACCAAGCGCTATGTCGGAACGCCGAACCTGAGCGCGGCCGATAAGCCGAAGGTGTTCGAAGGCAACGCGCTCAAGGTCTATCCGCGGCTCAAGGCGCAGATCGAGAAGCAGGCAAGGGGGAATGTGTAAAGGGCCGCAAGCGGCCGACGCTAAACCGCAAATGCCTCAAGAATAGAAACATCGGATTCCGTTAACACGATCCGCTGTAACCGAAAGCCCGACTGACCAAGAAGCGATGAATACTCGTCTGCGGTCCTCACGCGTCCGGTCATGAGGACGAGAAACGTCATGTCATAGAGATGGCCCGGCGTGCGCTCGTTGGGCGCGCCGATCAGCGGATCGATGATCAGTAGGCGAACGCCCGGCTTCATGGCCGTCCGGCAATTTGCCAGGATTCGCAGCACATCGTCGTCGTTCCAATCGTCGAGCACGCGTTTGAGAATGTAAGTATCGCCGTCCGGCGGTACCGAATCGAAGAAGCTACCGGCAGCAAACCGGCAGCGGGGCAGCGGCCCGCCACGGCCAGCCTTGGCTGCAGTGATCCCGGACTCCTGATCGAACAGTATCCCGAACACTTGCGCGTTGGCGGCTAGAACGCCCGACAGAAACGCGCCATTGCCGCCGCCCACATCCACCACCGTTCCGCAGTGGGAGAAATCGTACGCGCCAATGATCGCCGCCGTGTCGATCCTGCCGCGGCTGCTCATGGCCGCGTGGAAGATCGATTCAAGCTCCGGCTTCGCGTGCAGGTACTCGAAATGAGGCGCAATCACCGGCTCGCCGGTGCGGACCGTGTGCATGATGTTCGCAAGCTCTGGGTATACGAACTCATGGCTGTAGATTGCGTAGTCGCGTACCGAGGCGGGGCAATCGGTGCGCAAGGTCTCGCCCAGCGGGGTGAGAAAAAACCGATCGGACGCTGCCTGGCGCAGGATACCGAGGCCGGCAAGAAGCCGCATGATGCGGTACAAAGCGTCGGCATGGACGTTGAGCGCCTTGGCCAACTCTTGGGAGGTAGCGCCGGCGTCGCCAATCTGGTCGGCCAACGCGATCTTGGCCGCAACATAAATTGCACGCGTGGAGATGTAGCTCATGATCAGGTGCGTCATGGCCCGTGCATCTGTCAGGCGTTCGTTTGCCATTGGCATCCTCCGGGGGTCCAACGAATTGATCGAAATGGCGACAAGCGGTAGCCCAGCCTGAGTGGAAGCGAAAGCCGTCCGGCGGCTACTTCAACGCGCCGCTGCTCACCGGCAAACGGTGGTATCCGTTCTACGAGAAGATGATCGAGCTCGACGTGCCGGCGATGATCCACGTCTCCGGCTGCTGCAATCCGGCGCAGCACACCACCGGCTCGTACTTACCTCAACGCCGACACCATGGCGGTGATGCAGCTCATCCTCTCGGTGCGTGCGGCAGACTGTAACTGTCCGCCGAGCTATGCTATATTGTCACCATGAACGACACGACCGACAAGCTCGCCGGCACGATGCCCTCGGCCACACCATCCGAGGAGGACATCCGCAATTGGGAGGCGCTACCGCGCGACGAGCAGCTTCGCCGGCTGCGTGCTGCGCTCACGCATCCCGACTCCGCGACGACCACGCCGGATACCATGAGCGACGTTCTCGCCGCGGCGCGCTCGCGAGTCGACTCGGATCGTGGCTGAGTATCGGCTCTCGCTCCGAGCTCGCGCCGATCTTATCAATATCTATGCGTTTTCGGACGCACGGTTCGGTCGCTATCAGGCGGATGCTTACCACGCCGGTTTCGAGCGCACCTTCGATCTGCTGGCTGAGTTTCCTGGAATCGGGATCGCCATCGACGAACTCGTTCAAGGTCATCGCCGCTTTCGTTTTCAGTCGCACTACATTTTTTACACTCAGGAAGCCGATCACGTGCTGATCCGGGCCCTCATCCATGTGCGGCAGAATTTGCGCCCGGCGCTGTTCGAATAATGCACGGCTGACTCTGCGTCCGGAAAATAGTCCTTGACTCCACAGCGGGACTGTAGGCATATTGTCCGCGTCCTCGCCTGCCCAAGGGCGGCTTCTAGAACCGCCGGCGGTCAGGAGAGGGGGCGGCGCCCGATAGGGTGTCGCCGGTACCGACCGAAAGACCGGAAATACCGGCAACGGTTGGTGGAGCGCCGGGAGGCGCCGCTCTCCTACGTCACTGGAGAGCGGGAGCGCCTCGCAAGCGTTCCCGGCCGGCCGCAAGGCTGGTCGAGGGGCCTCGCAAGCCCCTGGCGCCTCCCGGCGCTCCATCGCCTCGCTTCGAGGAACGGAAAAAGGGACACGGCGTCGCCCGCGCCGCAAAACAAACAACAGGGCCGGCGAAGCATTGTTTTCCTTCCAGGAGCGCGTGATTATCGGGGCAGGGAGAAGATCATGACAACAACCGCGACGCTCCAGACACAAGGCAAGACATCCTCCGGCATCACCGTGCGGCCGCTGTCGCCTGCGCTCGGCGCGGAAATCTCCGGCGTCGACCTGCGCGATCCGATCGACGAGCCGCTCAAGCAGACGTTCCTCGATATCTGGCACCAGTATCTCGTCATCCTGGTTCGCGACCAGACGCTCGACGAGGACGCGCAAGTGCGCTTTGCAGAAACCTTCGGACCGCCGGCGCGCGTCACCTCGAGCCGCACCTTCAGCGACAAGCATCCATCCGTGATGCTCGTGTCCAACATCCGCAAGGATGGCGTTCCAATCGGCGCGCTGCCCGACGGCGAGATGCATTTTCATACCGACCAGTGCCATCAGCCGATTCCGGCCAAGGCGACGATGCTGTATGCCATCGAGATTCCATCGAAGGGCGGCAACACGCTGTTCGCCAACGCCTACACCGCCTACGAGACGCTGCCCGACGACATCAAGCAGCGCCTAGCAGGCCGGCGCGCGCTCAACGCCTACACCACCGACACCACGCTGCGCACGGCCGCCTATGATGACGTGCGGGCATCGCAGTGGCATCCGGCGGTGCGCACGCATCCGGCGACCGGGCGCAAGGCGCTTTATGTCAATCGCCTGATGACGCGCGAGATCGAAGGCCTGCCGCGCGAGGAGAGCGACGCCACGCTGGCGATGCTGTTCGACCATCAGGAGCAGCCGCAATTCGTCTACGAGCACGTCTGGCGTCCGGGCGACATCCTGATGTGGGACAACCGCTGCACGCTGCACGCACGCACGGATTTCTCCGCGGGCGAGCGGCGGCTTCTGCGGCGCGTGACCATCCTTGGCGAAAAGCCTGTGTAGCGCGCGGTCTCGCCCCACGGCACGGCGCCGTTGTCGATTGATCGCGACGCGAGCGTGCCGAGCGATGCGGCATCGTGCATGGTTCCCCGCTGCGGCGCGATCCGGTACGGTTTTGGGGCATACGACCAACACACGCGTCCAACACACCACGATCCATGGAATTACGATGCAGCCCATTTCGACGAACGGCATGACTTTTAAATCGCACAGCCTGGCGGCGTTGCTTGTCTTGCTTGCGGCAGCCGCTTCGCCGGCTGCGGCGGACGAGATCGCCGACTTCTACAAGGGCAAGACCTTCACCATCCTCGCCGCGCATCAGAGCGGCACCGGCTTCGACCTCTACGCCCGCACGCTGCAACGGCATATTCGCCGCCACATTCCCGGCAATCCGTCCGTAGTGGTGCAGAACATGCCCGGCGCCGGCGGGGTCGTCGGGGCCAACTGGCTCTACAATGTCGCGCCCAAGGACGGCACCGTGATGGGCACTTTCGTATTCACCGTCCCGTTCGAGCCGCTCTTGGGCAACACCAAGGCCCGGTTCGATCCGGCGAAGTTCAACTGGATCGGCAACATGGAGGAAGGCGTCGCGGTGTGCGGCGTGTCGAAGGCCGCCGGCATCGGCACCTTCGAAGACATGCGCCAAAAGGAGGTCGTGATCGCCGGCTCCGCTCCGAACGGCGCGCTGACCAAGTCGGCGGTCGCCCTGCGCAACCTGTTCGGCGTCAAGATGAAGGTCGTTCCCGGCTACAAGGGCACGGCCAGCATCAAGATCGCCATCACCCGCGGCGAGGCGCATGGCGTGTGCAGCATATTGATGTCGACGGTCACCTCGCATTGGCGCGACATGTACGACTCCGGCGATTTCCGCCCGATCATCCAGCTTTCGGGCCGCGCGCGCATCGGCAAGATCCCGCATGTCGACGATTTCGTGAAGACCGACGAGGACCGGCAGGTCCACGCCTTGATCTTCGGCGTGCAGGCGCTCGGCAAGCTCTATGTCGCGCCGCCCGACATTCCGGGCGCCCGGCGCGAGGCGCTGCGCAAGGCGTTGCTCGCCACCATGAAGGACCCTGCCTTCGTTGCCGACGCGGCCAAGACCAAGATGGATGTTTCGGCGATGTCGGGGCAGCAGGTCGAAGCCTTCATCGCCAATGCGTCAAAGGCATCGCCGGCCGTCATCGAACGCGTCAAGCGAGCCTATGCGCCGTGATGGCAGCGACGGTGTTTGCGCGCGCCGGCAGAGCCGCGATCACGCCGCCGGCGGGATACGTTGCCCGTTCAACCGCTCGGGCGACGCCACCATGGTTGCGCCCGGCGAATACCTTGAGGTCGTCGTCACACGGCGCTGAACGCCATTCCAAGCGGCGCTAACCGAACGTAAGCGACGCTGACGGAACGTAACGCAATGAACGGCGAGGCCGGTGGTGTGCCGGCCTCACCCCTCAGTACTCACGATGTCGTCGGCTCAGGACCCGAACGCATCACGCAGCGGCATCGAGTCTCTGCGCGGTGACCAGCTCGGCGAGGCGCTTGCGGGCATAGTGTATGCGGGTCTTCACCGTCGCCTGCGGTGCGTCCGTAATCTCGGCGACTTCGGCGATCGACTTGCCGTGATAGTAGACGAGGTCGATGACCTCGCGATGCGTCGGCGAGAGCTGCATCAGTCCATGTTGCAGCACGCCCGACTGCCGTTGCTTCTCGATCACCACGTCGGCGCGGTCGGCGTCGTCCGGGATGTTGGCCAGCATCTCGTCGTCGAGCCGGTCGTTGACGCGCCGGCGCAGCGCCCGGAATGCCTTGTGCCGCGCGATCGCGAGCATCCAGGTGGAGACCTGCGAGCGTCCCTCGAAGCGCCGGGCTTCTCTCCACACATCGATGAAGACGTCGCTGGTGAGATCCTCGGCATTCGCTGCGTCCTTCATCAGCCGCAGCAGGAAGCGATAGACCCGCACGTGATGGCGCCGATAGAGCGTGTCCATGGCGCGCCTGTCGCCGGCGGCGATGCGCGCGATAAGCTGTTCGTCGGAGCCGTCCCGCGATCCGCCGGACACGCATTGGCCGAGCAGTTTCGGAAACGTCAGGCTTGCTTGCATCGCACCCTCCATCACAGCGCCCGGTCCCGGGCCGTTCGTCCCTTATCCCGATACACACCGACCAGTCGGTACGTATGCAGGACAAAAAAAAGTCAGCACCTCAAGCTTTCGAGATAGCCGCACAGGGCATCGCACGCCTCGATCATCAGCGTGTCGCTCTGCGAGCTCTTGCCCGTTCCCCAAATGCCCATCTGCGTCGCCACCAGCAGAGACGCCACCTTGCGCGCAGAGACATCCTTTCGAACCTTGCCTGCCTTGATGCCGGCCTCGATCGCGTTCGCGTAGCGCTCGCGCCACAGGGTGTAGAGCTTGTCGATCCGCGCGCGGAAACCTTGATCGAGCGGCGACATCTCCTGCGCCAGGTTGTTCAGCGGACATCCCTGAGCCAAGTGGTCGCTCTTGGCGTCTTGCTTGGCGAAGTGCCGGAACGCCCGCTGCATGCCGGAAATCGGATCGTCCGCACTCTCGATCGGCGCCAGCCAGCGTTGCTCGAGCACCGGCGCGATCACCTCGTCGACGACCGCATAGCCGAGCTCCTGCTTGCCGGCGAAATGGTGGAACAGCGCGCCCTTGGTGGTGCCGGCCGCTTCCACGATCTGATTCAGGCTGCCGCCCTGGAAGCCGTGCCGGTAGAACTCGGCGAACGCGGCATCCAGGATGCGCTTGCGCGTGGCTTGCGGGGACTTGGTGGCGGAGGTCGATTTCATGAGCCGAATGATACAGACCAGTCGGTATGTGTCAAGTGGGAATTTTCAGGGCCTGGTTTTGCGGGGATTTTGCTGATTTTGCAGGTTTCCGGCGGGCTTGGATGGAGCGGATGCGAGGAAAGCGAGGAAAGCGAGGAAAGCAAGGAAAGCAAGGAAAGCAAGGAAAGCAAGGAAAGCAAGGAAAGCAAGGAAAGCAAGGAAAGCAAGGAAAGCGAGGAGAGTGGCGGCAGAGCGTTACATGCACTTGGCAGGTCGTTCACTTGGCAGGTCGATGACGGCCGAAGGGATTCTTGGGCTAAGGTCGGTCCTCCACGCGCCATGGCGAAATCTGGACGTCGCGCGTTGTCCTCCAATCCCGCAGCCGATTTCGCACCATGCGGGCTGAGGGCTCCGGTCGTTGACAGCCGTGCTCACCTATCCGCCGCTCAATACGCTCAAACCCGTCGCCGAGGATATCTGGATCGTCGACGGCCCGGTGATCCGGTTCGGGATGCCGTGGCCGAAGATGCCGTTCCCGACGCGCATGACGATCGTCCGCCTTGCGGGCGGCAATCTCCTTATCCATTCGCCGACTCCGCTGCCGCCCGCGCTGCGCGCGGAAGTCGAGGCGTGCGGACAGCCACAGTGGATCGTCGGCCCGAACCGGATTCACTACTGGTGGATTCCGCAGTGGCGCGCGGCGTTTCCCGATGCAGCCGTCTACCTGGCGCCGCGCATCACGGAGCAGGCCGGTACGCGCATCGACTTCGCTGCGTCGATCCTCGACCGGACGAGCGGCTATCCATGGGATGCGGAGATCGCCACGCTACCGATCGCCGGCGGCTACATGACCGAAGTCGTCTTCTTTCACCGAGCGAGCCGCACGCTCATCCTGACCGACCTGATCGAGAACTTCGAGCCGCGCAAGCTCGACTCCGTCGTCACGCGCTGGCTCACATGGCTCGGCGGGGTCCAGGATCCGCACGGCTCGATGCCGCGCGACATGCGCCTCACCTTTCGCAAGCACAGAAAGGAGCTGCGCACCGCGATTGAGACCATGATCGCCTGGAATCCGGAGCGGGTGATCCTTGCGCATGGTCGCTGGTACCAGACCGGTGGCGCGCAGGAACTGCGCCGGGCATTCCGGTGGCTGCTTGAGGACTCGTGACTGCGAGGCGACCGCCTACGCGACCGCCGGCGTCCTCACCGCGGCTTCAGACCGGCCGCCGCGACCACCTTGCCCCATTTGACGTAGTCGTCGCTGAGGATTTTAGCATAGGCCTCCGGCGTGGTACCGACCACATCGACGCCGATCTTTTCCATGCGCTGGTGGAAGCCGCGATCGGCGATGATGCTCGCGATCTCGCGGTTGAGCGTCGCGATGACGGCCGGCGGCGTCTTTGCCGGCGCTACCAGCCCGACGCCCGAGCCGACCTCGAAGTCCGGAAACGCGATCTCGGAGATCGTCGGCACGTCCGGCAGCGACGCAATGCGCTTAGGGCTGGCCGCGGCCAGCACGCGAAGCTTGCCGTCCTTGATCAGCGGCAGCAGCGAATTAATGGCGCCGATGAACATGTCGACGCGCCCGGCCATCAGGTCGGGCAGGACGGCGGTCGCGCCGCGGAACGGCACGTGAATCAGATCGACCTTGGCGTGCATCTTGAACAATTCGCCTGCGAGATGCTGCGGCGTCCCGTTGCCGACCGACGCGAAGGTCAGCTTGTTGGGCGACTTCCTGGCGAGCGCAATGAACTCCTGCACCGAATTCACCGGCAGGCTCGACGGCACCACCATGACGAAGGGAACGTCGGCGACCAGGTTGATCGCGGCGAACTCCTTCACCGGATGGTAGACCGGATTGCGCGACAGATGCGGGCCCATGGTGAACGACGCCGGCGCGATCAGCAGCATGTAGCCGTCGGCCGGCGACTTGGCCACGAACTGATAGGCGATGGTGCCGCCGCCGCCGGGCTTGTTCTCGACCACGACGTTTTGCTTGAAGCGGGGCTGCAAGCCGTTGGCGATCTCGCGCGCCACCACGTCGTTGGAGCCGCCCGGCGTGAACGGCACGATGATGCGGATCAGCTTGTTGGGGAAGCCTTGCGCGCCGGCGGACGAGACAAAGGCCGCGGCGATGGCGCACGCGGCGAACATCTTTTTCATTGTTTCCTCTCAGTCAGCGCGATGGCAAAGAAGCGGCCGTATCGCACACCTACCCACGATCGCATCATTCCGCTCGGAAGCCTCCCATGTCAACGCAGGTGGCTAGCGACGTGGCCATGCTTGCGGAGTGGGCGACAGGTGCCGCGCATCGGCCGCCCCCTCCCGGCCGAGCCCGGAATGCGCTAGGCTGCTACCGTCCGGTTTCGCCGGTCCAATACAATGTTGGGAGGCTTTCATGCGCCGAGTGAGTGTAGTCGCTGCTGCGGCAGCCGTTGCCCTTGGTGTTCTCGCCCAAACCGCCGACCCCGCGCATGCGCAGGTCACCGCCTATGAAGGCGCCCGCCTGATCGTAGGCGACGGCAGCGTGGTCGAAAACGGCACCATTGTCGTGGACGGTGCGAGGATCGTGCAGGCCGGCGCGGCCGGCAAGGTCAAGGTGCCGCCCAAGGCCAAGCGCGTCAGCCTCAAGGGCAAGACCGTGATGCCGATGATAATCGACACCCACGTTCATCTGAGCGGCAAGCGCGAAACGCTGATCCGCGACTTGAAGCTCCGCGCCTATTACGGCGTGGGCGCCGCCATGAGCATGGGCACCGACAATCTTGACATGCTGCCGATCCGCAACGAAACAATTCCCGGCGCAGCGCGCTTTCTCAGCGCCGGCCGCGGGATCACCAGACCCGAGCCGCTGCGCCCGACGCATCAGATCAACAGCGCGGAGGAAGGGCGCAAAGCGGTTCGGGCGAATTCGAAGTTGAATGTCCAGATCATCAAGATCTGGGTCGACGACCGCAACGGCAAGGTCCCGAAGATCACGCCTGACCAGTATGCCGCCATCATCGACGAGGCGCACAAGCTCAAGATCCGCGTTTCCGCGCACATCTTCGCCATGGACGATGCGAAGGGGCTCATGCGCGCGGGGCTCGATATCTTCGCCCACGGCGTTCGCGACAAGGACATCGACGACGAGACGGTCGCCATGTTCAGGCAGCGTCCACAGCTCGTCCTCATCCCGAATCTGCCGGATCGCGGCGTGAAAGTGGACCGAAGCTGGATGCAGCCGGGCCTCACGGCTGCCGAGTTCGCGAAGCTCGAGGGCGCCAACAGGGACAACCCGAAGGCGCAGGCATTCCATGGCATCCAGGCCCGCAACCTGGCGAAGCTGGCCAAGGCCGGCGTGCGCATCACGATGGGGACGGACGGCAACCGTCCATGGGGTCCGCATGAGGAGATGGAGGACATGGTGCTGGCCGGGATGACGCCGATGCAGGTCATCGTGGCGTCGACCCGGAACGGGGCCGAGTATCTGCGGCTCACCGACACGGGCACGCTGCAAGCCGGCAAGAGCGCTGACCTGCTCGTGCTCGACGCCAACCCCGCGGACGACATTACCAACACGCGGCGCATCTCGATGGTGGTGCTGCGCGGCGTGGCGGTGGACCGCTCGAAGCCGGTGCAGTAGCGGCGAATGCTGGCTATACGCGCGCTACTCTCGCTGATTGCCGGCATCGCCTGCACGATGTGCGGCGCGGTGTCGGCATCCGCCCAGGCGTTCCCGTCGCGGCCCATCACGATGGTCGTGCCGGTCGCGCCGGGCGGCCAGATGGATGCGATCGGACGCATCCTGGGCGAACGCATGAGCGTGTCGCTCGGCCAGCGCATCATCGTCGAGAATGTCACCGGCGCGGCCGGCACGATCGGTCTCGGCCGCGTCGCCCACGCGACACCCGACGGCTACACGATCAGTTACGGCGCCTGGGCGTCGTATGTTGCGCGTCCCGCGATCCTCACGCTCTCCTTCGACGTGATCAAGGACTTCGCGCCGGTCGCGCTGACGACCGCCACGCCGTGGCTGATCGCCTCCAAGAAGGACGTGCTGGCGAAGGATCTGAAGGGATTGATCGCCTGGCTCAAGGCCAATCCCGACAAGGTCTCGGCGGGGACTTCGGGCGCCGGCGGACCGGGGCACGTCGCCGGAGTGCTGTTCCAGCGGCTCACCGACACGCGCTTCCAGTTCGTGCCTTATCGCGGCACCGCGCCGGCGATGCAGGACCTGGTAGCCGGACAGATCGACTTCATGATCGCCGATCCGGTCAGCGCGCTGCCGCAGTTCCGCGACGGCCGCATCAAGATCTATGCCGTGCTGGCCAAGGATCGGCTTGCCGCCGCGCCGGACATCCCGACAGTCGATGAACTGGGCCTGTCCGGACTCTACATGGCGCCGTGGCAGGCGATCTTCGCGCCCAAGGGTACGCCCAGGCCGGTGATCGACAAGCTCAATGCGGCTGCCGTCGAGGCGCTCGCCAATCCCGATGTTCGCAGGCGGTTCAACGATTTCGTGGCGGTGATCCCGCCGCGCACCCAGCAGACCCCGGACGCACTTGCGGCTTATCACAAGGCGGAAATCGACCGCTGGTGGCCCATCATCAAGGCTGCGGGCATCAAGCCGTAGTGCATCGCGCTCATTTCTTCACATATTTCATCAGGCGCTTGGGGCCGACTTCGGCGCCATAGATGTTGCCTTTGGCATCGGCCGCCACGCCTTCGGCCGCGCTGGTGCCGGTGTGCTTCTCGACCGGATCGGGAATGAGCGCCGTCACCACGCCGGACCGCGCGCTGCCGACGCGGATGCCGCGCTTCCAGCCTGGGTTGCTGTTGCGCACCGACTCCGATTCCGAGTCGGCGACATAGATGATGTCGTTGCGGTCGATATAGACGCCGCTCGGCCGGCTGAACTGCTTCCATTCGGCGATGAAATTGCCGTCCTGGTCGAAGATCTGGATGCGGTTGTTGTTGCGGTCGCCGACAAACAACCGGCCCCGCGAATCCATCGCCAGCGCGTGCGGAATGTCGAGCTCGCCCGGCGCGGAGCCCTTCTTGCCCCAGGTCTTGATGAACTTGCCGTCGCGGGAGAACTTCACGATGCGGGCATTGGTTTTGCCGCCGTGGCCATCGGCGACGAAGATGTCGCCATTGGGTGCGACCAGCACAGCGGAAGGCGCATGGAATTCATCGATGCCGGCGCCGGCGACGCCGGCCTTGCCGAGAGTCATCAGCAGCTTGCCGTCCGGGCTGAACTTGAACACCTGGTGACCCTTGCCGTCCTTGCCGAGACCGTCGGCCAGCCAGACATTGCCCTCGCGATCGACATGGATGCCGTGCGGGAAGATGGTGAGGCCCGCGCCGAAGCTTTTCACCAGCCGCCCCGAGGCGTCGAACTTGAGGATCGGATCGAGTTTCGATGCCTCGCATGCGAACGGGATTCCCGCTTTCATTCGTGACGGCGGCGCGAATGCGCCGCAGCGCTCGCCGACCCAGACGCTTACGCCGTCGGGATCGATGCCGACCGCGCTGGTCGAACCCCAGCTTCGGCCTTCGGGCAGCTTCGCCCAATTCTCAACCGCGCGATAAGGATTGGGCAGCGCGTTGGTCGGCGCGACACCCTGTGCGGACGCCTCGGTCGTGGCCAACGCGACGGCGGCGGCGAGAGCCAAGGCAAGCGCGTGGCTCCGATGGGCTTGATGCGTCATCTCGGTCCTCCCTTGGCGGTGCGGGTTTGACCCGTCATCTTCAGCGGCAAATAGCTGTGCACAGACTGCGCCTTACCGGCATCCGCCGCAAGGATCGGCAGGCTTACGGCGCTTGAGTCGACGCGCCTGCGCGCACGTATTATATCCAGCGGAACCATCGAGGTCCGCATGCGCGTTTCCGCCTTGGGCTATGTCGTCGCCCGCACCAATGACTTGAGCGACTGGGGCAGCTTTGGCCCCGGCCTGTTGGGCTTGCAGCGCGTCGACAAGTCGCGTTCCTCGCTCGCGTTCCGCATGGACGACCGCAAGCAGCGCATCATCGTGGACGGCAACGGCGGCGAAGGCATCGCGGTATTCGGCTGGGAGGTCGCGGATGCCGCGGCTCTCGACGCGCTCGCGGCGCGGCTCGAGGCCGCGGGCGTCAAGGTCACGCGCGGCGCACGCGCGCTCGCCGACGAGCGAATGGTGCGCGATCTGATTGTGCTCGACGATCCGCTCGGCAACCGGATCGAGATGTTCCATGGCGCGGAGATGGCGTCCGATGCGTTCGTCCCTGGCCGAGCGATGTCGGGCTTCCGCACCGGGCCGC
>JBOHIG010000318.1:0-3307 GCA_050725815.1 Xanthobacteraceae bacterium
ATCGGGGCCATCGGCATTGCACAGCCCAGCGTCACCAAAGTCGGTGGCGTCACCGAAATGCGCAAGGTGTTCGCGCTGGGCGAGGCGCATGGCGTGGTAGTCGTGCCGCATTCGCCCTACTTCGGACCCGGCCTGATGGCATCGATCCACGTCTGTGCCGCCGCAGCGCGCGAGATACCGATCGAGCGTTACTACTGCGATTTCGCCGAAACGCCGTTCGGCGATCAGATCAACCCGAAGAACGGCGAGTTTGCGCTGCCGCAGGGGCCGGGGTTGGGGCAGGATCCGGATGAGGCGCTGGTCGCGCGCATGCGGGTGGGGTGAAGTTCCATCATGTCCGAAGAGGAGAAATCCATGTATGCCGTTGTGGTTCCACTCAAGGTGAAGCCGGAGATGCGCGAGAAATTCCTTGCTGCGGCGCTGGACGATTCAACCTGCTCGGTGCGCGACGAGCCAGGCTGCTTGCGTTTCGACGTGCTGCAGGACAACGCCGACCCAAACAGGTTCTTCTTCTACGAGGTCTACCAAGACGAGAACGCGTTCAAGGCGCACCAGGCAGCCGCGCACTATCCGCGCTGGCGAGCGGCCGCAGCCGAGGTCCTGGCCGAGCCTACCAACGCCTTTCGCTGCTCGACGATATTTCCGAAGGACTACAAGTAGGTGGACTCGCGAGCTCTCCGGCCGACATATCGTTCGGTGCGACAAGCAGCGGTCCGTCGTCGCAACGGTGGAATCGTCACCGCTTACGGCTGGATCTTCACTGGCCGAGGCCAGCGCTGCGCGATGCGCGGCAGCACCTCCTCCACCAGCCGCTGCGTCTGCGCATACATATCCTCGTCCCCATCGGCCGCCGGGCGCAGGATGAATTTGGAGGCGCCATTCTCGACGTAGCGGGCGATCCGCTCGATGATCGCTCCAGCATCGCCGAAGGCGAAATGCACGCTGGCGTCGCGGCCGGTACGGGCTTTGTAGTGCTCCATTGCTTTCGCCACGCCAGGATCGTCCGGGCCGCCGAATCGATAGGCGAAAGCGGCGCCGTAGTGATCTTCGTCGATCGAGCGGCCCGTCTTGACGGCGGCATCCTTGATCGCGGCGATCACGCGGCCGACCGTTTCGGGCGTCTCGGATCCCGCCTGCCAGCCGGTGCCGTACTTCGCCGTGCGCCGCACCGCCGCGTCCGACGATCCGCCGATCCACATCGGAAAAGCGGCCTGGACCGGCAGCGGGGAGATCGAGGCGCGCGTCAGTCGGAAGTGCGTCCCCGTGTAGCTCAGCTCTTCACCCTTCCACAGCCGGGAAATGATTTCCAGCGCCTCGTCCGTCTTGCGGCCGCGCGTGGTCGAGTCGAGGTGCATGGCATCCCATTCCGCCCCTCTTGGGCTGCCGATGCCGAAGCCGGGCAGCATGCGGCCCTCGGACAGCACGTCGATGGTGGCGCACTGCTTGGCCAGCAGCACCGGATCGCGCATCGCGATTGCAACGACGTTGACCCCGAACTTGATCCGTCGCGTGCGGCCGGCGACCGCGGCCAGGGCGGTCATGCACTCCAGAACCGGGCTGCGGCTCACCAGGCGATCGCTCTGCCAGATCGAGTCGACGCCGCCCTGCTCGCACAGATCGACCCAGCGCCAGAAACCGGATGTCGTCCGGAACGGGTATTCCATCAGGCCGATACCGGCGGCGATGGCACGTGGCATCTGGTGTCCAGGGTCAGAAGTTCGTCATGCCCGCGAATGCGAGGCTCCAGACGAGCCAGGAGTCGTCATCCCCGCGCACGCGTTGACCATCAGCCGACCTGCCGCATCACAGTCGCCAGTTTGTCGAGCGTGGCGAGGGTCTTGTCCATGTCTTCCGAGGCAATGGAGAAGACGACGCGCCCGATGCCGGCGTCCCGATAGCGTTTCAGGGTATCGGGCTCGGCCGGCGTGCCGAACGTCGTGATCGGGATCGTCCCCGGATCGCGCCCGGCCGATTTTGCCATCTCGCGAAACGCCGGCAGGTGCGCGAGGACATCGCTTCCCCCATATTCGGGCCGTGTCGCGTGCGGCATCCAGCCGTCGCCGAACGCGATGGCACGCCGCGCACCGTGCGGATACATGCCGCCGACGATAACCGGCAGCGGCTTCTGTATCGGCTTGGGCCAGGTCATCATCGGGCCGAATTTGACGTGGGTGCCGTCGAACTCCGGCTTCGGCTTGGTCCAGATCTCGCGCATGGCGCGGACGCGTTCCTCCATGAGCTTGAAGCGGCCCTTGAAATCGGTCGTGCCGTGGTCCGCCATTTCGTCCGCGTTCCAGCCGGCGCCGATGCCGAAGAGAAAGCGGCCCTTGGAGATCTGGTCGAGGCTCGCCACCGACTTCGCCGTCTGGATGGGATCGCGCTGCACGACGAGGCAGATGCCCGTGCCGACCTTGAGCCGCTTCGTCGCCGTGGCAGCCGCTGTCAGCGTCACGAAGGGGTCCATCACATCGTAGTATTTCTTCGGCAACTCGCCGCCTTGCGGGTAGGGCGATTCGCGGGTCAGCGGAATATGACTGTGCTCCGGCGCCCAAAGGCTTTCGAAGCCGCGCTCCTCGAGCGCCGTGCCGATCTCGACCGGCCCGATCGAATAGTCGGTAAAGAAGATCGCAACGCCGTAGTTCATGTGCCTCCCGCGTATTGCTGTCATTCCGTCGCTGGCCGTCACTGTAACGCGCGCCGGTTCGGCGATCAATCGCTCGGCGGGAGCGAAACTCGCTTGCCCGTTGCTACTCGAGCCTGTCAAGCACTTGGCGCGGCGAACCGCCGGGAAGCTGCACGAGCCTCGAACCGGTCCGGCAGCTACGATTTCAGCCGATAGCCGGTCTTGAAGATCCACGCCACGATGGCGAGCGACACCACCAGGAAAGCCAAGGTCATCGCCAGGCTCACGACCACGCTCACGTCCGCGGCTCCGAAAAAACTCCAGCGAAAGCCGCTCACGAGATACACCACCGGGTTGAAAAGGCTCACCGTGCGCCAGAACGGCGGCAGCATGTCGATGGAGTAGAAGCTCCCCCCAAGAAACGTCAAGGGCGTGATGATGAGGAGCGGTATCGCCTGCAGCTTCTCGAAATTGTCCGCCCAGATGCCGATGATGAAGCCGAGCAAGGAGAAGGTGACGGCGGTCAGGACCAGGAAGGCGATCATCCAGAAGGGATGCGCGACATGGATCGGCACGAAGAGGGTCGCGGTCGCCAGAATGATGAGCCCGAGCGCCATCGATTTCGTCGCCGCTGCGCCGACATAGCCCATGACGATTTCGATCGCCGAAACCGGGGCCGAGAGC
>JBOHIG010000319.1:0-8221 GCA_050725815.1 Xanthobacteraceae bacterium
CACCAGCTCGGACGGCTTGTAGTCGGTCAGGTGGTAATCGAACGAGGCATAGCCCTTCGACACCGATTTCAGCCGGTCGTAGAAGTCGAACACCACCTCGTTGAGCGGCAGGTCGTATTTCACCAGCGCGCGGTTGCCCACGTAGGTGAGCTCCTTCTGCGTGCCGCGCCGGTCCTGGCAGAGCTTGAGCACCGAGCCGAGATATTCGTCGGGCGTCAGGATCGTCGCCTCGATCCAGGGCTCGGCGATCTCCTCGATCTGCATCGGGTCCGGCATGTCGACCGGGTTGTGAATTTCGATCTCGCCCAGGCCGTGACGCTTCTTGATCTTGTAGATCACCGACGGCGCGGTCGCGATCAGGTCGAGGTTGAACTCGCGCGACAGCCGTTCCTGGATGATCTCCAGATGTAAGAGGCCAAGGAAGCCGCAGCGGAAGCCGAAACCGAGCGCAGCCGACGTCTCCATCTCGAAGGTGAAGCTGGCGTCGTTGAGGCGCAGCTTCCCCATCGCGGCGCGCAGGTCCTCGAAGTTCGCGGCATCGACCGGGAACAGCCCGCAGAACACCACCGGGATCGCCGGCCGGAAGCCGGGCAGGGGCGCGGCGCAGGGCTTGCGGTCGTCGGTGATGGTGTCGCCGACGCGGGTGTCGGCCACCTCCTTGATCGAGGCGGTCAACATGCCGATCTCGCCCGGACCGAGCTCATCGACCGCGACCAGCTTGGGCGTGAACACGCCGACGCGGTCGACGCCGTAGGTTGCGTCCGTGCCCATCATCTTGATGCGCTGGTCCTTGCGCAGCACGCCATCGACGATGCGCACCAGCACCACCACGCCGAGATAGAGGTCGTACCAACTGTCGACCAGCAGCGCCTTCAGCGGCGCGGCGCGGTCGCCCTTGGGCGGCGGCAGGCGGGTGACGATGGCCTCCAGCACCTCCGGCACGTTGAGCCCGGTCTTGGCCGAGATGCCGATGGCGTTCGAGGCGTCGAGCCCGATCACGTCTTCGATCTGCTGCTTGACCTTGTCCGGCTCGGCGGCCGGCAGGTCGATCTTGTTCAGCACCGGGACGATCTCGTGGTTGTTGTCGATCGCCTGATAGACGTTGGCGAGCGTCTGCGCCTCGACGCCCTGCGAGGCGTCGACCACCAGCAGCGAGCCCTCGCAGGCGGCGAGGCTGCGGTTCACCTCGTAGGCGAAGTCGACGTGGCCGGGCGTGTCGATCAGGTTGAGGACGTAATCCTTGCCGTCGCGGGCGCGGTATTTGAGCCGCACCGTCTGCGCCTTGATGGTGATGCCGCGCTCGCGCTCGATATCCATGGAGTCGAGCACCTGCTCGACCATCTCGCGCGCTTCGAGCCCGCCGGTGAGCTGGATCAGCCGGTCGGCGAGCGTGGACTTGCCGTGGTCGATATGCGCGATGATCGAGAAATTGCGGATATTGGCGATGGCCTCATTCATGGGCGGCAGATAACACTCGCCTGCCGGAGCGGCAAGCGGCGGCGGCTGGGCTGTCAGACCGGCTGCAGAATCACCATCTCAGGAGTGATGCCGACGCCGTCCACCAGCGAACCGCCCCATGTGGTGATCGTCGGCGCCGGATTCGGCGGGCTCGCCTGCGCCAAGGAGCTGGGCGGGGCCGCCGCCAAGGTCACCGTCGTCGACCGCCGCAATTACCACCTGTTCGTGCCGTTGCTGTACCAGGTCGCGACTGCCGCGCTGTCGCCGGCCGACATCGCCCGCCCGATCCGCCGCATCCTCGGGCGCTACCGCAACATCGACGTCGTGCTCGGCAAGGTTGTCGCCGTCGATTCGGCGGCGCACGTCATCACGCTGCGCAGCGGCGCCACGCTGCGCTACGACCGGCTGGTGGTCGCGACCGGCTCGGAATATTCCTATTTCGGCCATCCGGAATGGGCGGCGCATGCGCCCGGCCCGCTGACGCTCGAAGACGCGCGGCGGATTCGCACCCGGCTGCTGACCTCGTTCGAGCGCGCGGAGGCCTCGCGCGATACCGCCGAGCAGGACGCGTTGATGACCGTCGCGATCGTCGGCGGCGGGCCGACCGGCGTCGAGATGGCGGGCGCGGTTGCCGAGCTTACGCGTCACGCTTTGGCACGCGACTTCCGGCGGATCGACCCGCGCGCGGCGCGGATCGTGCTGATCGAAGCCGGGCCGCGACTGCTCTCCGCATTTCCGGAGCCGCTCGCCGAGTACGCGCGCACCGCGCTCGAACGGCTCGGCGTCACCGTCATCACCGGCGAGGCGGTCGAGACCATCGACGAGCGCGGCATCGTGGTCGCCGGCAAGCGCATCGACGCGCGCACCGTGATCTGGGGCGCCGGCGTCAAGGCGTCGCCGGCCGCCTCCTGGCTTGGCGTTGCGGCGGATCGCGCCGGCCGCATCGCGGTGAATCCCGATCTGTCCGTCGTCGGCTTGAACGATGTCTACGTGCTGGGCGACACCGCGCTTGCCAATGGCGAGGACGGGGCGCCGTTGCCGGCGCTGGCGCAGGTCGCCGCGCAGCAGGGCACGCATCTCGGCCGCGCGCTGCGCGCCAACCTTGCGGACGGACGCCCGCTGCCGCCGTTCAAATTCCACAACCGAGGCAACACCGCGATCGTCGGCCGGCACGCGGCGGTGTTCGACTTCGGCTGGACGCAGCTCAAGGGCCGGTTTGCGTGGCTCTTGTGGGCGATCATCCACGTCTATCTGCTGGTCGGCTTCGACAACCGCCTGCGCGTGACGCTGCAATGGACCTGGGCCTACATCACCTATGAGCGCGGCGCGCGGCTGATCATGGGCGACGCCGCATGGAAACCTGGGTCGCGCTTGAAGTAAGCGCCGCTCATCGGCCGAGGATTTTCTTTGCGCGCTCGGCCAGGGCCCGCGGCGTGGCGACCAGCTTTTCCGCGGTGCGCTGCAATTGCTCGCCGGTGATGGGCGCGACGTCGTAGTTCTTCGCCGCCATCTCGGCGAGGAAATCCTTGTCCTTCATCACGGCATTGAACGCCGTCCGCAATGCCGCCAGCCGCTCCGGCGGAACGCCGGGCGTAGTCGTGATCGGGCGGCCGAAATGGCTACCGGACAGGACCAGCTCGATGATCTTGCGGTCATCGTCCGATTTCGCCAGATGTTCGAGTGATGGCGCATCCAGGTCGGCGACCTTTGGGCCGGCCTGGGCAATGACCACGATCTTCTTCTCTTTCAGCCAGGCGCCCTTTGTCGTCTTCCAACTCGCCCAGGAATTCACGCGACCGTCGACTTCGCCGCGTTCCATCGCCAGATTGATCAGGTTGCCGCCAGTGTAGCCGGTCACGATCTTGAACCTGGTGCCGAAGAATGCGTTCATCAGCGCCGGCATGGCGTAGGTGTTCGAGCCGCGCGAGCTGGCGCCGACGCTGTATTCGCGCTTCGTCGCGTCCGCGATGGTCTTCACGCCTGTCGTGTGCCACATGACCAAGGTCTCGACCGCAGGCTGGATTGTGCCGAGCCAATTGAATCTTGCGATATCAAAACTGATGCCGGGGACGTTCATCACCTGCGCGGCGGGCAGCCCGCTCTGGATGACGGCCATGTAGGTGCCGTCGCGCGGCGCCTGGTTGAACAGGAAGTTCGTCATCTTCAGGCCGCCGGCGCCGGTCATGTTCTGCGACACCGACGTCGGATTGCCGGGAATGTAGCGTACGATGTATTTCGCGATCGTGCGGGCGAGCAGATCGTATTCGCCGCCGGCGCCGATTCCGATCAGCATGTTGATGGTCTTGCCGCGGTAGAAGTCGGCGACCGCATCGGCGCGCGCCACGAGCGGAACGGAAAGACCGGCAAGCAGCGCCATCGCTGCGCCGGCGGTGCGCATCGTCTTCATGGTCGTTATCCTCCCCGTCGTTATCGTTGCGGGCGACGCACTCACTCCAACAGCGGCTTGGCGCGGGCGGCGAGCTGCTTCGGTGTGCTGATGATCCTTTCGACAGCCTTCTGCAGCTGCGCGCCGTAGACCGGGTTGACCTCGAAGTTGAGCTTCGCCGCATCCTTGCGGAATTCCGGATCCTTCATGGTGGTGCGATAGGCGTCGCGCAATGCGGCGACGCGCGCGGCCGGCACGCCCGGCGTCGTGGCCAGCGGGCGGCCGAGCTGGGTGCCGGACACGATCAGCTCGATCACCTGGCGGTCCTGCGGAGTCTTTGCCAGCGCCTCGACCGAAGGCACGTCGAGGTCGGACGCCCGCGGGCCGGCCTGCACCACGATCGTGATCTTCTTCTCCTTGAGCCACGCGGGCCGCGTCGCCTTCCAACTCGACCAGGTATTGTTGCGCGCCTCCACCTCACCGCGCTCCATCGCCAGGTTGATGGCGTTGCCGCCCTGATATCCGGTGACGACCTTGAACTTGGTGCCGAGGAACTCGTTCATCATGGTCGGATAGAAGAAGGTGATCGCGCCGCGGCCGGACGCGCCGGCGACCGTCGGGCGCTTGCGAAGGTCATCGATCGTCTTGACGCCGGTCGTGTGCCAGACCGCCATCGTCTCGACGACGGGGGCGATGGTGCCGAGCCATTGGAATTGCGCGGCGTTGAACTGCACGCCCTTGCCGCCGACCGTCTGCGTGGCCGGAAAATTATTGCCGAGCATGCCGATATTGGTGCCGTCGCGCGGCGCCTGATTGAACAGATAGTTGGCCATCTTTAGGCCGCCGGCGCCGGTCATGTTCTGGGCGACGACTGTCGGATTGCCGGGGATGTGCTTGCCGATGTGGCGCGCGACCAGCCGCGCCTGCAGATCGTACTCGCCGCCGACGCCGACGCCGATCAGCACGTTGATCGTCTTGCCGCGATAGAAATCCGCGACCGATTGAGCCTGCGCAGGCGCTGTGGCGGCGCTCGCCAGCATCCAAACGACAAAGGAAATCCGCCACGAACGCGTCATCTTCGATACCTCCCAAGGCAGAGTTTGGAAGATCGATGCGCGAGCGGCGGGCGAATGTCAAATCCGGGAGGCCAACTAGGCGCGTGGTTGCGCCTATTCCATCAGCGCCTTGGCGCGGGTCACGATTTCTTTCGGCGTGCCGACGACTCCTGCGGCAATTTTTTGCAACTGCTCGCCATAAACCGGATCGACATCGACTTTGAGTTTGGCGGCTTCCTTCCGGAAGTCCGGGTCGTTCATCGTGGCACGATAGGCGGCCCGCAAGGCGGCAAGCCGGTCTGACGGCAGGCCCGGCGAAGTGACGAGTGGCCGGCCGAGCCGCATGCCGGACGCGACCATGTCGACCAATTGCCGGTCCTGCGGGGTCTTGGTAAGCGCTTCGACTGAAGGCGCGTCGAGATCGCGCGCGCGCGGACCGGCCTGCGCGACGACGATGATCTTCTTCTCCTTCAGCCATTGCGCCCGCGTCGTTTTCCAGCTCGACCAGGTGTTGGCGCGGGCTGCCACCTCGCCGCGCTCCATCGCGAGGTTGACTCCGTTTCCACCCTTGTAGCCGGTGACGATCTTGAACCGGGTCCCAAGGACCTCGTTCAGCAGAGCGGGGAAAACGTAGGTGATCGCGCCGCGCCCGGATGCGCCGGCAACGACAGAGCGCTTTCGGAGTTCGTTTATCGACTTAATACCGGTGGTGTGCCAGACGGCCATGGTCTGGACGACCGGAGTAATGGCGCCGATCCACTGGAACTTCCGAACGTCGAACTGCACGCCCTTGCCGCCGATCGTCTGGACGGTTGCAAAGTTGTTGCTGATGATGCCCAGGCTGGCGCCGTCGGGAGGCGCATTGCTAAACAAATAGTTGGCCATCTTGATGCCGCCGCCACCGGGCATGTTCTGCACGACGACATTCGGATTGCCCGGAATGTGGTTGCCGATATAGCGGGACACGAGGCGAGCGTGCAGATCGTATTCGCCGCCAACGCCGACCCCCACGAAAATCGTGACTGTCTTGCCGCGGTAGAAATCGGCCAGCGAGGCGGCTACTGCCGACGTGCCGGTGGCGGTTGAGAACATCAAGCCAGCCACAAGCGCAGTCCATGCGCGTGTCATGTCCGTGTCTCCTCCGGTGGCGATTGTTTTGCCGCCATCGAAGCGCGTGATCGTCCCCGCTGTCAAACAGCAGGACGCGCGCGGAGGTGCGGCATGTGCCCGCTCCCCCGGGCGATTGCACAGGAGATTGTGCCGGTCACTCCGCCGCGACGCGGTGCTCGCCGAGGAACGGTTCGAGCGACACCGGCTTGCCCGAGCGCGCGACGATCACATGACCCGGCGGGACCGGTTTCCAATGCGCGCGGTCGGTGTCGAGCGGCTCTGAAACGATCACGGCGTTGCCGCCCGACTCCCGGTAGTAGAGGGAGTTCGCGATGTCGTTGGCCGAGTAGCGGAAGGCGAACAGGTCGGTGCCGTTGGCCATCGCCGCCGTGAACCGCAGCGGCTCCTTCATGCCGTTGACGTTGACCATCTCGCTCAGGCGCTCGAGGATCCGCCTGGTGGCGCCGATCGGATCCTTGTCGCCGCCGGCGCCGATGATGGCGAGGAAGACCGCCTCGGAATCGGTCGTGCCGACGCGCGAGCCGTAGAGCTCGTCGGGGATCAGCGCCTCGACTTGCCGGCGGATCCGCGACCAGTTCCCGACCATGCCGTTGTGCATGAACATCCAGCGGCCGCAGACGAACGGGTGGCAGTTCGGGCGGGTGACCGGCGTGCCGGTCGAGGCGCGCACATGAGCGAAGTAGAGGTGCGACTGAATGTGCCGGCAAAGGTAGCGCAGGTTCTCGTCCGACCAGGCCGGCCGCACCTCGCGATAGAGCCCGGGTTCCGGATGCTCGCCGTACCAGCCGAGCCCGAAGCCGTCTCCGTTGGTGGAGGCTGTGGATTCCAGCGCCTGCACGCTCTGGACGATGAGCGAGTGCGCGGGGGCGGTCACGTACTGCTCCAGCGGGATGGTTTCCCCGCGATAGGCGATCCATCGGCACATGGCGCTATCCTGCCGCCCGAATCCTGTACCCCGATCCCCAAACGATCATTTAACACGCTCGCCCGGGAGGGCAAGTTTTTGACGCGGAACGCCCTGAAAACAGGCGTGAATGCGGGCCAGCCACCCGCGGCGCACACGCCCTTGCGGAGAGAATCGGGCCGTCTGTAACTCAATTCCCGGAGGGCGGCAGGTTTCGGACCACCGGGACGACGTCCTCGATGAACGGCGTGTCGTCGAACAGATTGTTCGGCTTCATGTCGAAGCCGCTCCACATCGTCACCGCGGCGCCGATAAACACCGTCTGTCCGCTTGGCGTGCGCCTGACCCGTCCATCCTCGCTACGGGCGATGTGCAGCGCGGAGGAGTTGATCCAGACCACCACGTCGGAATTGTTGATCGGCTCGCCGTTGGCATAGCGCTCGATCGACGGGAAGTAGATCTCCTGCGGCTTGTAGCGTGTCACCCAGATGTCCTTGCGCATCCAGCTTTCCTGGTGGCGCGCGGTGCCGCGGAAGAATGGCATGATCATGTAGGCTGTTGGCCGGTTCCTGCCGTTCCTCAGATTGGCGGCCTGGACATGCAGCATCGTGAACTCGCGGGGATTCCACTCGATGCCGCCTTCGCGATTGTTGTTGTAGGGCTCCTCGCGATCCTGCCAGGTCGGCCCCTTCGTGTTCTCGATGTGCCGCGTGACGTGGACCGTGTTCTGCGCGCCGTTGAGGTCGACATTCACGCGCCAGATGACGTTGTGCATGTGCGCTTCGAACGGCGAATCCGGCAGGTTGGTCGCAGTCGCGCCGGCGCGGAATTCAATCGTGCCGTCGTCATGGAAGGCGTAGGAGATCATGTAGTTGTAGTTGCCGGAGAGCAGCGTGCCCCACAGCGTCATCTTGTGGCCTCGGTAGCCAAACGATCGATAGCCCTTCTGCGCCCGCAACTGCATCTTCCAGAGCACGCCCTTCTCCTGGACTTCGCGCACCACGGCCCGGTTGCGGCCGATGATCTGGCCGCAACGGCCGGCGTCCGTTTGGTCGGCGGGCATCAGGCCGAACCGGCCGGCGCCGCCGAGTTCGGGCGGCGACAGGTCGCGATAGCGCGGCTGGCCGGAGCGGTACGGCACGAAGATTTCCGACGGGCCGGCCTCGGACAGCACCTTGATCCACGGCTTGTCGGGGCCGGCCTTGAACTGGGCGCTGGTGATAAAGAGTCCGCGATGCACGGCGTGGTCGAAGGTGACGAACCACGCGGTCTTCATCTGTCCCGATG
>JBOHIG010000320.1:0-24648 GCA_050725815.1 Xanthobacteraceae bacterium
CGCTCCAGCCGGGCGCCCCCGGCCCGCGGGCAGGCGCTTCACCGCCGCCTTCACAACGTACGGTCACGCCGCCTGCGCCGCGTGTCGCGGCCGTGCCGCGGAACAGCGGCAATGGCGGTGGCGGTTATCTCGTGCAGATATCGTCGCAGCGCAGCGAATCCGATGCGCGCGCCTCGTTCCGCGCCTTGCAGGGCAAGTATCCCAAGGTGCTTAACGGACGCCAGGCGACCGTCCGACGGGCCGATCTCGGCACCAGGGGCGTGTATTACCGCGCCATGGTGGGACCGTTTGGCTCCGCCGCCGAGGCCAACCAGCTATGCCGCGATCTCAAGGCGGCGGGCGGACAGTGCATCATCCAGCGCAACTAGGGCGCAACTAACAGCGCGACGGAACCACGCTTGGTTTTGGGACTAGCGCCTTGACCCCCGCCGGAGCAGCGGGCTAATCGGCGTCGATGACGGCGCGGGCATTCATCACCGGTATTTCGGGAACGGTACTCACGGCAGCCGAACGCGCCTTCCTGCGCGAGGCGCAGCCGTGGGGCTTCATCCTGTTCAACCGGAATATCAGGACACCGCAGCAGATCCGCCGGCTGCTCGGCGATTGTCGCGACGCCGTGGGCCACAATGCGCCGGTGCTGATCGATCAGGAGGGCGGACGGGTGCAGCGTCTCGGTCCGCCGCATTGGCCGCACTATCCTCCCGGCGCGGTGTTCGGAAAGCTCTATGACCGCGATTGCGCCACCGGCCTGGCCGCGGCCGGCCTCGGCGCGCGGCTGATCGCCAGCGACCTCATCGATCTTGGTATCGATGTGGATTGCCTGCCGGTCGCCGACGTTCCCGCTCGCGGTGCGAGTCAGGTGATCGGCGACCGTGCCTATGGCGATACGCCCGACCTGGTGGCTGCGATCGGCGGCGCGGTTGCGGCGGGCCTCCTGGCGGGCGGCGTGTTGCCGGTGCTCAAGCATTTGCCGGGCCATGGCCGCGCCAAGGCCGACAGTCATGCCCGCCTGCCGGTCGTGAAGACGCCGCGCGAGGAGCTCGAAGCCACCGATTTCGCGGCCTTCCGGCCGCTGTCCCGACTGCCGCTGGGGATGACGGCCCACGTCGTATTTTCCTCGATCGATCCGCTCGCACCGGCCACGACTTCGGTCACAATGGTAACGGAAGTGATTCGCGGTTTCATTGGGTTCCAGGGCCTTCTGATGAGCGACGATATTTCGATGGGGGCGCTGAAGGGCTCGGTGGCGGAGCGCACGCGCGCGTCTCTTGCCGCTGGATGCGACATTATTCTGCATTGCAATGGCACGCTTTCGGAGATGCGGGCGGTTGCCGGCGAAACGGGATGCCTGAGCGGGGCTGCCGCCAAGCGCGCATCGGCCGCACTCGCCGCGCGACGGAAGCCCGAGAGCTTTGATCGCGAAGAGGCGCGCAAGACCTTCGCTGCGTTGCTCGGGCGCCATGGTGCGGTTTACGCCCGGCGGCGCAGAATTCACCGCCGCGCCGCTCCCCGGCGGCGGCGCACCCGGCGGGTCGGCATGAGAGGGCGGCAATGACCCCCGACGAACTCAAATTCGAAGGCGAGTTCGACGCCGAGCGTGGCAGCGATGAACCGGCGCTGGTGGTCGACGTCGAGGGTTTCGAGGGCCCGCTCGATCTTCTGCTGATGCTTGCCCGCCAGCAGAAGGTCGATCTCGCGAAAATCTCGATCCTGGCGCTGGCCGACCAGTATCTCGCCTTCATCGAGGAGGCGCGGCGGCTGCGCCTTGAGCTGGCCGCCGACTATCTCGTGATGGCGGCATGGCTTGCCTATCTCAAGTCACGCATGCTGTTGCCGGAGGCGAACACGCCGGAGGGCATGAGCGCCGAGGACATGGCGAATGCGCTCGCCATGCGGCTGCGGCGGCTAGAAGCGATCCGCGACGCCGCCGAGAAGCTGATGGCGCGGCCGCAGCTCGATCGCGACATATTCGCGCGAGGCCAGCCCGAGCCGATCGCGCATATCCGGCATCCGGAGTGGACCGCAACGCTCTACGATCTGCTGTCCGCCTATTCCCGGCAGCGCCAGCGGCATGCGCTCGCGCATGTGCGCTTCGCCAAGCGCACGGTCTGGTCGCTGGCGGAAGCGCGCGAAGCGTTGGAGCGTTTGATCGGCGGCGCTGCAGATTGGACTCGCCTCGACGAATATCTGGTGGCTTATGTGGTCGACCCCGCGCACCGCTCCACGGTGCTGGCGTCGAGCTTCGCCTCGGCGCTGGAACTGGTGCGCGAAGGCGTTGCGGAGCTTCATCAGCAAGGTGCATTCGCGCCGCTGTATATGCGCAAACGCGAGGCGCCGGCCGGCACCAACGGTGTCGGCGGTGGGCCGGACAACGAGCCGGCTGCGGGGACACACGGGAACTAAGGGACGAGGAGGGCCGCAGCGATGAGCCTGGCCACGAGAAAGATCATGCCGCGTGATGAGTTGGAAAAATCCGCCGAGGTGCGTGCCGAGGAGCTTCGACTTCTCGAAGCAATGCTGTTCGCATCGGCGGAACCGCTCGACGAGAAGGACCTGGCGGCGCGGCTGCCGCAGGACGTCGATGTGCGCGCCGCATTGCAGCGCTTGCAGGAGGATTACGCGTCGCGCGGCGTCCACCTGGTGCAGGTCAGCGGGAAGTGGACCTTCCGCACCGCGCAGGATTTATCCTGGCTGCTGAGCAAGGAAACCACCCAGACGCGCAAGCTCTCGCGCGCGGCGATCGAGACGCTTGCCATCATCGCCTATCATCAGCCGGTAACGCGCACCGAGATCGAGGATCTGCGCGGCGTGTCGACCTCGGCGGGCTCCGTGGACGTGCTGCTGGAGACGGGCTGGATCCGTCCGCGCGGACGCCGGAAGGCGCCGGGCCGGCCGCTCACCTTCGGCACCACCGAAACGTTCCTGTCGCATTTCGGGCTCGACGCGGTCGGCGATCTGCCGGGCCTGGAGGAGCTCAAGGGTGCGGGCATGTTCGACGGACGTTTGCCGGCCGGCTTCTCGGTTCCGATGCCCTCCGACGACGTTGCCTTGCGCGAGGATGAGGACCCGCTCGAGCCGGGCGATCTTGACCTCGGCCTCGCGCCGCGGCCGGAGCGCACGGCGGACGAGTAGGCGCGGCGGTTAACGCGCCGATCGGCTGTTGAACCGAGCAATTGCAGGCAGTTATCGGTGGATTCCGAATTCGGCTGCGCCGTTTCGGAGCGCCGCAAGTCCTTGTTTTTGTCTCGTCCGAAGCCTAGTTTGGCGACAAAGGCCACTTATGCGAGACGGGCGCGCGCCCGTCGCTGCGGAGGAGTTTCGGATGGGTTCCATGAGCATTTGGCACTGGATCATCGTCCTGGCCGTCGGCCTGTTGCTGTTCGGCGGCCGCGGCAAGATCTCGGAGCTGATGGGCGACTTTGCCAAGGGCATCAAGTCGTTCAAGAAGGGCTTGTCGGAGGACGACAAGACCGAAGCCGAGGCCGGCAAGGCCGATCCGGTGAAGACCATCGATCATGAGGCCACGCCGCCGACGTCGCCGAGCGCCCCCGCCGCGACCGGTGCGGCGCCGGCGGAGCCCCGCAAGGTCGGCTGATTGGGCGCGGCGCCCGCTACCGGCGGAGAATGAAAGAAGGGGCGCCGGCCCGCCGGCGCCCCTTTGGAGTTGAAGCCCCATGTTCGATATTGGTTGGAGCGAGCTGCTGCTCATCGGCATCGTCGCGCTGATCGTGATCGGGCCGAAGGAGTTGCCCGGCGCGTTGCGCACGCTCGGGCAGTGGATGGGCAAGATCCGCCGCATGGCGTCGGAGTTTCAGGGCCAGTTCCAGGACGCGATGCGCGAGGCCGAACTCGCCGACCTCAAGAAGGAAATGGACGAGATGGCCGCCAAGGCGGAGGGCTACGGCCAGTTCGATCCGCTCGAGGACGTGCGCAAGGACATCGAACAATCGGTCGGGGACCTGCCGCCGCTGGAGTCCATCGGCGAAGAGAAGCCGGCCGACGTCGGCGCCGCGCAGAATTCCGGGGCGGCGCCGAGCGACGAGCCGCAGCTTCCGCTGCCCGAGCCGGTGGCCGCCGCCGAGCCGGCCGCGGCTGAACCCGCTGTGGCCAAGCCCGATGCGGGGAAGGCGCCCGCATGAGCACGATCGACGACGACGATATCGAGGCCAGCAAAGCGCCGCTGATGGATCATCTGATCGAGCTGCGCTCGCGGCTGATCAAGGCGCTGATCGCGTTCGCGATCATGTTTGTCTTCTGCTTCATGTTCGCCAAGTATATCTACAACGTGCTGGTCTGGCCGTTCGCCTGGGTCGCCGGTGTCGAGAACTCCAAGTTCATCTACACGGCGTTGCTCGAATACTTCATCACCCAGCTCAAGCTCGCGATGTTCGGCGCGGCCTTCCTGTCGTTTCCGGTGGTGGCGACGCAAATCTACATGTTCGTGGCGCCCGGCCTCTACCGGCACGAGCGGCAGGCGTTCCTGCCGTATCTGGTCGCGACGCCGGTGTTCTTCCTGCTCGGCGCGATGGTGGTCTATTTCCTGGTGATGCCGCTGCTGGTGCGGTTCTCGCTCGGCATGCAGCAGTTGGCGGGCGAGGGCGCGGCCGAGATCGCGCTGCTGCCGAAGGTCGGCGAATATCTCTCGCTGATCATGGGGCTGACCTTCGCCTTCGGCATCGCCTTCCAGCTTCCGGTGATCCTCACGCTGCTCGGGCGGGTCGGGATGATCAACTCGCAGCAGCTCAAGGAGAAGCGGCGGTATTTCATCCTTGGCGCGTTCGTGATCGCGGCGATCCTCACGCCGCCCGACGTGATCAGCCAGCTCTCGCTTGCGGTGCCCTTGATGCTGCTCTACGAGCTCTCGATCTATTCGGTGAAGCTGGTGGAGCGCAAACAGGCGGAGGCCAGCGACGCGAAGCCGGAGGCCAAACCGGCGGAGTGAGCAGGGCGGCGCAACGCGCTCCGTTATCCTCTCCCGCAAGGGGAGAGGGTGGCAAGCATCGAAGCGGAGCGAGATGCGAGCCGGGTGAGGGGTGCTTTCTTGCGTTGCGCTTCGCGCAACCCCTCACCCGCCCTCGCTCGGCTTCGCCTCCACTCGGGCACCCTCTCCCGCAAGGGGAGAGGGAAATGTGCGGCGAAGCCCTGCTATAACGGAAAACCGATTCACGGCGACTCAGCCATGCACGACATCAAATGGATTCGCGACAACCCCGACGCCTTCGACGCCGCGCTGAAGCGGCGCGGGCTTGATGGCGAGTCGCAGAAGGTGATCGCGATCGACGAGCGCCGGCGCGCCGCGATCCAGAAGGCGGAAGCGGCGCAGGCGCGGCGCAACGCGGCCTCGAAGGAAATCGGCGCGGCCAAGAAGAGCAACGAGGAGGCGAGGGCGCAGGCGCTGATGGCCGAGGTCGCGCAATTGAAGGACGCCATGGCAGCGCTAGAGAAGGAGGCCAAGGATGCCTCCGACGCGCTCGACAAGGCGCTAGCCGAAATCCCGAACCTGCCGGCCGCCGACGTGCCCGACGGCGCTAACGAGACCGGCAATGTGGCGCACCACCATTTCGGGGCGAAGCGCAATTATTCCTTCACGCCCAAGCAGCACTTCGAGCTGGGCGAGGCGCTCGGACAGATGGATTTCGAGACCGCGGCGAAATTATCCGGCGCACGGTTTGTGGTGCTCAAGAGCGGCCTTGCGCGCATGGAGCGCGCCATCGGGCAGTTTTTCCTCGATGTGCATACGGGCGAGCACGGCTACACGGAAGTCTCGCCTCCGCTCTTAGTCAAAGATGATGTGATGTTCGGCACGGCGCAACTGCCGAAGTTTGAAGAGGATCAGTTCGTAGCAACTAACGTCGAGTACGTGAAACAAGCTGCCAAAGAGTATCTGGCTAACCTTGAGCCAATGTTCCAAGAGGAGCTGCAAAAAATTAGGGCTCGCGATGTCCAAGATCCGCTCACTGAACACCTCGATAAGTCGTTTGTTACGATCTTAAGCCACTTTGCGGATGTTGAGGGTGCCAAACAAACAAGACGTTGGCTCATCCCGACCGCCGAAGTCCCGCTCACCAATCTCGTGCGCGAGTCCATCGTCGACGAGGCCGAATTGCCGATGCGGCTGACCGCCTGCACGCCGTGCTTCCGCGCCGAAGCGGGCGCGGCCGGCAAGGACACCCGCGGCATGATCCGCCAGCACCAGTTCACCAAGGTTGAGCTGGTGTCGGTCACCACGCCGGAGCAGTCGAAGGACGAGCACGAGCGCATGCTCGCCTGCGCCGAGGAGGTGCTGCGCCGGCTCGATCTGCATTACCGCGTGGTGACGCTCTGCACCGGAGACATGGGCTTCGCCTCGCAGAAGACCTACGACATCGAGGTCTGGCTGCCGGGGCAGAATATGTACCGAGAGATTACGTCGTGCTCGGTCTGCGGCGATTTCCAGGCGCGGCGCATGAACGCGCGCTGCCGTCCGAAGGGCGGCAGCCCTCGCTTCGTCCACACGCTGAACGGCTCGGGCGTCGCGGTCGGCCGGGCGCTGATCGCGGTGATGGAAACCTACCAGCAGGAGGGTGGGTCGATCGCGGTGCCGGAGGCGCTCAAGACTTACATGGGCGGGATGACGGTGATTGAGGCAAGGCGGTGACTATCAACTGGATGCTGGCGCATGCCTCTCCGCTCCCTCCCCCGCTTGCGGGGGAGGGTCGGGGAGAGGGCACACTTGTAGCGGCGCTGAATGCGCATGCCCCCTCCCGCCGCGCTTCGCGCGTCGACCTCTCCCGCAAGCGGGAGAGGTGAAGAAAAGCAATGCGCATCCTGGTCACCAACGACGACGGCATCCATTCCGACGGGCTCGACGTCTGCGCCGAGATTGCGCAGGCGTTGTCCGACGACGTCTGGGTGATCGCGCCGGAGTTCGACCAGTCGGGCGTTTCGCACTCGCTGTCGCTCAACGATCCGCTGCGGCTGCGCGCCGTCGGCGAGCGGCGCTATGCGGTCAAAGGCACGCCGACCGATTGCGTGATCATGGGCGCGAAGCACGTACTCAAGGAGCGCCGCCCAAACCTGGTGCTCTCCGGCGTCAATCGCGGCCGCAACACCGGCGAGGACGTGATCTATTCCGGCACCGTCGCCGGCGCGGTCGAGGGCACGATCCTCGGCATTCCCTCGGTCGCGCTGTCGCAGTCCTACAATTCGCGCTCGGACCAGCCGCCCTATTGGGAAACCGCGATCCGCTTCGGTCCCGATATCGTGCGCCGCCTGATCGAGGCGGGGATCCCGCGCGACGTGCTGATCAACGTCAACTTCCCCAATTGCCGTCCGAACGAGGTGGCCGGCATCGCGGTCACCAGCCAGGGCCGCCATCATCAGGAGCGGCTGCGGATCGAGGAGCGCAACGACGGGCGCGGCAACGCGTACTACTGGATCGCCTATGTACCCAACCGGTTGCACCGCGGCGAGGGCGGCACCGATGTCGCGGCGCTTGCCGACAACCGCATCGCGGTGACGCCATTGCGCCTCGACATGACGGACGAGCCGTTCATGACGAAGCTGGCGGAATTGTTCGGAGAAAAGGACGAGTAGCAGCGAATAGCTGGCCGGAGGGCGAGTCTATTCGCTATCCGCTATTTCGCGTCGAGCGCCGTCATGATCGTGCGCTTGAGTCCATCCATCTGGAACGGCTTCTTCAGCGTCGGTCGATCGCGATGGGCCGGCGGCAGGCCATGCGTGCCATATCCGGTGACAAAGATGAAGGGCATGCCGCGTGCGGCGAGGGCGTCCGCGACCGGACCGGTGCTCTCGCCGTTAAGGTTCACGTCGAGTACGGCGATGTCGAACGTCGCGGTTGTCGCCGCTTGCAGCGCATCATTGATCCGCGCGGCCTCGGCCGCCACAGTGTAGCCGAGCTCCTGCAGCATGTCTTCCATCAACATGCGGATCAGCAATTCGTCCTCGACGACAAGAACTCTCTTGGCATCGGGCGATGCCCGCTCGCGATCGTCGGAGGTCATGGATGATATGCCGTGGTCAGGCCAAACAGTAGCACGGTCCGGCCCTTTTTTGACCCGGATCGCGGTCGGGCAGCGACGCTCGCATTCGCCTCTGCGCGTTCCCATGTCAATCACAACGCGGGGTGTGCCGGTGGGTTCCTGCCAACCAATGGGTTGGAATTTGACGCCCGTTCCGGCTTAGCTAGGGCAAGCCGGAATCAGGCGTCCGGCCGATGACGAGGACAGCGTGGCCAGATTGCCCGTAAGCGACGACAGCGTTGGGCGAATGCAATTCCTGCTGACCATGCGGCAGCGCGGTATCGGCGACGCCGCGGTGCTGCGCGCGCTCGACGAGGTGCCGCGCGAGCACTTCGTGGCGGGCGAATTCGAGGAGGCGGCCTATGCCGACCGCGCGCTTCCGATCGCATGCGGGCAGACCATCAGCCAGCCTTATGTGGTGGCCTATATGACCGAGCAGCTCGGCGTGCGGCCGGAGCACCGCGTGCTCGAGGTGGGTGCCGGCTCCGGCTATCAGGCGGCGATCCTGTCGCGGGTTGCCGGCGAGGTGGTCAGCATCGAGCGCTACCGCACGCTGGCGGACGCCGCCCGCGAGCGCCTCGAAACGCTCGGCTATCGCAATGTGGAGGTGCGGCTCGGCGACGGGCTTGCCGGTGCGCCCGACCGGGCGCCCTTTGACCGCATCATCGTCACCGCGGCGGCCGAGACGGTCCCCGATGCACTGGCGGAGCAACTCGCCGAAGGTGGTGTCATGTTGCTGCCACTGGGCCCGCATGACGGCGTGCAACGACTTGTTAAGCTGACCAAGAAAGATGGCGAGCTTGAACGCGAGGATCTCCTCGATGTGCGCTTCGTCCCGCTGCTGGCGGGGCGGGCGAAGGAGCTGTAACGATTTGAGAAATTACCCGGAATCCGTGGCAATCGATTAAGGTTGAAAGGGCGTAATTGCTTAAAGCCTTATTTACCTCCCAGGTGTTAACTCGCTGAATTGTGTTGTTGTGTGCGAGTGAGCAAGCCATGCCCAGCTTTGTCGCGTCGGTTCGCTCGTGGCGGCTGCCGCGAGCGTTTGCGTTGGCTTTCATTGCCTCCGGCGCCGCCGCCTGCTCGGATTCGACTCGATTCAACGACAACCCATTTTCGCGCAGCCAACCGGCCGAGGTGACCGGCTCGGTGCAGCGCGGGCAGCCTGCGCCGGCAGGGCGCGTGCAGACCTCGCAACTGCCGCCGCCGACGGGCAGCCGGCCGGCCACGGTCGCGCCCGGCAGCGGTGTTTCCGGCGGCGGACGGGGGCTTGCGTCCTATCAGCCCGGCCAGCCTGATCCTGCCGTTACGGGAACGGTGCAGTCGCGACCTCCGCAGACCGCGCCTGCGGTAGCATCGCCGGTGGTGCGCCAGGCGCCCAGCCGTGCTGCGAGCCGACCGGCGTCGGGACAGCATGTCCACGTCGTGGCGCCGGGCGACACGCTGTACAAGATTTCGCGGATGTACAAAAAGCCGCTGGTCGAGATCGCCAGGGCCAACAACATCGCGCCGCACAGCAAGCTCAATATCGGCGATCGCCTTGTGATTCCGGGCGGTGCGCGCGTGTCACGCCTGCCGCGCAAGGATACGCCGAAGATCGCACAGGCCAAGCAGCTCGGCACGACGGCAGCGCCCAAGGCTGCGCCGAAAGCACAGAGGGTGGCCGCGCGCAGCAGTGCGCCGACCACCGAAAGCGCGAGCGTGGTGACGCCGTCCGCCTCGGCGCCCGCGCCGCAACATCCGGTCCGCGCCGCCAGTGCGGCTCCGTCATTCCGCTGGCCCGCCAAGGGACGCATCATCGCCGGCTATGGGCCGCGCACCAACGGCCAGCAGAACGACGGCATCAATCTCGCGCTGCCTGAGGGCACGCCGGTCAAGGCGGCCGAGGACGGCGTGGTCGCCTACGCCGGCAACGAACTCAAGGGCTACGGCAATCTCGTGCTGGTGCGCCATTCAAACGGCTACGTGACCGCTTACGCGCATGCCAAGGAATTGCTGGTCAAGCGCGGCGACCCCATCAAGCGCGGCCAGGTCATCGCTCGCTCCGGGCAGACCGGCAATGTCGACGGGCCGCAACTGCACTTCGAGATCCGCAAGGGACCGACGCCGCTCGATCCGGTGCCGCTGCTCTCCGGCGGCTGAGCGGACTATCGCTCTGTCGTCCTGACGCCCAGGCGGCCCGCCAAGTCCTGCACATATTGCCAGGCCACGCGGCCGGAGCGCGCCCCGCGCGTGGTCGCCCATTCGAGCGCTTCGCGCTGGAGCTTCTCGCCGGTGCAAGGAATCCGGAAGTGGGACACGTAGCCTTCCACCATCGCGAGGTATTCGTCCTGGCTACAACGGTGGAATCCGAGCCATAGCCCGAAGCGGTCGGACAGCGAGACCTTCTCCTCGACCGCCTCGCCCGGATTGATGGCCGTCTGCCTCTCGTTCTCCATCATGTCGCGCGCCATCAAATGGCGCCGGTTGGAGGTTGCGTAGAACACGACGTTGTCGGGCCGTCCTTCGATTCCACCTTCGAGCACCGCTTTGAGCGATTTGTAGGAGGTGTCTTCGGCTTCGAACGACAGATCGTCACAGAAAAGGATGAAGCGGTGAGGCGAGGCGCGCATCAATCCCATCAGCTCGGGCAGGCTTTCGATGTCCTCGCGATGGATTTCGACGAGTTTGAGCGATGCGCCTTTGCCGCGACGCTGCGTGCTGCTGACCGTGGCGTGAACCGCTTTGACCAGCGAGGACTTGCCCATGCCGCGCGCGCCCCACAAGAGCGCGTTGTTGGCGGGTAACGCGCGCGCGAACCGCTCGGTGTTTTCGATCAAGAGATCGCGAACGCGATCGATGCCCTTGAGCAGCGACATCTCGACGCGATTGACGCGCTCGACCGGGTTGAGCCGCCGCTCCTGCGGATGCCACGTGAAGGCGTCGGCGGCGTCGAAATCGGGTTTGGCCGGGGCCGGCGGCGCGAGCCGTTCAAGCGCGGCGGCCGTGCGTTCTGCGGTGTCGGCCTTGGCGGTTGCGCGCCGGGGTTTCGACGCGTGCGGGGGCTTTCGGATGCGTTTCGCCATAGACCGGCCTTGGTTCGGCCGCACCCATACCGGGGCCGGCGCGGGGCTGCAAGCGCGCCCCGGAAACGCGGCCGAACGACCGTCGGAGGCCCACAAAGCGGCGTTGCAATTGGGGTGGCGGCCGCTATAGTCCGCGCCACTTTCGGACGACAAAACGCTAGTGGTCCGATTCTAACATTCGCACCCCGTTCAGCAGGCATCTTTGCGAATGTCAAATCCACTCCACTAGGCGTTACAGGCACGAGCGCCGGTCGGGACCGAGCATTCCGCAGGGGACGAGACAATGTTTGTGACGCCGGCATTTGCGCAAGTCAGCAACCCGTTCGGCGGCGACAGCCTGCTGGTTTCGCTGCTGCCTTTCGTCCTGATCTTCGTCATCATGTATTTCCTGATCCTGCGGCCCCAGCAGAAGCGGGTGAAGGACCATCAGGAACTGGTCAAGAACCTGCGCCGCGGCGACACGGTGGTGACCACCGGCGGGCTTGTCGGCAAGGTGACCAAGGTGGTGGACGACGATCAGATCGAGGTCGAGATCGCGGACGGCGTGCGGGTGCGGCAGGTCCGCAGCATGGTTTCGGGGGTGCGGGCGAGAGCCGAGCCGGTAAAAGACAGCGCCGGCTGACGGTGGCCACGTAACCGAGGCACATATGCTCTACATTTCGCGGTGGAAGACGGTGGGGATCCTGCTCACGACGCTGATCTTCTGCCTGTTCGCCATTCCGAACCTGCTTCCCGAAGCGACCGTGCAAAGCTGGCCGAAATGGGCGCAGCGCCAGATGGTGCTCGGGCTCGACCTGCAAGGCGGCTCGCACATCCTGCTGGAGGTCGATGCCGGAGCGGTGCGCCGAGAGAAGGTGTCGCAGCTTCGCGACGACGTTCGGCGGGTCTTGCGCGAGGCGCGCGTGCGGCTGGTCGCGGCGCCGGCCATCAAAGGCAATGTCGTCGAGGTGCGCATCAGTGAAAACGACCTGCAGACCGGCCTGGCCAAGCTGCGCGAGCTGTCGCAGCCGCTCGGTGGACTGCTGAGCGCAACCGGGCAGCGCTCCGTCGATATCGTGAATGTCGGCGGCGGGCTGGTCCGTCTCACCGTCACCGAGCCGGCCTTCATCGAGCGCACCCGACAGGCGGTCGAGCAGTCGATCCAGATCGTCGAGCGCCGGGTCAACGAACTCGGTACGGTGGAGCCTTCGATCCAGCGTCAGGGTCTCGACCGCATCCTGGTCCAGGTTCCCGGCCTTCAGGACCCGCAACGCCTCAAAGACCTCCTGGGCAAGACCGCGAAGCTCGACTTCCGCATGGTCGATCAGACCATGACCGCCGAGCAGGCGCTGGCCAGCCGGCCGCCCCCGGAGTCGGAAATCCTCTACGGCTCGCAGAAGGAAGGCAAGCAACCGTATCTTATCGAGAAGCGCATCCTGGTGTCGGGTGGCGACCTTGTCGACGCGCAACCGGCTTTCGACCAGCGCACCAGCGAGCCGATCGTCACCTTCCGCTTCAATGCGTCGGGTTCACGCCGTTTCGGACAGGTGACGACCGAAAATGTCGGACGTCCGTTCGCCATTGTGCTCGACAACGAAGTGATCTCGGCCCCGGTGATCCGCGAGCCGATCATCGGCGGCTCGGGCCAGATTTCCGGCAGCTTCACCGTGGAGTCGGCGAACGATCTTTCGATCCTGCTGCGCGCCGGCGCGCTGCCGGCGCCGCTGACCATCATCGAGGAGCGTGTCGTCGGCGCGGGCCTCGGCCAGGATTCGATCGATGCGGGCATTCGCGCGACCTGGATCGGCTCGCTGCTGGTGGTACTTTTCATGTTCGCGACCTATGGCCTGTTCGGCCTGTTCGCCAACATCGCGGTCGCCATCAACGTCGCGATGATCATCGGTATCCTCTCGATGCTCAACGCGACCCTGACGCTTCCGGGCATTGCCGGCATCGTGCTGACCGTCGGCATGGCGGTGGATTCGAACGTGCTGATCTATGAGCGCGTTCGCGAGGAGGTCCGCGGCGGGCGCTCCGCGCTCAATTCGCTCGATGCCGGATTCAGCCGCGCGCTGGCGACGATCATCGACTCCAACTGCACGACGTTTATTGCCGCGGCAGTGCTGTTTTTCGTCGGATCCGGCCCGGTTAAGGGATTCGCGCTGACGCTCGGTATCGGCATCATCACGACAGTGTTCACCGCCTTCACGCTGACGCGGCTGCTCATCGCCACCTGGGTCAGGTGGCTGCGCCCGCGCACCATCCCAATCTGATCGGAAGACCAAATGCGCCTCCTTCGCATCGTCCCGGACGATACCAAGTTCGATTTTATGCAGTTCCGGCGCATCAGCTTCCCGTTCTCGGCGCTGATCACGGTGCTGGCGATCGTCGCCTACTTCACCATCGGCCTCAATTTCGGGATCGATTTCGTCGGCGGCACGCTCATCGAGGTGCAGTCGAAGGGCGGCCCCGCCGATCTCGGCCGCATGCGGACCACGCTTCACGGGCTCAACCTCGGAGAGGTGCAGTTGCAGCAATTCGGCGCCACGACGGACGTGCTCATCCGCATTGCGCAGCAGCCCGGCGGCGAGGAGGCCCAGCAGGAAGCGATCAAGAAGGTCAGGTCGGCGCTCGGAGATTCCGTCGACTACCGGCGCGTCGAGGTTGTCGGTCCGCGCGTCTCGTCGGAGTTGCTGACGTTCGGAACGATCGGATTGATGTCCGCGATCTTGGGTATCCTGATCTATCTATGGTTCCGCTTCGAATGGCAGTTTGCGATCGCTGCCATGATCGCCAACGTGCACGATCTGCTGCTGACCATAGGTTTCATGGCGGTGATGCGGATCGATTTCGATCTGACCAGCGTCGCCGCGTTGCTGACAATTCTCGGCTATTCGATCAACGACACGGTCGTTATTTTCGATCGCATTCGCGAGATGTTGCGGCGATACAAGAAGATGCCGATTGAGGACCTTATCAACATCGCCGTCAATGCAACTCTGTCACGCTCTATCATCACGCACGTGACCGTGACGCTGGCGTTGTTCTCGCTACTGCTCTTCGGCGGGCCGTCACTCTACAGCTTCTCCGCGGCGATGACGTTCGGCGCCGTGCTGGTCGGAACCTACACGACGATCTTCATCGCATCGCCGCTGCTGATCTATTTCGGGGTCGCCACGTCGCGGTTCGCCACGGAGAAAGAGCCCGACTCGCGCGCGACGGCGCGCAGCCGGGCGTAGCCGTTGTCGGCGGAAACGCCACACCTTCCTTACGCGGCGCCGATCGAGGCCTATGGCAAAGGCGGTTTCCGCTTTGCGGGCATGTCGCACCGTGGTTCTCTCTTGTGCCTGCCCGATGGCATCTGGGCCTGGCCACCGGTCCGCGCTGACGAAATCTCCGAAGCCGCACTGGAGCCGGTATTCGCGCGTGCTGATGAGATCGGCCTGTTGCTGATCGGCGCAGGATCGCAGGCCTGGGCGCCGCCCGCTTCGCTTTTTGCGCGATGTTACGCGCACAACGTCATGCTCGATATGATGCGGACCGCCGCCGCCGTCCCGACCTACAATATCCTGCTCGGCGAGGGCCGCCGCGTGGCGGCGGGATTGATCGCCGTCGATTGAGCGGGCTTCCGGCATGCAGGATGCGTTCGGCCATTGCGAAGCCTTGGTGCGCGGGGCCGATAAGGACCGGTTTCTGGCAACCTTGTTCGCGCCCGCGCGCTACCGCCGTGCCTTGTTCGCGCTCTACGCCTTCAACGCCGAGATTGCTCAGGTGCGCGAACTCGCGCGCGAGCCGATGCCCGGCGAGTTGCGCCTGCAATGGTGGCGCGACGTCTTCGGCGGCGCGTCCGGCAGCGAAGCGAGCGCTCATCCGGTTGCCGCAGCCCTGCTTGCGACGGTCGTGCGCTATCGCCTGCCGCAGGCGTTGTTTCTCGATCTGCTCGAGGCGCGCGCCTTCGACCTTTACGACGATCCGATGGGCTCGATGGCCGAGCTTGATGGGTATGCCGCGAAAACGTCCTCTGCGATCATGCAGCTCGCGGCGCTGATCCTCAATGACGGCAGGAATCCCGACGTCGACGCTTTGACGCGGCGCGCGGGGATTGGCTATGCGATCGCAGGCCTGCTGTCGGCGCTGCCGTGGTATGCGGCGCGCCGCCAGCTTTATGTGCCGCTCGACCTGTTGCATCGCCATGGCGCGCGCGCCGAGGATGTGTTCGCCGCCAAGACGACACCGGAGTTGCAGGCCGCGTTCGCGGGACTGCGATCTCATGCACGAGACGAGCTCGCCGCGGCGCACCCGCTGATACGGGCTCTGCCAGCGGGCTTGTTGCCGGCGTTGCTGCCGGCGGCGTTGGTGCGGCCGATGCTCGACCGAATGGAACGGCGCGATCCGTTTGTGCCGAGCCCGCTGCCGCAATGGCGGCGGCAATGGCTGTTGTGGCGCGCAGCGCGCAAGCCGATGCGTATCTTCCGCTGACTACTCGGCCGCAAGGCTTGGCGCACCGGCGATCCACTGCGCCAGATCGCCAAGCGCACGGCGGCAGAGCGCGCGCTTCTTCGCCAGAGACTTCGCCGGTCCGCGCAGGCGATGGCCGTCGTCGTCCCTGTCCGGTACGCGGACCAGCGGCGGAAACAACCCGAAATTGACGTTCATCGGCTGGTAGGAGCGGGGGCCGGCATCGATGGTTTCCATGTGCCCGCCGGTGATGTGTCCGAGCAGTGCCCCGTGCGCGGTGGTCGGCGGCGGTGGCGAGAGCGCCTCGCCGAGCCGCTCGGCCGTCGCAAAGCGGCCGGCGATCAGACCCGTGGCGGCGGATTCCACATAGCCTTCGCAGCCGGTGATCTGTCCCGCAAAACGCAACCGCAGCTCGGCCTCGAGCCGCAGCGTTTCGTCGAGCAGCGCCGGAGCGTTGAGGAAGGTGTTGCGGTGAAGTCCGCCGAGACGGGCGAACTCGGCATTCTGCAGGCCGGGAATGGTGCGGAAGATGCGCGCCTGCTCGCCGTGACGAAGCTTGGTCTGGAAGCCCACTATGTTGAACAAGGTGCCGAGCCTGTTGTCCTGGCGCAATTGCACGACCGCGTATGGCTTGGCCGTTTCCGCATGCGGATTGGTCAGCCCGAACGGCTTCATCGGGCCGTGGCGCAGCGTCTCGCGGCCGCGCTCCGCCATGACCTCGATCGGCAGGCAGCCGTCGAAATAGGGAGTCGCCTCGAAGTCGTGGAAAGCAACCTTGTCGCCGGCAATCAGCGCATCGACGAATGTCTCGTATTGCGCGCGGGTGAGCGGGCAATTGATGTAGTCGGCGCCCGAGCCGCCGGGCCCGGCCTTGTCGTAGCGCGATTGGAACCAGGCGACATCGAGATCGATGCTGTCGCGGTGCACGATCGGGGCGATGGCGTCGAAGAAGGCGAGCGCGTCCGCGCCGGTGCGGGCCTGGATCGCCTCGGCGAGCGGTGGCGAGGTGAGGGGGCCGGTGGCGATGATAACGCTGTCCCAGTCCGCGGGCGGCAGGGAGGCGATCTCCTCGCGCCTGATCTCGATCAGCGGATGGGTTGCGAGCGCATCGGTGATCGCGTTGGAAAATCCATCGCGATCGACCGCAAGCGCACCGCCCGCCGGAACCTGATGCATATCTGCGGCGCGCATGACCAGCGAATCGAGCCGGCGCATCTCCTCATGAAGGAGCCCGACCGCGTTGGTCTCGGCATCGTCCGAGCGGAACGAATTGGAGCAGACGAGCTCGGCGAGGCCGTCGGTCTTGTGCACGTCGGTCGCGCGCACCGGCCGCATCTCGTGCAGGACGACCGGGACGCCGCGGTGCGCGATCTGCCAGGCGGCTTCCGAGCCGGCAAGACCGCCGCCAACCACATGGACGGGTGCGAGCGTTGTCATCGCCGGAAAATAGGCGCGCGGCCGGGCGCCGGCAACGCGCGGCTGCCGTCAAGAGCCAGCAGTACGTCGTGAGCGCCTGAACCCGCTACGAGCGCGTGGCGGTGTCCCAGGCTATACGCGGGATATCGGAACGGCTGATGCCGATATCGGCAAGAGCACGGTCGTCGAGCCGGCTCAATTCGCGAAGGCTTGCTTGATAGCGCTTCCAGGACTGGATGAAACGGACAATGGAGAGGAACATGGCAGGCATCCTTTTCGACCCGGCAGAGGCCGAATCGTTATTCAATGCCTAGATAGTTCCGGACGCTGCGCCGCAAAAGGGAACTTGCTGCGGTGCAGCTAAGTCAAAAATGCATGGCTCAGGACGTCACTTTTTCGCGGTCTTGGCCGAAGGCCGAGCCGGCTTGGTTGCTCGGTTGCCTGTTGCGATTTCGCGCCTCCTGGTCGCAATGACCGACCGGTTCTCCAGCGCCCAGGTATTGGCGCCCGTGACCTCGCCCTTGGCGCCGAAACGGGCGAGCTTGGAAGGCTCGCTGCGCATGCCGAGCAGGATCAGGTACTCGGTGCCGGTGTTCTCAAGCTTGTAGTAGTCGCCCTTCGGGATGAACACGACCATCCCGGGCTTGAGCGCCTTGCGCCGGCCCTTCTCCAGGGTGAACGTGCACTCGCCCTGCACGCAGTAGAAGATCTCGTCGGCGGTATGCCGATGCATCGGCCCCTGCGTGCCGGGATAGTCGCCGTGGATCCAGACATGGGAATCCTCCGTGTCGGCCAGCACCTTCTTGCTGTGGCCGAGCGGCAGCTTCTTGAGCTTCTCCAGATTGTGGAATGTCACGGCCATGGCGCGGCTCCGTCAATTGCAGGCGATGCTGGTCGCTGTGCCTTTGTTGCCGAAATAGCTGATGGAGCAGGTGAGGCCGGCTTTCAGCGCATCGGGAGCGACCTTGTTGCCGCCGATGGTGATGGCCGTTTGCCGGCGGTCGATGCGCGCTTGGTGCTGCGTGTTGCCGACGTTGAAGGCGATGCTGCGCGCTCCTGAGCCGACCGCGGCCAGCGTTGCCTTCACGGTCTGGACGCGCGCCTTCTCTTCAGGCGCGTTCGGTTGCGTCAGCCGCAGCCATTCCGCGATCAAGTCGGGCGGTGCGCCGTACAGCTCATCGAATATCGCCTGCAGGCGTTCGGGTGGAATGTAGTTGATGTCCAGGCGTTGCTTATGGGCTTCCGCGATGAGCTTGGGATCCTCCAGCGCGCGCTTGAATGCGGTGCGCAGCATGGCGAGCTGCTCCGGCGGAACGCCGGGCGGAGCCACGAACGAATAGCCGACTTCGTTCACGGCGAAGTTGAGCGTCAGGATTTGCCGTTCGTGCGCGTTGCGGGCGAAGTCCATGACCAGCGGCAGGTCCGGCAGCTCCTTATGCCGCGCCAGCGCCATCTGGTAGAGCATGCGGATGCGGCCTTCCTGCACGTGCTTGAGGTCGCGGTTCTTGAGGCCCTGCCAGGCAAGGTTGGCGCGGCCCTCGACTTCGCCGCGCTCCATCGCCAGATCGACGTCGCCGCCGGCGAGGTAGCCCATGATGACGCGGAACTTGAATCCGAACAGGTTGCGGAGGAGGTAGGCCTCCTTGGTGGTGCCGCTGGCGGCGCCGACCGCGGCGACAATAAGCTCGTGCTCGAGCAGATCCTTCCAGGTCTTCACCTTGGAGGTGTGCCACGCGATGGCCACGCCGACGATCGAATCCGCGCTGCCGATCCATGACAGCTTGCGCGGGTCGAACTTGCCGACCGCCTTTCCCCCGTTTATGAGCGGCTCCAGGTAGATGGTGCGGTTGATCAGCGCGATGGTGGTGCCGTCGCGCGGCGTCTGCGTCAACAATTGATTGGCCAACGTCATTCCGCCCGCGCCGGGGTAGTATTTCGCGACCACCGTCGGCTGACCGGGGAGGTATCGACCCATATGACGTGCGATCAGGCGCGCGTATTGGGCGTGCGAACCCGATGCGCCCGAGCCGATTGCGACGGTGACGGTCCTACCGGCGTATGAAAACGGCTGCTGAGCCGATGCCACTCCCGCGCCCGCGGTCAGCAGGAGCGGCAGGAGCAATATTACGCTGCGCATCCGGCGACGGATGACCATGTTCGAGTCCCCCGGCAGCTTTCCTAGCTGCTGCAAGCGATCGACGGCGCGTATTGTCGGCGCAGGGTTCCTGATCGTCAAGGGAACGCCCGCCTGCGCTAGGCCAGACGGGTCGTTCGATATATGCTGGCGCCATCCAATCGTTGCGGAGCGAGCCATGAACGTCCGCGCAGCCGCTGTCGCCGAACAGTCGATGGAAGACCTTGCGGCGCTCAAGCAACAGTTCGTGCTTGCCTGTCGCATTCTGCTGAATGAGGGTGTTTCCGAAGCCGCGTTCAATGTGAGCGTGCGGCTCTCCGGCGGCCGGTGGATGACCATGCCGGTGACCAGCCCGACGCTCGTAACCGTGGACAATCTCAAGATCGCGCCGATCGATGGCGATGCGCCGACGCATTGGGCCGCGCATCCCGCGATCTATCGTGTCCGTCCGGACGTGAACGCGATCGTCCACGTGCATCCGCCCTATGCGATCGCGTTCGGCGTGCTCGGCGAGGAGTTCCGCCCGATCCATCATTACGGCACGCCGTTCCTCGGCAAGATCGCCATCGACGATTCGCCTGGCCAGACCGAATCGCCGGAGCGCGCCGCCGTGCTCGCGCAGAAGCTCGGCGGTGGCCGGCTGTTGCTTCAACGCGCGCACGGCACCATCGCAGCCGGCAAGGACCTGAAGGAAGCCGTGCTGTTCACGCTGTATTTCGAGGAGGCGTGCAAGATCTATGCGATCGCCCGCCAGATGGGCGGTATGCCGCAGGTTCTGACACCGCGGCAATGCGAGAAGATTTCCGGCCAGATCCTCAAGCAGCGGTCCCAGGACAAGGGCTGGGATCACTACGTCGACAAGCTGACCTGGCGTCACGCGAAGGCGGGATGAGGCAGTCCCCGGACCGCTCATTCCTGCGCACGCAGGAATCCAAAGTCGCACATCCGTGCTTGCACAATAATGTGTGAAAGGGGCACGCCTGTGGCGCGCCCCTTTGCAGCACTTGACTGGCAGTTCGATCAAACCAGAAGCAAAGTGTCGTGCACTTGCGCGACAATCTTGCCCTTGTCGTCAAACGCTTGCAGCTTGATGTCGTACGTCTCGCCGGCGTCCATTACGTCGGTGCCGAAGATCGCCTTCATGAAATTGAACCCGAGGTTGACCGAGTTCTGCGATAGCTGTGGGTTTGAACCATCCTCGTCGCCGAACCCGCCGGTGAGTGCCGCGTCAACCCACGGCGTGTTGCCGGGACCGACATGCTGAAGATCGAAAACCCCAACTTCGCCGTCGCCGCTCTCAACGATGATCCTGAAGTCGAAGTCGTCCAGCGTATTCGTGCTGCCGTCGATTCCGGTGTTCACCGAAAAATCGAAGTTCCAGGCCGCGCGGTTCGGGTGCGCGGCGCTGACGCCGTGCGCCGGGTCGATGACCTGCGTTCCGGCTGGCGCCTCGTAGTGTGCGGTGCCGTCGGCATCGACGGTAATGGGGGTGATGTCGTCACCAGTCCGATAGTGGATCTTCAGCCCAAGTTCGATGTCCGCCTTCGCGTCGACCACGATGTTGTAATTCGTGGGCAGATTGCCGTCCCCGAAAAACATTTCGTCATCGCTCGTCGTCGCCGTGCCGTTATCGTCAAACGAGGACGTATCGAGCGTGCCGAAATCGTAGTCATCGTGCTTGATCTGTCCGGGCGGCGGATTCGCCGACTGCTTTCCAAGCTTCGCCATTAACGCGCTCTCCCCTTGCTGTGGCCGGTAGGTCCTGGCGGCATATCGTACCGCCCCGCCATCTAGCCCGGTCTTTGGACACTCACAATGGCTGTTTCGCGGACAGCGTTAAGTTTGCTCGTATTGACCATATAACCGGCTTGATAACCGGCTTGCCGGGCCTCATTTTGCGCGCAAATGAGATGGTCCCATGCCGATTTGCACACAAAGGTTCCCAATTCTAGGCGGGTTCCGAAGCCCATGGGGGACCTGGAACACGAAACTTGGCGCTGGGGGCGCCTTTCGTGTTCCCGCCTTGCGGCCTATGAGGGCGTCACCGGCGCGCCGCCGAAGCGCTGTCGCCAGAGCGGCAGCACGTCCTTGTTGTAGATGTTATCGGGGATGCCGCCCTTGAGCGCGGTCAGCACCGAGCGCGTCGCCCATGTGACACCTTGGCGCAACTCGCCGCCTTCCGTATAGGAGGCGGAGTGGGGCGACAGCAGCGCGCGGTTGCCGAGCTTGCGCAACGGCGAATCCATCGGCAGCGGCTCTTCTTCGAAGGCGTCGATCGCGGTGCCGCGCAGGCGGCCTTCGTCGATCGCGCGCGCGACTGCCTTCTCGTCGATCACCTTGCCCCGTGACGTGTTGATCACGACCGCGTTCGGCTTCATTAGCTTGAGCTGCTCCTCGCCGAACATGTAGCGCGTCTCCTTGGTCAGCACGACATGGAACGACACTACGTCGGACTCGCGCAGCAGGGTCTCGTAGTCGACCTGCTGGACACCATGGGCGAGAAACTGCGCCGGCGCCACATAGGGATCGTAGGCGACCATCCGGCAACGCCACGGCGTCAGCAGTTGCGCGACGCGGCTGGCGATGCGGCCGAAGCCGACGAAGCCGATGGTCTGGCCGCGGAAGTTGTCCGAGGTCCGCGCGCCCAGGAAATAGGCGAAGTTGTCCTGGGTGCGCCACTTGCCGGCGCGCACGTCGGCATCGCGCTCGGCGAGCTTCTTGAGCAGCGCGAGCATCATCGCGACCGTGGTTTCGGCGACGCCGAAGCAGTTCGACTCGGTCGGCGCATGGCACACCATGATGCCCAGCTCGGTGGCGGCCTCGGTGTCTACGTCGTCGACGCCGACTGTGTACTTGGCGACGATACGCAGCCGCTGCGATGCCTCCATCACGCGGCGGCTGATCGGCGTGTGACGCATCGACGTTCCCATCAGCGCCACGCAATCGCGCGCCTGCGACATCACGTCGTCCTCGTAATGGGTGCGCGGCAATTGCCAGTCGCGGTTGCCGATCACGATCTCGCAGCCCAATCCTTCGATGGCCTTGATCGTTTCCGCGGGCTCCTCACGTGGGGCGAAGATGAGGACTTTCGGCTTGGACATGGAGGCTCCTTGGGGCTTTCGCCCGACGTTGCGTAAGGCTGAACGGAGAGTGGGGGAGGCAGGACTAGTTGAGCTTGATGCCACTTTCCTTGAACGTCTTCGACCAGCGGACCGCTTCCTTGCGGAAAAAGGCGTCGAACTCGTCCGGCGTGCTCGAAACGGGGTTGATCCCGGCGGCCACCAGTCTGTCATAGACCGCACGGTCGGCATACATCTTTGCGATCTTGTCCTGGAGCTTGTCGATGATGCTGCGCGGCGTTCCGGCCGGCGCCACGATGCCGATCCAGCTCGAAATGTCGTCGAGCTCGGGCATGTTGGCCGCGACCGAGAGCGGCGGCACGTCGGGGAGCGCCGGCAGCGGCCGGCCGTTGAGCTTGGCGAGCGCACGGAATTTTCCGGACTTGATCAGTGGCAGGCTCGAGGCGACGCCGTCGATGATGTAATCGACCGAGCCGCTGAGCAGGCCCTGCACGACCTCCGCGCTGCCCTTGTAGGGGATGAGCTGGACCTTGATGCCGGCCGTGCGGTTGAACAGGTAGCCCGCCAGCCGCGTGGTGATGATGCCGGCGCCGTAGTTCATCTTGCCGGACACCTTGCCGCGCGCGATCAGCTCTTGGATCGACTTCGGCCCGTCGGCGGCGCGCACCGTCAGCAGCGAGGTGTTCTTGGCCGCCATGGTGACGGTCGCAAAATCCTTGAACGGGTCGTAGGGCAGGCTGGTCTTGGTGGCCGGGTTCATCACCATGGTGGTGTCCATGGCGGCGAGCAGGGTGTAGCCGTCGGGCGCGGCCTTGGCGACCTGCACCGCGCCGATCGCGGTGTCGGCGCCGGGGCGGTTCTCGACCACGACTGGATGGCCCCAGTCTTCGCTCATCTTCTGCGCGATCACGCGTGACAGGATGTCGGTCGGTCCGCCAGCGGGGAACGGCACCACGATACGAATGGTGCGGTTGGGATAGCTCTGTGCGGCCGCGTTCGTGACAGCGGCCGGCGCAAGGAGCAGCATCCCCAGCGAAGCGAGCAGCCAACCGCGAAGCTTTGAATTCATGGCGTCCCTCCCGGTGTCAGTCTCGACCTTGGCCCGCAAGCTACTGCACGCGCAAGCCGACCTCTTTGGCGAGCGGAGCCCAGTAGGCGTATTCATCCGCAACGAACTTCGTGACGGCTGTCGAGTCGAGGTCCCGCGATTGCAGCGCCAGCTTCTTGAAATACGCCTGCAGCTTCGGCGATTTCACGACGCGCCGCACTTCCCGATTGAGCCGGTCGACCACGACAGCCGGCAGTCCCTTCGGTCCCGCGAGCCAGAACCAGGTGTCGCCGCGCACATCGGAGAAGCCTTGCTCGGCGAAGGTCGCAATGCCCGGATAGGCCGGATTGCGCGCCAGCGACGTGACGCCGAGCGGCACGAGCTTGCCGGCCCGCACCTGCGCGCCGGCCGTGAGCAGGGTGGTCAGCGTCATCGAGACGTGATTGCCGAGGACGTCCTTCATTCCGGATTGCGGGCCCGGCACGTGCTGGATGTCGAGCTTGGCCGTGCGCTTGAACCGCTCGAGGATGAGATGGCCGAGCGAGCCCGCGCCCGGCGAGGCCGATGTGATCCGCCGGCCGCGGCCGCTCCGCACGAGATCGGCGAGCGACTTCGCGCCCAATGCGGGATTGGCGACCAGCACATAGGTGTCGGCCGCGATCATCGCGATATGGGTGAAATCCTTGAGCGGGTCGTAGCCGATGTTCGGATTGATCGCGGGCCCGGTGAGATGCGGTCCCGAGCCCGCATTGACCAGCGTATAGCCGTCGGGTGCGGCGCGGGCGACCTGGGCGGAGCCGACCGCGCCACTGCTGCCGGCCCGGTTCTCGATGTAGAATTGCTGGCGGAAGGTCGCGGACAGCTCGGGCGCCAGAAGCCTCGCGAGTTGGTCGGAGCTGCCGCCGGGCGCGAACGGCACGACAATCTTGACCGGCTTGCTCGGCCACTCCTGGGCGTGGCCGGTGGTGGGAAGCGCCGCCCATGCGGCAACGACGGCCGTCGCGACCGCGGCTGCTTTCAACGCGCTTATTCTCAGCGACCCCATGCGCTCTTCCCCGCCAGTGCTGGCCGGATATTAGGAGCGGTCTGGAGGTCAGGTCACGCGCAATCTTGGCGCGCCGACGCAGCTAGTGGTCCGATTCTAACATTCGCATCCCGTTTCAGCGGCCGATTTTGCGAATGTTAGAATCGAAGGACCACTAGCAAGTATTAAGTACTAGTGTGGCGGTTCAGAAGTTCGTCATACTTGGCTGCTTGGTCAGGAGCGAACTTCTGAACCAAAGCCACACTGGCAACATATTGATTCTAGTGTCCCTTTGAATCCGAAGTTCGCAAATGGACTCGCGGACTGGCTCTTGCGAACTTCGGATTCGGGACACTAGTGGAGTTTTGGATTTGACATTCGCGTCACGAGCCTGCTGCCAAGTGGGTCGCGAATGTCAAATCC
>JBOHIG010000321.1:0-11663 GCA_050725815.1 Xanthobacteraceae bacterium
GGCCTGCAGCGCCCGGACGAGATCGGGCGAGAATCCCCGCTCGACCAGAAGCTCGTCCGGCAGCCACTGATGATGCAGGCGCGGATCGGCGACCGCGTCCGCGATCGAGAGTTTGCGGTCGATCACGTTCATGATCACCTGCAGCACCGTGGTGATGATGCGGCTGCCGCCGGGCGAGCCGGTGACCAGCATGGGCTTGCCGTCCTTGAGTACGATGGTCGGCGTCATCGAGGACAGCGGCCGCTTCCCCGGAGCCGGTGCATTGGCCATGTTGAGGCCGACCAGCCCGAATGCATTCGGCGCGCCGGGCTTCGCCGCGAAGTCGTCGAGCTCGTTGTTGAGCAGCACGCCGGTTCCCTCCGCGACCAGCCCGAGGCCGTAGCTGAAATTGAGCGTATAGGTGTTGGAGACCGCGTTGCCATAGCGGTCGATCACCGAGAAATGCGTGGTGTTGGCGCCTTCGCGCGGCAGCTCGATGTCGTCGCGGATCTCGCGCGACGGCGTCGCCCGCATCGGATCGATGCTCGCGCGCAGCGCCGCGGCGTAGCGCTTCGACATCAGCCGCGCCAGCGGCGCGCTCACCGTCGCCGGATCGCCGAGATAGGCGGCGCGGTCGGCATAGGCGCGCCGCATCGCCTCGACCATGAGATGCAGCCGCTCCGGCTCGTCGAGGGCGCCGAGCTTGTAGCCTTCGAGGACATTGAGCATCTCGATCAGCACCACGCCGCCGGACGACGACGGCGGCATCGAGATGATCTCATGGCCGCGGTAGCGCCCGCGCACCGGCCGGCGCACATGCGGCTGATAGGCCTTGAAATCGTCTGCGGTCATGATGCCGCCGGCTTTTTGCACGGCGGCGGCGATCTTTCCGGGGATCGCGCCTTCGTAGAAGGCTTTGGGCCCGTGCTTCGCGATTGCGTCCAACGTATCTGCGAGATCGCGCTGCACCAGCTTGTCGCCGGGCGCCAGCACGTTGCCGTCCGCCTTCAGGAATATAGCCGCCGATGCCGGCCAGCGCGAGAGCCGCACCCGGGCCCGCGGCAGCGAGTCGGCGACATCGCCGTCGATCTCGAAGCCCTCGCGCGCCAGCGCAATGGCCGGCGCCATCAGCGCGGCGAGAGACAGCCGGCCCGAACCGTAGCGGCGATGCGCGAGCGCCAGCCCCGCCACCGTGCCAGGGACCCCGATCGCGAGTGCGGAGTTGCGCGACAGGCGCGGATCGGCATTGCCCTTCTCGTCGAGGAACATGGTGCGGGTCGCCGCCGCCGGCGCGGTCTCGCGGTAGTCGATGGCGATGTCACGGAACCGCCGGCGCTTGTCGGCGAGATGGATCACCATGTAGCCGCCGCCGCCGATATTTCCGGCGCGTGGATAGGTCACCGCCATCGCGAACCCGGTGGCGACCGCGGCATCGACGGCATTGCCGCCGCGCTTGAGGACATCGAGGCCGATGCGAGCCGCCCGCGCTTCCTGCGCCACCACCATGCCGTGGCGTGCGTCCACGGCTTGCCCGGCGGCGGCCGAGGGAGCCAGCAGCATGGCGAGCGCGAACAAGGGGAAGGCGAGGCGGGACATCTCGGGAGGGAAGCTAGGCCAAGCATGCGGCAATGATAAGGGGCGTGGCGGCAGTGCACCCAACGCGGAATCGCCAGGCGCGGCCGATTGGCTGGCAGCCTTGGTCCGATCCCAACCACGCCGCCAAGCATGGCGAGCGTCTGAGCCGCGACACTCGCGGGAGTGCAACCGTCATGGTTTCCCTCTATTTTGCGGGGAGCGGGGTGGGGCCGCCGAACCGGCCTCGACGCGGCGGCGAGGATCGGAAACACTCCCGTTTATGCGACGCGGGGCCGATGCCCCTCGGTGCGTCAGGAACCACGGCATGAACGACCATAGCCTTGCCGGCACCGACGAGATGCGCGCGGCGGCGCTGTTGATTGCCGCTGCGGAAGCATTGCTCGCCGTCCGGCACGCCATCCCGCGGGAATTCGTTGCCGGCCTGTTCGCGCGCGCGGTGCCCGAGGACCTGGTGCCGTATGACGGCCGCGAAATCGCGGCGTTGGCGGAGCAGGCTTGGGCGTTCCTGGCCGAACGGACGCCGGAGCAGCCCAAGATCAGGATCGAAAATCCGGAGGACGCCGCCGGTGAGCGGCTGCGGGCGGTCTCGGTGCTTGAGATCGTCAACGACGACATGCCGTTCCTGCTCGACTCGGTCATGGGCGAGCTGGCGGAACGGGGCGTCGAAGTGCGGCTGGTCGTCCATCCCATCTTCACGGTGGCCCGCGACCCCGCCGGCCGCCTGCTCCGTTTCGAGGGCGACCGTCCGTCCGGCGGAGGCGAGCTGCGCGAAAGCTTCATCCACATCCACGTCGAGCGCATCACCGACGACACCCGCCGCGACGAGCTGATCGCAGCGATCGAGAAGGTACTCGCCGACGTGCGGGTCACCGTCCGGGACTGGCGCGAGATGGTGACGCGCGTGAGCGCGCTTGTCGGTGAGCTCAAGGCCAATCCGCCTCCGCTTCCGAAGGAGGAAATCGACGAGGCGATCACTTTCCTCGACTGGCTGCTCGGCGACCATTTCACCTTCCTCGGCGTGCGCGAATACGTTTTCACAGCCGGTGAGGACGCGTTGCAGCCGCAGCACGAGACCGGCCTCGGATTGCTGCGCTCGCCGGAGATGCGGGTGCTGCGGCGCGGCACGCAGCTCGTCACCATCACGCCGGAGATCCGCGCCTTCCTGAAAGAGCCGAAGCTCCTGATCGTGACCAAGTCGGCGGTGCGCTCCCGGGTGCATCGCCGCGTCCACATGGACTATATCGGGATCAAGCGCTTCGGCGCAGACGGACGGTTGGCCGGCGAGCTGCGTATCCTCGGGCTGTTCACCTCCACGGTCTATACGCGCTCGATCCGGAGCATCCCGTATGTGCGCCGGAAGGTGGACGCCGTGGTCGAGCGCGCCGGCTTCGATCCCGACAGTCATTCCGGCAAGGCGCTGGTCAACGTGCTGGAAACCTATTCACGCGACGAGCTGTTCCAGATCGATGAGGACACGCTCTACCAGTTTGCGCTTGCGATCTTGCAGCTCGACGAGCGGCCGCGCGTGCGCGTGCTGCCGCGCCGCGACCGTTTCGACCGCTTCGTGTCGGTCTTCGTCTACGTGCCGCGCGACCGCTACAACAGCACGACGCGCATCGCGATCGGCAACTACCTTGCCGAAGTCTACAAGGGGCGCGTCAGCGCCTATTACCCCTTCATCCCGGAAGGACCGCTGGCGCGCGTGCATTTCATCATCGGGCGCTACGAGGGCGAGACGCCCAATCCCGATCGCGCGACCTTGGAGAAGGTGATCGGCGGGATCATTCGAACCTGGACCGACGGACTGTCCGAGGCGCTGGAGGCGGCCTACGATCCCGAGCGCGCGCGCGACCTCCTGGCGCGCTACCGGAACGCCTTTTCGGGCGGATACCGTGAGGCGCATCTGCCGCTCGCCGCCGTCGACGACATCCGCACCATCGAGAGCTTATCGCTCGAACGGCCGCTGAACGCGGATTTCCATCGCCGTGCCGACGACACCGACGGCTCGATCGGCCTCAATGTGTGGAGCTACGGCCGCCCGATCCCGCTGTCGGAGCGCGTGCCGATCCTGGAGAACATGGGCTTTCATGTGGTCGACGAGCAGACCCACCACATCAAGCTCGATCCCGACGATATGCCGGATGTCTGGCTGCATGACATGGTGCTGGAGCGCGCCACCGCCGGGACGACCGATCTCCTCGACAGCAAGCAGCGGCTGGAAGCGGCCTTCCTTGTGGTGATGACGGGCGGCGCCGAGAACGACGGCTATAACGCGCTGGTGCTGGCGGCCGGGCTGGCCTGGCGCGACGTTGCGCTGCTGCGGACGATCTCGCGCTTCCTGCGCCAGATCCGCGTGCCCTACTCGCAGGATTACATGTGGGCGACGATGACCAAGCATGCCGCGCTCGCGGCGCAGGTGGTGCAGCTCTTCCACATCCGCTTCGATCCGCGGCTCTCGGTGCTGCCCGACGCGCGGCGCATGCGCGAAACGGAGGTGGCGGCCTCGATCGAAGAGGCGCTCACGTCGGTCGAAAGCCTCGACGAGGATCGTATCCTCCGGCATTTCGTGAATGCCGTGCAGGCGGCGCTGCGCACCAATTTCTACCAGCCCGACAAAGACGGACGGCCGAAGGCGCAGATCGCGATCAAGTTCGCAAGCCGGAAGCTGGACGGCATTCCGCTGCCGAAGCCGCTCTACGAGATGTTCGTCTACTCGCCGCGCGTCGAGGGCGTGCATCTGCGTTTTGGCAAGGTGGCGCGCGGCGGCATCCGCTGGTCGGACCGTCCGCAGGACTTCCGCACCGAGGTTCTGGGGCTGGTCAAAGCGCAGCAGGTCAAGAACGCGGTCATCGTCCCGGTCGGCGCCAAGGGCGGCTTCGTGCCCAAGCAGATGCCGAAGGGCGGTACACGCGAGCAAATACAGACCGAAGGTACCGCGGCCTACAAGCTGTTCATCTCGACGTTGCTGGACCTCACCGACAATCTCGTCGACGGGCAGGTCGTGCCGCCGGAAAACGTCGTGCGCCACGATGACGACGATCCGTATTTCGTGGTCGCCGCCGACAAGGGTACCGCCACGTTCTCGGACATCGCCAACGGGATCGCCGAGGAGCACGGGTTCTGGCTTGGCGACGCGTTCGCCTCCGGCGGCTCGGCCGGCTACGACCACAAGAAGATGGGCATCACCGCGCGCGGCGCCTGGGAATCGGTGAAGCGTCACTTCCGTGAGATGGATGTCGACGTCGGCGCGAAGGAGTTCACGGTCGTCGGCGTCGGCGACATGTCGGGCGACGTGTTCGGCAATGGGCTGTTGCGCGAGACGACGACCAGGCTGCTTGCCGCCTTCGATCATCGCGACATCTTCATCGATCCGGAGCCGGACGCGGAGCGCAGCTTTGCGGAGCGCCAGCGGCTGTACGATCTGCCGCGGTCGAGCTGGCAGGATTACGACAAGTCGCTGATCTCGCAGGGCGGCGGTATCTATCCGCGCTCGCTGAAGGAGATTGTGCTGTCTGCCGAGGCGCAAGCGGCGCTCGGATTCGCCAAGGAGAAGGCGACTCCACAGGAGGTGATGAATGCCATCCTCAAGGCGCCGGCCGACCTCCTGTTCTTCGGCGGCATCGGCACCTACGTGAAGGCGTCGACGGAAACCGACGACGCGGTCGGCGACCGCGCCAACGACGCCATCCGTGTCACCGGCGCCCAACTGCGCTGCAAGGTGGTGGGCGAGGGCGCCAATCTCGGCATGACCCAGCGCGGCCGCGTGGAAGCGGCGATGGCGGGCGTGCGCCTCAACACCGACGCCGTCGACAACTCCGCCGGCGTCAACACATCCGACGTCGAAGTCAACGTCAAGATCGCATTGACGCGCCCGATGCGCGATCAGCGCCTGACCTACGATGCCCGCAACGCGCTGCTGGCGGAGATGACCGACGAGGTCGCCACCCTGGTGCTGCGCAACAATTACCTGCAGCCGTTGGCGATCTCGCTGGCCGAGCGGCGCGGCATCGAGTATCTCGGCTTCCAGCAGCGCTTGATGCAGACGCTGGAGACGCGCGGCGAGCTCAACCGCGCGGTCGAATTCCTGCCCGACGACCTTGAGCTCGAGGAGCGCCGCCGCCGCTCCAAAGGCCTCACCCGGCCTGAGCTTGCGGTGCTACTCGCCTATGCGAAGCTCTCGCTCTATGACGAGCTGTTGGAGTCGGAGGTTCCGGACGATCCCTATCTCCGGCGCGAGCTACAACGCTACTTTCCCGGCCCGATCGCGGAGCGCTTTCCGGAGGCGCTCGAAACCCATCGCCTGTGCCGTGAGATCATCGCGACGCAGCTTGCCAACTCCATCGTCAACCGTGGCGGTCCATCATTCGTGGCGCGGATGGAGGATCAGACCGGCGCATCCGCCGCCAGCATGGCGCTGGCCTTCGCCGCGGTGCGCGACAGCTACGGTCTTACCTCGCTCAACGGCGGGCTCGACCGGCTGGACAACAAGATTTCCGGAAAGTTGCAGCTCGACCTGTATGCCGGCGTGCAGCATCTGCTGCGCGACCGCATGGTCTGGTTCCTGCGCAATGTCGATGTGACCAGAGGCCTTGCCTCGATCATCGAGCACTATCGCGCGGGCATCGGCGAAGTGGAGGCGGTCATCGGCCGCGCGCTCACGGAGGAAGCCCGCGCGGCACGCGATGCGCGGGCGGCCGAGCTGGAAGGCGCCGGCGTGCCCGGCGACCTTGCGCGCCGCCTCGCCAATCTGCCGGCGCTCACCGCCGCGCCCGACATCGTGCTGGTCGCCGAGCGCACCGGACAAAAGGTCGCGGACGCCGCGGCGACGTATTTCGCCGCCGAGTCGTTCTTCCGGCTCGACCGGATCACCGGTGCGGCGCGCGAGATCAAGCTGTCCGACTACTTTGACCGCCTCGCGCTCGACCGTGCGCTCGATGCCATCGGCGACGCCGAACGGAGGCTCACCGCCGCCATGGCTGGAAACGGGGTTGCCGGGCAGGCCGCGGTGGAGGCCTGGGTGGCGCAGCGCGAGGCCGACGTGCACCGCATCCGCGCCGCGGTCCACGAGATCGCAAGTTCCGGGTTGACGCTGTCGAAGCTATCCGTGGCGGCCAGCCTGCTCGGCGACCTGGTGAAGCCGTAAGTTCCAGATAACGCTGGACTTAGCTGCGGCTCGCCTTGGCTCGCGCGGAGTTGCTGCTGGCCGATTCATGAGGCAGGGCGTCCGGCAAGTCGTCACCGCACTCGGATGCCTTGGCCCGCAGGTCGGCCGCCATTGCGCGCAGACGGCTGGCCACAGCCAGGTCGATTGTGGCACGCGACAAGGCGATGCAGAGCTCAGCCTGCCGCTGCAGATAATGACTCATATTCATCATGCTTGCCCCTTGGAGAGGGCCATTCTTGGCGCCTGTCGCCCCAGAAATCGGAATGATCGAGCCCGAACCCCGCCCCCTAACTCCATGGGGATACGCCGGAAACGTACGGAGACGGCGAGTCGTTCCATGAAAAATCGGACAGGTTGGATTACGCCGGACGAATGAGGCGGGCCGGTTAATGCCGGAAGTGCCGGGTGCCGGTGAACACCATGGCGACGCCACGCTCGTCGGCAGCCTTGATCACCTCGTCGTCCCGGACCGAGCCGCCGGGCTGGATGACCGCCGTGGCCCCCGCCTCGATCGCGACCAGTAGCCCGTCGGCGAACGGAAAGAACGCGTCGGAGGCGACCACCGAGCCCTTGGTCGCGGGTTCGGCCAGCCCCGCCTCCCGGGCGGCGTCCTCGGCCTTGCGGGCGGCGATACGGGCCGCATCGACGCGGCTCATCTGGCCGGCGCCGATGCCGACGGTCGCACGGTCCTTGGCGTAGACGATGGTGTTCGACTTGACGTGCTTGGCGACGCGGAAGGCGAACGCAAGGTCGGACAGCTCCGCCGTGGTAGGGGCGCGCCTGGTGACGACCTTGAGTTCCATATCGTCGACCACGGCATTGTCGCGCGACGACACCAGCAATCCACCGGCAACCGATTTCACCGCCAGTCCTTGCGCGCGCGGATCGGGCAGCCCGCCGGCGAGCAGCAGCCGCAGGTTCTTCCTGGCGCCGACGATGGCGACCGCTTCGTCGGTGGCGTCGGGCGCGATGATGACCTCGGTGAAGATCTCGGTGATGGCGCGCGCCGCCTCGGCGTCGAGTATGCGGTTCACCGCCACGATGCCGCCGAAGGCCGAGACCGGGTCGCAGGCCAGCGCCTTGCGATAGGCATCGACGAGAGTCTCGCCCTCGGCCACGCCGCTCGGATTTGCATGTTTGATGATGGCGCAGGCGGCGGTGCGTTCGGGTGCGAACTCGGCAACGCATTCATAGGCGGCGTCGGTGTCGTTGAGGTTGTTGTAGGAGAGCTGCTTGCCCTGCACCTGCCGCGCGGTGGCGACGCCGAAGCGCGTCTCGCCGGTGCGATAGAATGCTGCCGACTGGTGCGGGTTCTCGCCGTAGCGCAACGCCTCGGCGAGCCGGCCGCCGAACGCACGCCAGGTTGGCGCCTCGTCCGACAGCGTCTTGGCGAACCAGTTGGAGATTGCCGCGTCATAGACCGCAGTGCGGGCATAAGCCTTGGCGGCAAGTTTCCGGCGCAGCTCGAGCGAGGTCGCGCCGTTGTGCTGCACGAGCTCCGCCAGCATCGGCGCGTAATCCTCCGCATCGACGACGACGGCGACGTCGGCGTGGTTCTTGGCGGCGGCGCGGATCATCGCCGGTCCGCCGATGTCGATGTTCTCGATGCAGGCGTCGTAATCCGCGCCCTTCGCCACCGTCTGCTCGAACGGGTAGAGGTTCACGACAAGCAGATCGATCGGCTCGATGCCGTGCGCCGCCATCGCGTTCGTATGTTCGCGATTATCGCGGATGCCGAGCAGGCCGCCATGGATTTTCGGATGTAGCGTCTTCACCCGGCCGTCCATCATCTCGGGAAAGGCGGTGACGTCGGCCACGTCGCGCACGGCGAGCCCCGCGTCGGCCAGCGCCTTCGCCGTGCCGCCGGTGGAAATGAGCGCGATGCCGTGCTTCGCCAGGGCGCGGGCGAAATCGATCAGGCCGGTCTTGTCGGACACGGAGATCAGCGCGCGGGCGATCGGGCGGAGGTCGGTCATGGATCGACTTTGGCGTCATGCTCCGCGAAAGCGGAGCATCCAGTAAACACAGGCATCGAATGATGCAACACCACAGGGGACGGCTATTTCGGCGACTACTGGGTCATCCGCGTCCGCGGACGATGACGTCGAATGTGCGGGCTACAGCGGCAGCTTCGGCTCCTCGGCGCGTCCGCGCCGCGAGGGCGACAGCGGCGAGGCCGCGATCTGCGTGAAGGTCCATTGCACCCGTGCGACCTTGCGCGCGCGGCCGTAGATGACGATCTGGACCGCGCGCCGCGGTCCGTCGGTTCCAGCGAGGTAGACGCTTTCCTCAAGATCGATCCGGTCCTCGTAAGCGCTGAAGGTCCACACCTCCTTGTTCGGCAGCATCAGCATGGCGCCGTGCGAATCGGTCAGGCGGCTGGCCTTGACCGAAGGATGCAGGTGGAAGCGCAGCGCGAACTGGTCGCGGCCGGCCGGCATCGAATCGCCCGTCACCGGTGTGAACATGTCCTCGCCGTCGACGCGGTTGCCGTCGGCGGACAGCATCAAAGCGCGATGGTGGAGGACGCCGAAGCCCTCGGCATAGCCGTCGTGCGAGGTTCGCAGCACGGTCGCGCCGTTCTGGTCCTCGCGCGCGACCTCGACCTCCCGCGGGCCGGCGACGATCGGCATGCCCTGAAGCATCCGCCGGATCGGTCCCGACTCGACGAACCGGCACGAGGACACGTCGTTGAAGGTCACGGTCGAATGGGCGCCGGTGGCGCGCGCCATCTGTCGCCAGCTTTCAATGCCGCTTGCGGGCAGGCCGCAATTGACTACGATGCGGTTGAGCCGGGCCGATAGCTCGAACGACAGGCACCCGGCATGCGCCTCCTGGCTCACGGACAGCGGTGGCGGCCGGCCGGTGTCCATGATGATGACGGCGCCACCGGCTTCCAGCCGCTGATAGCCGGTGTGGCTGGCATTGGAGACCGGCGTGCCGCGCGCATCGTCATAGGCGAGCACGGTGCTGAGCAGGTCCATGCGGGTCGGGCCCATGCCGTTGAACAGCGCGAAGCTGCCATCGCCGTGACGGAAGAAGCGCAGCATCGGCATCATCCGGTCGATGGCGTTGAGCAGCGAGGGCGGCGGCGGCGTATTGCGCGAGGCGAACAACTGTCGCAGCGGCAGCAGATCCACCAGCAGATCGAGCAGCGCGCCCGGATTGCGGCTGATGTGCCCGCCGTCGGGCAGGATCTGGCGATCGAGCTCGTCGCTCAGGCGCCTGGTGGCGGCTTTCAGGTGGCGCGCCTGATTGGCCATGCATAGCGACGCAAAGGTGAGCGCGATGGCCGCCTGGCAACGCGGCACGCCATCGCGGGCGTCGGCCGCGGTGTGACGCAGTTGCCGGACCTGCCGGGACAGGCTGCGGATAAAGCGGCGGTAGAAGCGGACGTCGGAATCGTCGAGCACCAGCGTCGCCTGGCTGATCCATGAGACGATCCGGCGGGCCATGACTTCGGAGCGCCAGGCGACCGGGTTGTTGGCGCCCCGCAGCGCGATCCATTCGTCCACCAGCGCGCGCGCGTTGGCGCGGGTGATACCGGAGTCGGCGGCGCGCAGGTGTCGCAGCCAGCCGAAGCCGTGCAGCGCCGCCGACCAGTCCTCGGACGGCGGCGTGGTTTCGAACGGCGAGCGGGCGTCGCAAACTACGACTTTGCCGCCGAAGGCGAAGCGGCCGGAATAGATTTCAGTCGCGCGGGTGGCATCCGAGGTCCGCAGATCCTGTGGCGCGACCACCAGCCGGTCGGGCGCCCCCGGCAGGAACGGCAGGCGGACGAGCGACAGCCCGGTCACGCGGCCGACGAGCCTGCGGACCATCCCGCGTGCGACGAACGCGGAAAGCCTGGTCCGTTCCGCAACCGAAACGCGCGACATCGATGCTAGCGCTTCCCTCATCACGGGCGTGTGTTCCCCTTGCGCCCCGCGCGAACCATAGCCGAACGGCATGGCGGCGGCCAACCGACGCCGGTGTTGGCGCCTGTATTAACTGCGTTCCAGGCGGGCTGCATAGAAGCCGTCGAGGCCGGCCATTTGTGGATTGGAATCAGGGAGATGGCAGGGCAGCGTGCGCAGGTCGCCGGCGCTGTCGATCAGCGACTCGACGCCATCGACATCGGCGGCGGACAGCGGCCGGCGGCGCAGCCGTGAATCGGTCGCCAGCGCAGCGTTGACGATGTCGGCGCCCTCCTTGGGCTCGAGCGAGCAGGTGCAATAGACCAGCGTGCCCCCCGGCCGGGTCAATTCGACCGCCCGCGCCAGCAGGCGGCGTTGCAACGCAACGAGCGTCGCGATGTCGGCTTCATGCTTGAGCCAGGGAATGTCGGGATGCCGGCGGATGGTGCCGGTCGAACTGCATGGCGCATCGAGCAGCACCGCGTCGAATGGTCCGGCCTGCCATTCCAGCACGTCGGCGGCGACGGCCTCGGCCGGCAGATTGAGCCGCGCGAGGTTTCCCCGCAGCCGCTCAAGTCGGCGCTCGGCGCGGTCGACCGCGACGACATGTGCGCCGGCAGCGGCGAGCTGCGCGGTCTTGCCGCCGGGTGCGGCACAGAGATCGGCCACGGTGCGCCCGCGGACATCGCCGAGCAATCGCGCCGGCAACGCGGCCGCCGCATCCTGCACCCACCACGCGCCCTCGTCGTAACCCGCCAGCCGCGTGACCGGACCTTGCACGATCGCGCGCACGCTACCGGTTGGCAACACGCGGCCGCCGAGCGTTTCGGCCCAGTGCTCCCGGTCGCTCTTCACGGTGAGATCGAGCGCCGGCTCGTTGCCATTGGCGGCGGCGATGGCGCGCGCAAGCTCGGCGCCGTAGTTGCTTTGCCAGCGCGCCATCAGCCAGTCCGGCGTGTCGAGAGCGACAGTGTCGATGTCACGAAGGCGCTGCGCGCCATGCTGCGCGACCCGGCGCAACACGGCAT
>JBOHIG010000322.1:0-3346 GCA_050725815.1 Xanthobacteraceae bacterium
TACCTTCCTCGACCGCTACGGCACCGAGGTCGGCACCCGCGGCATCCGCCACAACGATTCGATCCCGCTGGAGGATTTCCCGGATCACCTGATCAAGGCCGTGCTCGCCACCGAGGACCGGCGCTTCTTCGACCATTTCGGCATCGACGCCGCCGGCACCATGCGCGCCTTCATGGCCAATACGCGCGCCGGCGGCGTGGTGCAGGGCGGCTCCTCCATCACCCAGCAGCTCGCCAAGAACCTGTTTTTGTCGAACGAGCGCACGCTCGAGCGCAAGGTGAAGGAGGCGTTCCTGGCGCTGTGGCTGGAGGTGCGGCTGCCGAAGAACGAGATCCTCAAGCTGTATCTCGACCGCGCCTATCTCGGCGGCGGCACCTTCGGGGTCGACGCGGCGGCGCAGTATTACTTCAACAAATCGGCGCGCGACGTGAACCTCGCCGAGTCCGCGATGCTCGCCGGGCTGTTCAAGGCACCGTCGAAATTCGCGCCGCATATCAACCTGCCCGCCGCCCGCGCGCGCGCCAATGTGGTGCTCGACAATCTGGTGGAGGCGGGCTTCATGACCGAGGGGCAGGTGTTCGGCGCGCGGCGCAACCCCGCCGTCGCCATCGACCGCCGCGACGAGCGGGCGCCCGACTACTATCTCGACTGGGCGTTCGACGAGATGAAGAAGCTCGCGAACACGCTGCCCAAGACGGTGCATGAGCGCGTGTTCGTCGCCCGCCTCGCGCTCGACGTCAATCTGCAGCGCAACGCCGAGCGCGCGGTGGAGAATTCGCTGCGTCAGCGCGGCCGTGAATACAACGCCAAGCAGGCCGCCGCCGTCCTGATGGACACCGACGGCGCCGTGCGCGCGATGGTCGGCGGCCGCGACTACGGCGAAAGCCAATTCAATCGCGCCACCGACGCGCTGCGCCAGCCCGGCTCCTCGTTCAAGCCCTATGTCTATGCAGCCGCGCTGCAGAGCGGCAAGTTCAATCCCAATACGACCGTCGTCGACTCCCCGGTCTGCATCGGTCGCTGGTGCCCGAAGAACTACTCCGGCGGCTTCTCCGGCGCGATGTCGCTGACCATAGCGCTGGTCCGCTCGATCAACGTCATTCCGGTGAAGCTCTCCATCGCGCTCGGCAACGGCAATCCGAAGAGGGGCCGCGCGATCATTCGCGATCTCGCCCGCAAGGCGGGATTGCGCACCCCGCTGATCGACACGCCGTCGATGCCGATCGGCGCCAACGAGGTCACCGTCCTCGACCACACCGGCGGCTACGGCATCTTTGTCAACGAAGGCAAGTCGATTACGCCGCACGCGGTGCTTGAAGTGCGCACCGCGACCGGCGACCTGGTCTGGCGCTTCGACCGCGACGGCAAAAAGCCGGTGCAGGTGATCGATCCGAAGGTGGCGCGCGATCTCAACGTGATCATGAACAAGGTGGTCGAGGCTGGCACCGGCCGGCGCGCGATCCTTCCAGGCATCAAGAGTGCGGGCAAGACCGGCACCACGAACGCCTACCGCGATGCCTGGTTTGTCGGCTTCACCGGCAACTACATCGCCGGCGTCTGGTTCGGCAACGACGACTACACGTCGACCAACCGGATGACCGGCGGATCGATGCCGGCGCAGACCTGGCACGACATCATGATCTACGCGCATCAGGGAATCGAGATCAATCCGATCCCCGGCGTCGGGCCGTCGGCCCCGGCCACGCCACGCAATCAGGTCGCAGACAGCCAGCGGCGCGGCGGGCAGACCGCGCAGCGCCCGTCCGTACTGACCAAGCGCGGCGCCGACATCCTGGTCAGGCTCGAGCGGATCATGGACGACGCCACCCGCGCACTCGCCGCCCGCGAATCCTCCAGCGACCGCGCCGACGCGACGCCGCAGACGCGACCGGGCGCCTTCGCGGCCGCCTCCGATCGCTCTGTCGGCGGCAACTGATCTAGGCGCGATAACGCGCCTGCGTACTTGACTCCCCTGCCCTTGCGCGTTTTGACAGTCGCGCCATTCGAGCGGATCGAACGTGCGCTTGCTCCTCGGAACATTGTTCTCCCTGACTATCGCCGCATTCGTCGGTCTGGGCGGAACCTGGATGGCGTTGACCCAGGATCAGGCCTTTGGCGGTATTGCCGTCGGCGCCTGGACCGCATGGCCGCGCCACGGCACGACCGGGATCGATCCTTATGCCCGCGCGATGGTCGCCCGCAGCGGCGAGCTGCCGATCGGATCGGGCGACGGCGTCGCATTTCAGGCGCGCCACGACGATGCCGGTGCGCCGCTAGACGGCCGCTGCGACGTAGCTGTGAGCGGCATGACGCCCCCGGCGCGCTACTGGACGATTACACTTTACGATCCCGATGGACGGCTGGTGGCGAACTCCACCGACCGGCACGGTTTCACCAGTCATGAGATCGTGCGCCGCTCGGACGGCAGCTTCACCCTCACCGTCGGGCCGCGCGCCCGCCCCGGCAACTGGCTACCGACCGGCGCCATCGAGAACTATCTGCTGGTGCTGCGCCTCTACGATACGCCGATCGGCGCAGCGACCCGTGGCCGCGACATCCAGATGCCCACGATCAAGCGAGGGCGCTGTCCATGATCAGGCTCGCGCTCTGGCTGCTGGGAGGATTGCTGCTGGGCGGGATCGCGCACCTCGCGACCGTCCTGCTGCTGCCGGACCTCGCAACGCAGGACGCCTATTCACGGCTTTCTCCGATCACGCCAGTCAACGCCGTGCGCGCCGTTCCACCGCCGACGCCGGACAAGGCGGTGCTGCCGTTCATGGATCCGGCCTTCGTGATGTCGGTGTGCCGCTACGACCTCGCCAACGGCCCGCTCAATCTCACCGTTCCGGTGAGCCACGCCTACACGTCGGTTTCGTTCTACACCCGCAACGACGTGGCGTATTACGCCATCAACGATCGCGCCGCCGGCCGCCGCGTGATCGAGCTTGACCTGATGACGCCTGAACAGCGCGGAGGTTTGCCCGGCGACGAGGAAATCACGGCCGCCGACCGCCTGATCGTGGAATCTCCGACCGAGACCGGGCTGATCGTGATCAAGGCGCTCGCGCCGGAGCCGGGGCTCATTCCGTCGGTGCAGAAGGCGCTCACAGCAACGCGCTGCCAGGTGCAGCCCGCGACCGAGTGAAACGCGCCTAGTGCCGCCGATTTGAAGTTCCCACAGCGATTGCAGCAAACTCGGTTAGGAACTTCAAATCGAAAAGCGGCACTAGAATCATAAAGTTGCTAGTGCCCCCTTTGCTTCCGAAGTTCGTACTGAGTCTGCTGCGATGGATGACGAACTTCGGAAGCGGGGCACCAGGCGGGCTTGTTTCAGCCAGCATATGGG
>JBOHIG010000323.1:0-3154 GCA_050725815.1 Xanthobacteraceae bacterium
CCACTCCACTAGTGCTTAGCTGATTCACCGCGCCTGCGCCACTCTCAAAACGCTTTACGAGGTGGCGGATTTTAGATGGATATTCAATGGCTTATATTCAAGTCATGAGCGCCCTTTTTCGGCCCGAATGATGACCCGCCGTGGCCGCCCGGAAGGGCTTGCAATTGACCCGGGACGGCGCCCTCGCTACCCCCAGTTCCATGCTGCTCGATTACCTCATCTCCGCGCTGGTCACGCTCCTGGTGGTGGTCGACCCGGTTGGGCTCGCGCCGTCCTTTTTGGCTGTCACCCACGATCTGCCGACGAGTGCGCGCAAGCGGATTGCGCTGCGTGCATGCCTGGTCGCCGGCGCCATCCTCGCCGGCACCGCACTGGCCGGAGACTGGCTGTTGCGCCAGCTCAGCATCGGCGTGCCCGCATTCCGTATCGCCGGCGGCCTTCTGCTGTTCGGCGTCGCGTCCGAAATGGTGTTCGGCAGCCGCATTGACCGGCAGTCGAAACAGGCCGAAGAAGCGATGGAAGAACATGTGCGCCACATCGCGGCCTTCCCGCTCGCGATCCCGTTGATGGCGGGACCCGGCGCGATCACCGCAACGTTGCTGCTGGCCGGACAGGCCAGCGGGCGTCCGCTGACGCTGGCCGTGTTGCTAGGCGTGATTGTCCTTGTCGTTGCGTCCTGCCTGCTGGTTTTTCTGATCGCGAGCCGGATCGAGCGGCTGCTGGGAGTCACGGGCAATGTCGTGCTGTCCCGCCTGCTCGGCGTGATCCTGGCCGCGCTTGCAGTACAATTCATAATCGACGGCGTGCGCGCCGTACTGGCGGCCTGACGGTTCTCAATTCCCCAGCGCGACCGCGTGCATGATCCGGCCCGGCAGGAACGTGAAAACCCCTGCGATGACGAGCGCGCCCACAAAAAGCGAGATCATTGCATTGCGATGGCCGATCACACGATGCTGTCGCGCGTGCAGCACCGCGAGCGGAAGCATGATCAAAGTAAAGATTGCCAGGAGATGGATCGGGCTCCACGGGCCCCAAAGGCGCAATTCATGGATCCAGAACGCGCTGACGCTGACGACCGCCATCAACGCGACCCAAATCCAGCCGATCATGCGGTGCCGCAGCGTCCCTTTCGGCGCCGCGAACTGGACCGCGCCAAGCACAAATGCTGCCATCGCAGCAAAGGCGTGAACCTGGATGGCCGGATCGGCGTCGAGAAGCGGTTGCAGGGTCATGAAAGGATTCCATAGCAGCGGGACCACGCGCCTACCAAAGCTGCGGCTTCCAGATCATCAACGCAAAGATTGCAATGACGCCGATAAAAGCAGGCCACCCGAGCAGGAACCATAGCCGGAAAAGCCGATAGTAACGTGGCGGCAATGCGGTCTTGTTCTCGACCGCCGCCGTCGCCAGATCGCGCAGGTTGACTTGAATCCAGACCACCGGAAGCCAGCACAATCCGACCAGCACGTACAGCGCAAGCGACGTGACGATCCAGGATTCCCACGGCGAATAGCCGATCATCCATGCCAGCAGGGCGCCCGACACCGGCTGGACGATCACCGCGCTGGCGGTGAACAGGCCGTCTGCGATCACGACAGTCCGCGCCGTTCCCGCGACCACCGCGGCATCGCCGGAACGGTGCGCCATCCACATGAAGAAGGCGATGCCGAGACCCGTGCCGAAAAGGACGGCCGCCCCGACGATGTGAATGAGCTTGAGCGTGAAGATCGCGTTCATCGCTCGTCTATTGTTGAGAGCGTAAACAGCGTGGCGAGCATCACGATAGTGATCTTGGTCAGGGGGCCGAGCGGATCAAACCAAAGCGCTGGATCGACCGCCGTCGCCGCAATCAGATAGGAAATGCAGACAACCAACATCAAGCCAAGCGCTCGTCTTGCTAGCGTGCGGACCAACAAAGCCGCACCGAGCACCATGTCGAGCACGGCGCCTCCGATGACGAGGGACGCTGCTGTTGATTCCTCCAAGCGGAGTGGCGCGAGCAATCGCATGCTTTCGGCCCAGCCAGGTCCCAACGCGATCAACCCGCTCAGAATCCAGAACGCGGACAGCGTCCCGATGGCCAACGGCTTGATGAAATAGAGTCGTGCGTGCCAGCGATCCTGCAGGGTCGCCGGGCGCGCCGCCAGAATGTCGTCGAAGCTCTGCGGCCGCATGCCGGTCGCCGTCATCCATTTCGTCGGTTCGGCATACATCCCGGCATTGAGCTGCCGGACCGCGGTCGAGCGCACCGGGCTCCGCCAGCCAAGCCAGCCCAATGCGTCAGCGAACACGCTCAGGCATTTTGCGATGGAGCCTGGAACGCGCACAATCGGTCGCGGCGGGAAGCCAAGCCATCGCCGCACCGCAATCACGACCTCGCCGAGCGAAACCGGTTGCGGATGACAGACGTCCCACACGCAACGCGCGGGTGCGCCGGGCGCAAGGGCGAAAGCGACGGTCGCGGTGACGTCATCCATGTCCACAACGAGAATACGGCTGTCGCCCGCGATCAGCGGCGTGACCAGCGGCAGGCCGGCCGTGCCGCGGAGAATTGCGCTGCCGCCATGGACTGCATGGCCCAACACCAGACCTGGTCGCAGAATGACCCAGTCGATATCGAGACGCGCAAGATAAGCGTCGGCCGCTGCCTTGGTGCGGGTGAACGCGGTCGGACCGGCGCTGTCGGCTCCGATCGCCGAAATCTGAATGACACGGCGGATGCCCGCCTGCGCGCAGGCATCGAACAGCGCGCACGTGGCATCGACTTGCACCCGTTGGGTGTTGTCGCGTGCGCCGTCCTGCAATACGCCGACGCAATTGACCACGGCGTCGATGCCGCTGAGCAACGGGTGCCAGGAATCAGGCGTGCTCAGCCGGTCAAAGTCGGCTTCGACCCATTGCGCATAGGGAAAGCGCCGCCGCGCGTCCCCGACCGAACGCCCGGCGCCGATCACTGCATGGCCGTCGCGATGCAGCCGCGCCAGCACAGCGGAGCCGATCAATCCATAGCCGCCGGTCACCAGGACGCGCATGCTAGTGGTCCGATTCTAACATTCGCCCATTTGGGCAGGCGACTTTGCGAATGTTAGAATCAAAGGACCACTAGCAAGCATAGATTGCTAGTGGAGTTTTGGATTTGACATTCGCTTCCGGA
>JBOHIG010000324.1:0-22122 GCA_050725815.1 Xanthobacteraceae bacterium
CTTCTGAACCGCCACACTAGAATCCCACCGCGGCGCCGTGCAGATCATACTCGTCGGCGCGGTCGATCTTCACCGTGGCGATCTCGCCGACGCGCAAAGGGCGGCGGCTGGCGACATAGACTGCGCCGTCGATCTCCGGTGCGTCCCCCTTGCTGCGGCCCTTCGCGACGCTCGGGCCGACCTCGTCGATGATGACTTGCTGGCGGGTGCCTATCTTGCGCCTCAGGCGACGCTTCGAGATCGCCTGCTGGCGCGCCATGAAGCCGCTCCAGCGCGCCTCCTTGACCTCGTCCGGCACCGACGCGGCGAGATCGTTCGCCACGGCTCCCCCGACCGGCTCGTAGCGGAAGCACCCGACGCGGTCCAATTCGGCCTCGTCGAGCCAGTCGAGCAACATCTGGAAGTCGGCCTCGGTCTCGCCCGGGAAGCCGACGATGAAGGTAGAGCGGATCGTGAGGTCGGGACAGATCGCGCGCCAGGCGCGGATGCGCTCCAGCGTCTTCTCCTGTGCAGCCGGTCGCTTCATCCGCCTGAGCACATCGGGACTCGCATGCTGGAACGGAATGTCGAGATAAGGAAGCACGACACCATCCGCCATCAGCGGGATGACGTCATCGACGTGCGGGTAGGGATAGACGTAGTGCAGCCGCACCCAGACGCCGAACTCGCCGAGCGCACGCGCAAGATCGAGGAACCGCGCCGCCACCTCGCGGCCCTTCCAGCGGCTCGGCGCATATTTGATGTCGACGCCGTACGCCGAGGTGTCCTGGGAAATGACCAGGAGTTCCTTCACCCCCGCGGCGACCAGCTTTTCGGCCTCCCGCAGCACGTCGGCGGCCGGCCGCGACACCAGATCGCCACGCAGCCGCGGAATGATGCAGAAGGTGCAGCGGTTGTTACAACCCTCTGAAATCTTGAGATAAGCGTAGTGCCGCGGGGTGAGCTTGACGCCTTCGGGCGGCAGCAGGTCGAGGAACGGGTCGTGCACCGGCGGTACGGCCCGGTGCACGGCCTCGACGACGCTCTCGTATTGCTGTGGACCGGTGACCGCGAGCACGCCGGGATAGCGCCCGGTGATGCTTTCGGGCTCCGCGCCCATGCAGCCGGTGACGATCACCTTGCCGTTCTGCGCCAACGCCTCGCCGATGGCCGCAAGGGACTCCGCCTTGGCGCTGTCGAGGAACCCGCAGGTATTGACGATGGCGAGGTCGGCCCCTTCATGACCGCGGGTCAGTTCATAACCCTCGGCCCGCAAGCGGGTGATGATGCGCTCGCTGTCGACCAGTGCCTTGGGACAGCCGAGCGAGACGAAGCTCACCTTCGGGGAGGATCGGTCGGCGGGGAGGCTCATGGCGCGGAGAGCTAGTGTCGACCCGCGAAAAATGCAAGAAAACTCGTCGATTGTGCTCGTTGTGGAGCCCCATGAAGGCCATCCTCTATCCGTTCAGCCCGAACGAGCCCTCGGTGCAGCTCACCCGCGACTTCTCTGAACTCGACTGGACGGTTGCGGCCTCGCCGGAGGATGTGGCCCGCGCTGCGCCGGGCGCCGCGATCTACGTGACCAGCAACCGCACTTGCAAGGCGGCCACCGGCGAGGCGCTGCGCCGCCATGGCGACGCGCTGCGCTGGATGCACTTCACCTCCGCCGGGATCGACGGCGGGATCGCCATGGGCATCCCTGATGGCGTGGTGGTCACCAATTCCACCGGTGTGCGGTCTGGCAACGTGTCGGAGCACGCGCTTTTGCTGCTGTTGTCGCTCGTTCGCGCGTTGCCCGTCTGGCAGGCCAGGCAGCGAACACACCAATGGCTGCGCTCGGAAACGACACCGCAGGTCAGGAGCCTGCAGAACGCGGTCGTCTGCATCCTCGGGCAGGGCTCCATCGGGCGCGAGCTTGCCCGCAAGCTCAAGGGACTCGACGCGTGTCCCATTGCGGTTTCGCGTACCCTCGAGCCGGGCGAGCATGTGACGCAGGTATTTCCGCGCGAGCGCCTGCGCGAAGCTCTGGCGATGTCCGACGCGCTCGCGATCTGCACCAGCGGCGGCGACGACACCCGGCAGATGATCGGCGCGGCCGAACTGGCCGCGCTGAAGGCAGGCGCCTTCGTGGTGAACATCGCACGCGGCAGCATCATCGATGAGACTGCACTGGTCGCTGCGCTCCGCTCGGGGCATATCGGGGGCGCCGGCCTCGACGTCGCGCAGACCGAGCCGCTGCCGGCGGGGCATCCGCTCTGGGACATGCCGAACGTGATTCTCTCGCCCCATATCGCCGGCGCGGGCTCGGAAGGATATCTGCACCAGCGCAAGCTGTTCGGAGAGAACCTGCGCCGCTTCAAGACTGGCGAGCCGTTGCTCAATGCCTGCACGGTTCCCGCGCGGGCCTGACGGAGAAACCATGACTCTCATCATCAACAACCACGACGTGGAGCAGGTCCTCACCATGGAGGACACGCTCGACGCGCTGGAGCAGGCCTATCTTGCCCTCGCGAAGAAGGAGGCGGTCTGCCGCCCGCGCATCGACATCCGCATCCCGACCAGCGATCCCACCAAGAACTACCAGTGGGGCACGATGGAGGGCGGCTCGACCGCGGGCTATTTCGCCATCCGCATGAAGTCCGACGTGATCTATGAGAGCGAATACAACGGCGTCATCACGCAGGAAAAATACTGCACCAGACCCGGGCTGTTCTGCGGACTGATCCTGCTGACCTCGACCGAGAACGGCGAGCCGCTCGCCTTCCTCAACGACGGACATTTGCAGCACATGCGGGTGGGCGGCGACGGCGGGATCGGGGTCAAATACATGGCCAACCAGGACGCCGAGGTGGTCGGGATTCTCGGCTCGGGCGGCATGGCCCGCACGCACATGCAGGCCTTCACCCGCGTGCGCACCATCAAGAAGCTCCAGGTGTTCAGCCCCACGAAGGAGAACCGCGAGACATTCGGCCGCGAGATGGCGACGAAGTACAACATCGAGGTCAAGGTCTGCGACAAGCCCGAGGACATCTACAAGGGCGCCCATATCGTCGCCGCGCTCACCGACTCCGCGGTCGAGGTGACCGATGGCGGCCTGCTGGAGCAGGGCGCGCATATCGTGGTGGTCGGCGGCACCGGCCGGCCCGACGACGCCAGCCTTGCCAAGGTCGACGTCTATCTGCGCTTCGGCGACACGCCCGCTCCGGTCGGGCATCCCGAGCTCGCGACCGATGCCGAGCACATCGGGTACGAGGCGCGCCCGCTGCAAGGCAAGCACGGCGACGGGCGGCGGAGCCGCCGCAAGCACGGTAACGCGCTGCCCGACAAGCGCATCACGCTAGCCGATCTGGTCGAAGGCAGGGCGAGGGGCCGCACCTCGCCGAGCCAGATCACCTATTCGGAACGCGGCAACCTGCAGGGCGCGCAGTTCTTCGCCGTTGCCGGCAAAGTTTATGAGGCGGTGAAGAAAGCCGGGCTCGGGCGCGAGATCCCGACCGAATGGTTCCTGCAGGACATCCGGAATTAAACGGGTCTCGTCACACCGAAAGGATAGACATGAAGACCATCCTGGCTCTGGCGAGGAGGACGACAAGTTCTGCGGCATCGAGTATGATCCATACGCAATCAGTCAGCCCAACTTGATTTTGTATTTGAGACTGCCGTTATTTGGGGGGGCTATGGCAAAGGACTACAGAGAGCTGGTGAGCTTCGCAAAGGAGCATGCCTCTAATCCTGTTGCGTTGGCCAAGATTCTGACGGCCTGGCAATACACGTCGCTACTGCCTGGCGGGGTAGGCAGCGAGCCCACAAGCGCGGAAGACGTCCCACATGAACTCAATGCATCATGTGGATGGCGCGACATATTGCTCAAAGCTCTGTTTGCAGAAATTGGTATCGAAGGTCGTCGGGTCAATTTCTATGAAGTGCCTTTTCAGGGCGGGCATACTGCCACGGAGCTCAAGATCAATGGCAAATGGATGTTTTTCGATCCGACCTTCGGAACCTATTTCGAACGGAAGGGCGGCGGTGGCAATCCGCTTTCAGTTGAGGAAATCCGAGCCGACTGGCCAAATGTTGTTGCAAAGCAGTGTACGTTGATCGGATGGCAGGGTGTGTTCGTCGATCCGGACACGGTGAGTGCCACAGCATTCGCCAAGATGTCCGATACGTACTTTTTTCAACCAACCGGCTACGCGCACCGCCCCGACGTCATTAGCGGAGAAATCAACAGTTTATATATCGGCCCCGATAGTGCCTACTATATCAACAATAGAAATACTCCCATCAACGCGGGAGACCGAGATTGGATCGATAGGCGGGACGCAGCGGACACCCGTGACTGGTCGCGCATCGTCGATGGTTATGACGCGGGACGTCTCGATACCCGTTTCGGGCTTTTCGACAACGGCAATCGATGGTTCGTCGATTGGGATCAAGGCAGAAAGTTTTCTTGGGATTCGATTACGAGATACGTCACAGTCAACGCTGTGACAGACTATGTGCAAACGGTCAACGACAATAGAAGCTACTACGTCGATGACCGCGACCAAGCAAGCCAAGAAACTTGGTCATCAAAGACATCTTATTTTACAAGGACGAAGTTGCTCGACCAACAATCGGGCGTCTTTGACAATGGGAGCACCTGGGTTTTCGATTGGGATCGCGTAAGTGCCTTTACCTGGAAGTCGTATACGCTCAACTTTTCCAGCGGCGGCGCGCTGACTTCCACTTCTTTCGAGTTCGATAACGGCACCAACGGGATGGTATCGTGGGACTCTATTCGATACGCGACGTCCAGTTCTCGAAATGTCGTCGGAACTGGAGGCCGTGACGCGCTGATTGGAACTGGCGGAAACAACGAACTGGTAGGTTTGGCCGGTGCGGATTTGATGAAGGGAGGAAGGGGAAACGACGTATACTATGTTGATGACGCGGACGACATCATCCTCGAGCTTTTGCATGAAGGTACTGATGCCGTTTGGACATCGTTTAGCTATGTCTTGCCCGACCACTTCGAGAATTTGGTTTTGCTCGACGCCGTTGTATATGGCAACGGAAATTCGAGTGATAACATTATCATGGGCAATGCTGGCCGAAATATCCTTTCTGGCCACGCGGGCAATGACAAACTTTACGGGCAGGGCGGAAATGACCTTTTGTCGGGCAGCTTCGGAAACGACATACTGATAGGCGGCCGCGGCTCTGATAAGCTGTACGGACAAGGAGGAGCCGATATTTTTTATTTTAGCAGCATCGGCGATCTTGGTATCCGCGATATCAGCACCGATCGCATTTTCGACTTTTCTCAGGCCAGGAACAACAAAATCCACCTTAGCAAAATCGACGCCGACGTGACCAAGTCGGGGAATCAAGCGTTTGATTTTATTGGCACTGCAAAATTCTCCGACCCTGGACAGATTCGGTGGTTTACGGGTGGTGGCGACACTCGAATCATATTGAACACCGACAATGATGCAGCGTTCGAGGCGCTGATTATCGTGTCAGGACGGCATAAGCCTGACGCTGCATGGTTTGTGCTATGATGCAGTGTTCGACGCTCAGGACTTACAGTCAACGCGGTGCCTAAAGTGGCCTATCTTTCCCAAAGTACCTACGAGCGCATTCGCGACGACCCTTCCATGGTCGTCACATTCTACAATGCGAACCGAAGCAAGTTCATCTCGGACCTCGGCATGTCCGGGCTGAGCGAGGACGCGGTCAAGGCGGCCTGGTGCACGATGGTCGCTTACGGTTTGGTGCCGTACGGCCCGGGACCGCAGACCCGGGACCTGACCCAAATCATCAATGCGGACACCATAGCCTGCGCCCACTACGTTTCCCTGGCGTGGCAGTTGCTCGCATTGTTCGGAATCTCGACCGACAATCAGGCGGCGGTCGGCTGGGATGACGGCGCCGTCAGCAACCATGCCCAGATGCTTTTCGACGACGGAACATCGCGGCTGCTGCTGGATCCGACCATCGGCCTCATCGTCAAGAACGTCACGCTCGAAGGCCTGATCGCGGGCACGCACTACACGCAGATGAAATCGTTCTTCTCGCGTGCGGACATTCCGCACTTCAACAAGCAGGTGACGGACGCGATTGCTCAAGGGTCCTATCACGTCAGGGATGCGATCTTCTACGTCCCGACCCTGGACAACTGGCTGGATGCCTACTCCCGCTACCAGGGACTTACCATCGAGAAGGGCAACGACCGCCAGATCATCGTCGGCAGTCTGAGGAGCGATACGATCGACGGTGGGGCTGCCAACGACACGCTCTATGGCGGCAAAGGCAACGACAAGCTGGTGCTGACGCTGGGTTCGGATACCGCGCATGGCGGCAAGGGCAACGACACGTTCCTGGTCAACGACAAGAATGACAGGGTTTTCGAGCTGTCGAACCAGGGCACCGACATCGTGCGGTCGGCTGTGTCCTACACGTTGCCGGTCAACGTGGAAAACCTTGTGTTGAACGGCACGGCGGTGTCCGGCACCGGCAATGCCTCGAACAACACGATCTACGGCAACGAGAGGAGCAACACCCTCAACGGCCTCGATGGCAACGACAAGCTCTTCGGCCGGGGCTCCAACGACTCGTTGCTGGGCGGCAACGGCGACGACAGGCTCAACGGCGGCGCCGGCGCGGACCGGCTCTATGGGCGCGCCGGCGTGGATACATTCCACTTCTCGTCGATTGCCGATTTCGGCACGACGGGCACGACTTCGGACATCATCAAGGACTTCTCGCCGTCCGAAGATCGGATCGACCTCGCCTCCGTGGACGCAAACCAGACGCGCTCGGGCAATCAGGCGTTCGAATTTATCGGGACGGCGGCGTTTTCCCAGCCCGGGCAGGTGCGCTGGTTCACCAGCAGCACGGAAACGAAGATCCTTCTTAATACCGATCGTGACTCGGGGTTCGAGGCGATGATCCGGATTGTGGGGCTGCATCAACCCGATGCCTCCTGGTTCGTCCTGTAGCGCGAGATTCCGCTTTCGCATTGCACCTCGAGATTGCTAACCATCGATCCCGCAAAGCACGGAAGGGTGGCCGAGTGGTTTAAGGCACCGGTCTTGAAAACCGGCAGAGGTTCACGCCTCTCGTGGGTTCGAATCCCACCCCTTCCGCCAACCATGTGACGCCATGGCGCGACGCAATTCATCCCTCGGGCTGTTCGGCATCTTCGGGCGCTCCGGCGATCTGCGCCAGGTCGACCGCGCTTTGCGCGCGGTCGACCTGCATCCCAAGCTGGTTCCGGAAGCCGTCAAGCTGACCGTCTGTGCGCTGCTCAAGGACGATGCCAAAAGCGACGATCCGGCGCCGCAGGCCTACGAGCCGGCCGCTGCGATCGTCGCCTATTGCATGATCGGAGCGGAGGCCTTCGCGGGCGCGAACGGCGTCGAGGCGGCGCTCGCGGTCGAGCGGCGAATCGAGGCTGCGCTGGTGGCCGGCGACAGCCTGGACGCCCGGTTCGTGCTCCTGACGCTGCATGCGCGTGTGATCCAGCCGAGCGTGGTTGCCCGCTTCGCGATCGAAAGCGCAGAGGAGCAGGAGTGGCGCGACTAGAACGCGATTGCTTCAGGTTGAATCGCAATCATGCGCTATATCTTGTTCTTTGAGCATGATCTTTTCCGGAAAGCGGCTTCCAGCCGGGATCAAGTCCGAGGCGGGTTTTCGGGATCATGTGCTCAAGGACCTTTGGCCCGGCCCCCGCTTCGCAACCTGGTATTTACCAACCCCTCGGCACAACCGGCACGGCCCCATTCCAGCCGCTATCGCAGGGCGTTATGGTGGCCGGTGGGACCGTGGGATGTGTTTCGGGGCGATGGGGGAGCAATCCGCGAGGGTTGAGTTTGGCCCGTTGGCGCGCGCCGGCGTCGTCGTCGTGCTTGCGCTGACGCTTGCCAATTGTTCGTCGGGCGAGCGGATCAAGAACTCCAACTATAGCCGCCGGGTGGTCGCCGAAGGCGAGCCGGTCCCCAAGGGCGGCGGCAGCTATAAGATCGGCAAGCCCTACAACCTCAATGGGCGCACCTATCACCCCACGCACAACCCCCATTATCGCGCCGAAGGCATCGCCTCCTGGTACGGCCGCGACTTCCACGGACGCCTCACCGCCAATGGCGAGGTCTACGACATGAACGCGCTTTCGGCCGCGCACCCCACCATGCCGATGCCAAGCTATGCGCGCGTGACCAATCTCGAAAACGGCCGATCCATCGTCGTGCGGGTCAACGACCGCGGGCCCTATGCACACAACCGGGTCATCGACCTCTCGATCGGAGCAGCCAAGGCGCTCGATGCCTATCGCAAGGGGCTCGCGCGGGTGCGCGTCGAATATGTCGGGCGCGCCGCGCTGACGGGCAGCGACGACCGCGTGCTGATGGCGACGTTGCGCCATGGCCGTCCGGCGCCGTCGCCGTCGTACAATAGCCGGAGCCGGCTGGCCTCGGCAGCGCCGGCTGCGGCCTCGCTCGGCGACGATGGCGCCAGCGATGGAATGCCGCTGCCGGCCGAGCGCCCCTACAGCCTCGGCGCATCGTCCTCCCGGCGGACCGCCCAGACCGAGGTAACCGCAGTTAGCCGGGTGCCTGTGCGATCGGTCGCCCAGCGGCGGACCCCGGTTGAGTCTGCCTATCTGCCGCCTCAGACGCCTGCTCCCGACGCGGGCGCGCTCGGCCTGATGAGCGGACGCGGCCTGTACTGAAGGCGTGTCTCGCGCCGTCTCCCTGCGCCGATGCGCTCCATTGATTTTCGTGCACGGGGCTTGCTAAGCAGATGCTGGGGGGGGCTCGTGGCAAATCACGCCGGATTGTGGCGCATCACCAGCATGAGCACCCGTACTACAACAAAAGGCAGGCGGCCTCGATTGGCGCGGTGGATCCTCGCGGTCCTGATCGCATGTTTTGCGACCTCCGCTTGGGCTGCGCCGGCGCCGAAGCGCGAGGATGGCTTCAACACCTCGGCGCCGACCGCGATCCTGATCGATTTCGAGAGCGGCACCGTCCTGTTCGAGAAGAACGCGGACGAATTGCATGCCCCGGCGAGCCTGTCCAAGCTGATGACCGCGGAAGTGGTTTTCAACGCACTGAAGTCCAACCGGATCAAGCTCACCGACGAATTCCGAGTCAGCACCAATGCCTGGCGCACGGGCGGCGCACCGTCGCGCACCACCAGCATGTTCGCACCGATCCACAGCATGGTGAAGATCGAGGACCTGCTGCACGGCGTCATCGTGCAGTCGGGCAATGACGCCTGCATCACGTTGGCCGAGGGCCTTGCCGGCACCGAAGAGAAATTCGCCGAGCTGATGACCAAGCGGGCGCGCGAGCTCGGACTGTCGAAGTCGACGTTCGGCAATTCGAGCGGACTGCCCGATCCGCGGCAGCGCATGACCGCGCGCGAGCTCGCGCGGCTCGCACGCCACATCATCGAGACCTATCCCGAATTCTATTCCATTTATGGCGAGCGCGAGTTCACCTACAACCGCATCCGTCAGTTCAACCGCAATCCGCTGCTGGCGATGAATATCGGGGCCGACGGGCTCAAGACCGGCTTCACAAGTGAGGCGGGCTATGGGCTGGTCGGCTCGGCAAAGCAAAACAATCTGCGCCTGATTGTGGTCGTCAACGGCGTCAAGAGCGCCAAGGAGCGGGCCGACGAAGCCAGAAAGCTGCTCGAATGGGGCTTCAAGACCTTCCAGTCCAGCGTCCTGTTCGCCAACGGGCAGACCATCGCGCATGCCAAGGTGTATGGCGGCGCGAACGGCTATGTTCCACTGGTCGCGCTGCGCGAAGTCCGCCTGATGGTCCCGCGCGGTGTGCGCGAGCGTATCCTGGCGCGGGTCGTCTATACCGGGCCGGTGCGCCCACCGGTGCAGAAGGGGCAGAAAATCGGCACGCTCAAGGTCTGGCGCGGCGACTTCATGGTGCTCGAAGTTCCGCTGCAGGCATCCGAAGCGGTCGGGCAGGGCAACGTTCCGCAGCGCGCGCTTGATGCCGCCACCGAGATGTTCATCGCGCTGGTTCGCGCCGGCTTGCAGCGGCTATAGTGGCCGTTCCCTGCTGACCTTGTTGTCTCAGCGTATTGCCGGGACAGCCCCGGACATGGGAGGCCAACCAGGGCGGCGTGGCGTAGAATTCGCTGCAGGACGGGTCGATGCGCGGACGATTCATCACCTTCGAGGGCGGCGAGGGCACCGGCAAGTCGACCCATGCCGCCATGCTGGCGCAGCGGCTGCGCACGCTCGGTATCGGCGTCGTGTTGACCCGCGAACCGGGCGGATCGCCCGGCGCTGAGATCATCCGCCACGTCCTGCTCTCGGGCGCCGCCAAGCCGCTCGGGCCGCACGCCGAAGCGATCCTGTTCGCCGCCGCGCGCGACGATCATGTCCGCCACACCATCGCGCCTGCGCTGGCGCGCGGCCGCTGGGTGGTATGCGACCGCTTCACCGATTCCACCCGTGTCTATCAGGGCGAACTCGGCGGCGTCGATGACGCGCTGCTGCGCGGCCTCGAACGTGTGACAGTCGGCGATCTCCGGCCCGACCTGACGTTCATTCTCGACGTTCCCGCCGAAATCGGCCTGTCGCGCGCCGAGAAACGGCGCGGGCTCGACAATGCTGACCGCTTTGAAGGCGAAGGGGTCGAATTCCACGAGAAGCTGCGCGACGCCTTCCGCCTGCTGGCGGTGCTGGAACCGAACCGCTGTGTTCTGATCGATGCCAGTGGCATGCGGCCGACGGTCGCCGACCAAATCTGGAAGGTGGTCAACGAACGGCTCGATCCCGCGACCGCGCCGGTCGCGCTCGAGGGCATCACGTGAGCTCAACCGACAGCAACGACGACGAAATCGAAGCCCTGCACCCGCGCGAAACCATCGCGCTGTTCGGTCATGTGGAGGCGGAGCGCGCACTGCTCGATGCCTATCGCAGCGGGCGGATGCCGCATGCCTGGCTGATCGGCGGACCGGCAGGCATCGGCAAGGCGACGCTGGCCTACCGCATGGCGCGTTTCGTGCTGGCGCATTCCGATCCGACGGCGCCTGCCGTGCAATCTGCAACGACGCTCGATGTCGCCGCCGATCGTCCGGCTGCGGAACGGATCGCCGCGCAGGCCCATCCCGACCTGCTGGTGCTGGAGCGGATCGTCAATGAGAAGACCGGCAAGCTCTTCACCGTCATCCGGGTGGAGGAGGTCCGCCGCACCGTGCCGTTCTTCGGCTCGACCGCCGGCGAGGGCGGCTGGCGGGTCTGCATCGTCGACTCGGCGGACGAATTGCAAGAGCCGCAGGGCGCCAATGCGCTTTTGAAGATATTGGAGGAGCCGCCCGAGAATGCGTTGCTGCTGCTGGTGAGCGCGGCGCCGTCGCGGCTCCTGCCGACCATCCGCTCGCGTTGCCGCCGCCTGATGCTGCGATCGCTGACGGAGCAAGAGGTCGCGGAGGGCACAGCCGCGGTTCTCGGCCGTGACGCCGGCGATGCCGCGCTCAAGGAGGCCGCAGCGCTCGCGGAGGGCAGCATCGGCCGCGCGCTGGCGTTGCTGGAGGGCCCGGCGCTCGACCTGCGCAAGCAGGTGCTGGGCATGCTGGAACGGCTACCCGAGGTCGACCCGCGCGCGCTGCATGCGCTTGGCGACGCGCTCGGCGGCACCGAGCCGCAACGGCTGGAGGCCTTCGTCGATACCGTCAATCAGTGGCTGGCGGCGCGCCTGCCATCGGCTGCGGCCGGCAACGGCAAGGCACTGCGCATCGCCGAGGCCTGGGACCAGATCAATAACGCCGCGCGTGACGCCGATACCTACAATCTCGAGCGCAAGCCCTTGGTTTTCGCGGTGTTCGGCTGGCTTGCCGAGGCGGCGCGCGGTTGATACCTATCCGCTCGATATCCGACTCTTGCTGTCATCATCCGCGAAAGCGGATGATCCAGTAATCACAGTCGCTTCCGTTCCAAACAGGCGCTGAAGGTTACTGGATGCCCCGCATTCGCGGGGCATAACAATCGAGAGTTGGGCAGCAGGCCCAATGGTGGGCCGCGAGTTTTGTGAATGGCCGACGAGCCCCGTTACTACATCACCACGGCGATCGCCTATCCTAACGGACCGCCGCATATCGGGCACGCGTACGAGGCGATTGCGACCGATGCGATCGCGCGCTTCATGCGCCATGACGGCTTCGACGTGCATTTCCTCACAGGCACCGACGAGCACGGCATCAAGATGCACCAGACCGCCACGCGGGAGGGCCTCAAGCCGCCCGAACTTGTCGCGCGCAACGTGCCGCGCTTCCAGGCGATGGTGAAGCTGCTCAATTGCTCGAACGACGATTACATCCGCACCACGGAAGCGCGCCACCATAGCGCGTCGCAGGCGATCTGGGAGCGGATGGAGAAAGCCGGTGACATCTATCTGTCGAAATATTCCGGGTGGTACTCGGTACGCGACGAGGCCTACTACGACGAGGGTGAGACAAAGGTGGTCGAGGACGGCCAGCGTCTCGGGCCACAGGGCACGCCGGTCGAGTGGGTGGCGGAGGAGAGCTATTTCTTCAAGCTGTCCGCCTACCAGGACAAGCTGCTGGCGCTTTATGCGCAGCATCCCGATTTCGTGCTGCCGAAAGAGCGCTTCAATGAGGTCGCAAGCTTCGTCAAGCGCGGCCTGCAGGACCTCTCGATCTCGCGCACCACCTTCGACTGGGGCATCAAGGTGCCCGGAAACGACAAGCACATCATGTATGTGTGGGTCGATGCGCTGACCAACTACATCACCGCGGTCGGCTTCCCCGACACCGACGCGCCGATGTTCCGCCGCTTCTGGCCGGCCGATCTGCATGTGATCGGCAAAGACATCCTGCGGTTTCACGCGGTGTACTGGCCGGCCTTCTTGATGTCGGCCGACATCGCGCTGCCGCGGCGCATCTTCAGCCACGGCTTCATCCTGAGCCGCGGCGAGAAGATGTCGAAGTCGGTCGGCAACGTGGCCGATCCGTTCGCGCTTGCCGAGGCCTACGGCGTCGATCAATTGCGGTATTTCTTGCTGCGCGAGGTGCCGTTCGGACAGGACGGCAACTACAGCCACGAGGCCATCGTCAACCGCATCAATGCCGATCTCGCCAATGACCTCGGCAATCTGGCGCAGCGCTCGCTGAGCATGATCGCGCGCCAACTCGGCGGCGTGTTGCCGACGCCGGGCGCGTTCAGCGGCAACGACAAGGCGATCCTGGCCGCCGCCGACGCCCTGATCGGCAAGGCGCGCGAGGCGATGAAGACGCAGCAGCTTCACCAGGCGCTCGGTGCAGCCTGGGCCGTGGTGGCGGAAGCCAATCGCTATTTCGCGGGTGAGGCGCCATGGGCGCTGGCCAAGACCGATCCGGCCCGGCAGGGAACGGTGCTCTACGTCACCGCCGAAGTGATCCGGCAGGTGTCCATCCTGTGCCAGCCGTTCATTCCCGAGTCGGCGGCAAAGCTGCTCGACATCCTTGCGATCCCCGCGGACGAACGGGCGTTCAGCAATCTCGGCGGTGGCCGGCGTATCGCGGCGGGGGCCACGCTGCCGCCGCCGTCGCCGGTGTTTCCGCGCTATATCGAGAAGGAAAAGGAAGTGAGCGCCTGACCATGCTGGTGGACAGCCACTGTCATCTCGACTTCCCGGACTTGGCCGCGGACCGCGATGCCATCATCGCGCGCGCCCGGTCGGTGGGCATCGGACGGCTGGTGACGATCTCGACCCGCGTGAAGCAGCACGGCGATGTCCTTGCAATCGCGGAAACTTATCCGGAGGTCTATTGCTCCGTCGGCACCCATCCGCATAACGCCCATGAGGAGCCCGACATTACGGTGGACGACCTGGTCGCGCGCACACGCCATCCCAAGGTGGTCGCGATAGGCGAGGCCGGGCTCGACTATCACTATGACTTCAGCCCGCGCGATGCGCAGGAGCAGGGCTTCCGCAATCACATCGCCGCCGCTCGCGAGACCGGGCTACCGCTGGTCATCCATTCCCGCGAGGCCGATGCCGACATGGCACGCATATTGGAAGAGGAAACGGGGAAGGGCGCCTTCCCGGCCGTGCTGCATTGCTTCACGGGCGGCCGCGACCTCGCCGAGCGCGCCATCGCACTCGGGCTGTCGATCTCGTTCACGGGCATCGTGACGTTCAAGAAATCCGATGAGCTGCGCGCGATCGCCGCTGCGCTGCCGGCCGACCGCTTCCTGGTCGAGACCGACGCGCCTTATCTCGCGCCCGGGCCGTACCGCGGCAAGCGCAACGAGCCGGCCTATGTGGTCGAAACGGCCAAGGTGCTGGCCGATGTGCGCGGGGTCTCGTTCGACGAACTGGCCCGGCAGACCACCGACAATTTCTTCCGATTGTTCGGCAAAGTTCCCCGCCCCGAAGCGGCCCCCGCATGAGTCTGCGGTTCACGATCCTGGGCTGCGGCTCTTCCGGCGGCGTGCCACGCCCGGCGCTGGGCTGGGGTGTCTGCGACCCCAACAACCCCAAGAACCGTCGCCGGCGGACCTCGCTGCTGGTCGGGCGGCGCACGCCCGAGGGCGTCACCCGCGTCCTAGTCGACACCTCGCCGGACCTGCGTGAGCAGCTCCTGGACCATAATGTCGATTGGGTCGATGCCGTGCTCTACACGCACGAGCATGCCGACCACACCCACGGCATCGACGACCTGCGCGGCCTGTTCATCAACCGCCGCAAGCGCGTCCCGGTCTGGCTCGACGCGCGGACCTCCGCCGTCATGAACGCTCGCTTCGCCTATTGCTTCGTGCGCGCTCCCGGCAGCGAATATCCGCCCATGGTGCGCGAGAACCGGATGGAGGTCGGCCAGCCTGTCGTGGTCGAGGGGCAGGGCGGCGCGATCACGGCCCTGCCCATCCTTCAGCAGCATGGCGACATTACCTCGCTCGGCTTCCGCTTCGGCACGTTCGGCTATTCCTGCGACCTGTCCGGGCTGCCGACCGAGAGCGTCGCGGCGCTCGGCGGGCTCGATGTCTGGATCATCGACGCGCTGCGCGACGAGCCGCATCCGAGCCATCTGAGCGTGTCGGAAGCGCTGGATTGGATCGACCGGCTCAAGCCGCGCCGCGCTATCCTGACCAACCTGCATAGCGACCTCGATTACGAGGAGCTCCGCGGCCGTCTGCCGGCTGGCGTGGAACCGGCTTATGACGGTCTGACGATCGAGCTTCCGGCGGACTGAAATTATCCCGCGAATCCAGCGCGTTTGCGTAGGAGGCTCATCCGTCACCTACATCGACGGCGACGAATTCCGGCGAGATAATATTCCATAATATACCTTATGCGACTCCCGGAACACGGAGCGCGATATCGGCGTTGATTTGGACCAAGCGCCGGCCCCGGCGCCGCATTGCTACCCGGCCGCCGTCCCTGACCCCTTCATGAGTTGCCCCGATGTCCAGCAAGGTTCGAAAGCTCGAACCGCGCGACCCCGTCGCTCGCTTGAACACCCCGACCGATCTCTCCGACGATGCCATCTCGGAAATTTCGGCCGCGCTCAACGGATTGCTTGCCGACACATTCGCGCTCCACGTCAAGACCAAGAACTTCCACTGGCACGTCAGCGGTCCGCATTTCCGCGACTACCACCTGCTGCTCGACGAACAGGCCGCTCAGATCGATGCCAGCGTCGATGTCCTCGCCGAGCGGGTCCGCAAGATCGGCGGCGGCACCATCCGCTCGATCGGCCATATCGCCAAGCTTCAGCGTGTCGAAGATAATGACGAGGAGTTCGTTCCGCCCGGCGATATGCTTTCGGAGCTGATGGCCGACAACAAGGCGCACATCGAAAACATGCGCAAGGCCCATAAGCTCGCCGACGACCACGAGGATGTCGCGACCGCAAGCCTGCTCGAAGTTTTCATCGACGAAGCCGAGAAGCGCTGCTGGTTCCTGTTCGAGGCCAGCCGCGGTCAGGACCGGTCCGGGCATTAGAGCAAGAGCGGCGATTTGCGGTGTAGTACCGCCGCGGTCGCAAGCTGCCCCTCGGTCTGGTAGATGTGTCCGGCCATTCCGCCGGACCACCCACCGATGACCCCTTCCCGCGACATCCATCGCCTCTTGGAGATCATGGCGGCGCTGCGCACACCGGGCACCGGCTGTCCCTGGGATCTCGAGCAGAACTTCGCGACCATCGCGCCTTACACTCTCGAGGAAGCCTATGAGGTCGCGGACGCCATTGCGCGTGGCGATCTCGACGATCTGCGCGAGGAGCTTGGCGACCTCCTCCTTCAGGTCGTCTTTCACGCTCGCATGGCCGAGGAGCAAGGCGTTTTTGACTTCGGCGCGGTGGTCGAGGCGATCACGCAGAAGCTCTTGCGCCGGCATCCGCATGTATTCGGGGATCAGCGCGGCCTGGATGCGCAGGCGGTCGAAGGATTGTGGGAGCGGATCAAGCAGGAGGAAAAGGCCGCGAAGCCCGGCGGCAAGCCTGACGACGGAGCGCTCGCCGGGGTGCCGGTGGCGCTCCCTGCCCTGACCCGTGCACTCAAGCTGCAACAGAAGGCCGGCAAGGTCGGCTTCGACTGGAACGACCCGCTGGCGGTGCTTGCCAAGATCCGCGAGGAAGCGGACGAGATCGAAGCCGACCTCACTGCCGGCAAGCATGTCGACGCTTCGGCCGAAGTCGGCGATCTGCTGTTTGCGGTGGTCAACTTGGCGCGGCATCTTGATGCCGACCCGGAAGCCGTGCTCCGCGCAACCAACGAGAAATTCCGCCGGCGCTTCGGCTCGATCGAGCGTGCGCTCTCTGTCCGCGGCAAGACGCCCGCGCAATCGACCCTCGCCGAGATGGACGCGCTGTGGGACGAGGCGAAGAAGGCGGAGAAATAGGCGGACGTTGTCATCGCGGACGCCACAAAACGTAGTGGCTGTAGTGGCGATTGACGCCTCACCCGCCGAACTTCGCCCGCACGACCTCCGCCTTGGCCGGATCGACCCGCACATTCATGACGACCTTGCCGTCATCCCGGTTGCGCCTGCCCAGCACCTCGGCGTTACGGTGTAGCCAACTGATGCCGGCGCCGTCGGCGCCGTCGAGCACCAGGTCGAACACGACGCGCTTGCTGGCGACGCGCGTCTCTATTTCGGTCATCAGCACATCGAATCCCTCCCCGGTCGCGGCCGACACCGGCACCGGCCGCCGTTCCGGCGGCTGCCGTTCGGCGAGATTGAACATCCGGGTGCGGGCGTCCTCGTCCAGCAGGTCGATCTTGTTCCAGGCTTCCAGCACGCGCTCGCCCTGCTCCGGATCGATCCCAAGCTGCCGCAGCACCGTGTCCACGTCCTGCGACTGCGCCTCCGCATCCTGGTGCGAGACGTCGCGCACGTGCAGGATGACGTCGGCCTCGATCACCTCTTCCAGCGTGGCGCGAAACGCCGCCACCAGCATGGTCGGTAGGTCGGAGATGAAGCCGACGGTGTCGGAGAGAATGATCCGCGCTCCATGCGCCAAATCGACCGCGCGCAGGGTCGGGTCGAGCGTGGCGAAAAGCATGTCGGCGGACAGGACTTCCGACCGCGTCATCCGGTTGAACAGCGTCGACTTGCCGGCATTGGTGTAGCCGACCAGCGCGACGATCGGGTACGGAACGCGCTTGCGGCTCTTGCGGTGCAGGCTGCGGGTGCGTTTGACCTTTTCGAGATCGTCCTCGATGCGTGCGACCCGCTCCTCGATCATCCGCCGGTCGGCCTCAATTTGGGTCTCGCCCGGGCCGCCGAGGAAGCCGAAACCGCCGCGCTGGCGCTCCAGGTGGGTCCACGACCGCACCAGGCGGCTCTTTTGGTAGTTGAGATGCGCGAGCTCCACCTGCAACGCGCCTTCCCGCGTGTGCGCACGGCGGCCGAAGATCTCCAGGATGAGCCCGGTGCGGTCGACCACCTTCGCGTCCCAGGCCTTTTCGAGGTTGCGCTGCTGCACCGGCGAGAGCGCGCAATCCATCACCACGATACCCGCCTCCTCGCCTTTGACGATGCCGGCGAACTCCTCGACCTTGCCTTTGCCGATGAAGGTCGCGGGACGGATGTCGGTGAGCGGGACAATCCCGGACGAGATCACATCAAGATTGATGGCGTGCGCGAGCCCGACCGCCTCGTCGAGCTTAGCCTCGGGCGAGCGCTGGAAAAGCTGTGTTCCGCGCGCCGTGCGGCCACGCAGATGAGGTTCGATGACAATAGCGCGTCCGGTCGCCGGACCTTCGCGGGGGCCCGGGCGGTGGCTGCGCTTATCAAACCGGCGGGGTTCCAATCAGACCTTGTCCCCGACCGCCGGCGCCTCCTCGGCCCCTTCGAACAGCTGGATCGGATGACCCGGCATGATCGTCGAGATGGCGTGCTTGTACACAAGCTGCGAATGCCCATCGCGCCGCAGCAGCACACAGAAATTATCGAACCACGTGACCACGCCCTGGAGCTTGACGCCATTCACCAGGAAAATGGTGAGTGGGGTTTTGCTTTTGCGGACATGATTGAGGAAGGTGTCTTGTAAGTTTTGTGAGCGGTCGGCCGCCATTGTCGTTGTTCCGAGTTTTTTGCCCGCGGGCCCCTTCCCGCAAGCTTGTCGCCCGGCCGCCGTGCCCCTGATTCTGGCATGTTCGTTCACGGAAGCGCGGGCAACGCCCATTACAGGGCAGGTAACGCACCGGTGCAAGCGTAAGTTGGAGTGAAAGACCCTCCGGACGCGCCGCCGGGGCCGTTTTCAAGCCAATTCCGTGTGGCGCCGGAAGTCCTCCCGCAGCGCGAGGGCGACTGGACCGGGCCGGCCATCGCCCACCGGCCGGCCATCGATCCGCACCACCGGCATCACGATCTGGCTGGCCGAGGTGATAAAGGCCTCGCGCGCCGAAAGCGCTTCCTCCACCGTGAAGGCGCGTTCCTCAAAGTCCAGATTTTGCGCGGAGATAGCCTCGATCAGCACGTCGCGGGTGATGCCGCGCAGGATGCCGCTGTCGGCCGCGCGGGTGACCACTTTGCCGGCCTCCGTGACGATCCAGGCATTGCTGGAGGACCCCTCCGTCACCCGCCCTTGGTTATCCACGAACCATGCCTCGCGCGCGCCCTGCTCCCGTGCCGCCTGCTTGGCGAGCACGTTGGGCAGCAATGCAACCGACTTGATGTCGACGCGGCTCCAGCGGTTGTCCGGAACGGTGACAACGCCGACCCCCTCGCCGGCCAGAGCCGTGGCGGCGCCGGCGTCGAGATTGCGCGCGGTGACGACGATGCTCGGGCTGGTGCCAGGCGGAGGAAACGCGTGGTCGCGCCGGGCAATCCCGCGCGTGATCTGTAGATAGACGATGCCATCGCGAACCCGGTTGCGGCCGATTGTCTCGCGCATGATCACGCCAAGCGCGGCGGGCGCCATCGGCATCGGAATCCGCAGCGCCTCGAGTGAGCGCGCGAGCCGCGCCATGTGACGGCGCTCATCGACCATGCGGCCGCCGGAAACCTCGCAGACCTCGTACACCCCGTCGGCGAACTGGTAGCCGCGATCCTCGATATGGACGCAGGCCTCGCGCCAGGGCCGGTAGCGGCCGTTCACATAGGCGATGCGGGACATGCTCTGGCTGTGGATCTGACGAGGGCCGATGGTTCGATGACGGATGCCCGCTATTGCGGGCCCTTGCAAGTGCAAGACCCGGGCGTGTTCCCGATCAGCAAATGGCCCCGCCGAGGCGGGGCCATTGCACTCCGTGGCTACGCTATAGTGAGCGAAAAGCTACTTCGACTGGCCTTGACCGCCCTGCATTGGTGCACTACCGCCAGCGCCGGCGCTGCCCTGCGGAGCCTGCTTGGCCGGCGGGCTGCCTGACTTGCCCGGCGGGCTGCCTGACTTGCCCTTGGGGGCCTCGGCACCCCGGTCCATGGGCTGCTGTGACGAGCCGCTGCCCTGGCCGGTGGTCGAGGGTTGGCTGCCGTTGTCGGACTTTCCGTTCTGGCCGCTGCGGGGCGCGGCACCCGACTGGCTGCCCTGCTGCTGACGTCCCATTGCGGGGTCACGTTGACCCGCTGCCGGCCCCTGGGAAGGCGATTGCTGCGCACCGCCACCCTGGCCGGTGGTGGAAGGTTCGCCCTGCCCGCCAGAACTGACGGACACGCCGAGCGTTGCGATTGTCCGACTATCGATCCGTCCGGTGGGCTGCAAGCCTTCCCGCCGCTGGAACTGGATCAACGCCTGCTGCGTGCGCGGCCCGAGCACTCCGTCAACCTCGAGCGCGAATCCCCGCTCGATCAGGACGAGTTGCACTTGCCGGATTTCCGCCACGCTCAACGACATGGTTTCGACGCTGCCGCTGCCGCGAACGCCGACTTGGGCGCGGGAGGACGCGACCGGAATCATCGCGACGATCCTGCGGCGGCGGTCGAGAATGACGATCTCGTCGCGCACCACAAAGAACAGATGATTACGGAATGCCGGACGGATCTCGATGAGCTCTGCGGTCACCGGAATCGCCCTCACCCGTGCCGGAACAACAGTGCCGACCTGGACCGAGAAGTTGACGCTGGTCAGGCGCGGCACGTCGGACCGTGCGAAGATCGTCTGTCGAATACGCGTCTGCTGCTGGGCATTCAGTTCAACGCGGCCGCGGGTCTGCCCTTGCGCTTGTCCTTGGGCTTCGCCGCGTCGATCCATCGATCCTTGCTGGCCTTGCTGTCCCTGACGTTGCGCACCTTGACCGGTGGTCTGATCCTGTTCGGTGTTTGGCTGCGCCTGCTTGCCCTTGCCCTGCTTGCGCTGACCCTGACTGGTGGTCTGCTTACGCTGGTCCGGCTTGGGCTTCGGCTGCGCCTGCTTCTTCCCCTTGCCTTCCTCGCGCTGGCCCTGACTGGTGGTCTGCTTACGCTGACCCGGCTTAGGTTTCGGCTGCGCCTGCTTGCCCTTGCGTTCCTCGCTCTGGCCTTGACCGGTGGTCCGATTGTCCTGGCCCGAGCCTTGGCCCGCGCTTTGGTCACGCTGAGATTCCTGTGTGCGTTGCGATGGCGCTGGCTGCTGCGCTCCACTACCGCCTGGCGATCCCTGCACCGAGCCGCTAGGCGATTTTTCGGATGGTTCACCTCCGGGCAGGTTCTGTGCCGACGCATAGGCCAAACTGGCCAACACGATGGCTGTACTGATGAGCAATTTGTCTCTCATTGGAAGGTTCCTCTCGTCGTTTTTGCCGACTGTGTCGGCTCCTTCCTCACCGTGCGCATCGGCTCAAAGGACGAAACGAGCGAACCAAAAATTCTGTTCCGAAATGTCGGTCGATTTCCGCGTTGCAACTGTTCGTCTGCGCTATTGCCGATCCCTCACCAACCCAAGTTCCGTTCAGGCAAAGTTCCGCAGCCACAAGTTCCGGCACGCCAGAGTTTCAGGTCGGCTCTGTAGAACCTCAGGGTGCGCAACCTGCCTCAAAAAGGTCAATGCCGCGGGCCGTGCAACGCGCGTGTCGGGGCCAGAGTCCGAGTTGTGGGCCAGCGCGAACGCCGCCCGGAGTCGCTGCGCATACAAACTCCGCTAATCGATCCCCAGCGCCTTGAGCTTGCGGTGCAAGGCCGAGCGCTCCATCCCGACGAACTCGGCAGTCTTGGAAATGTTGCCGCCGAAGCGGCTGATCTGCGCGACCAGGTATTCGCGCTCGAATACCTCGCGCGCCTCGCGCAGCGGCATGCCCATGAGGTGCTCGCCGCCGTTGCCGTTTGGCATCGAGGGCACCATCGAGCCGACATCCTGCGGCAGCATGGAGGCAGCAATGACGGCGTCGGGCTCGCCGCCGGCAAGGATCAGCAGCCGCTCCACGTTGTTGCGCAACTGGCGCACATTGCCCGGCCAGTCGTGCGATTGCAGCACCGCCATGGCGTCCTCGCCGATCAGCCGCTTGGGCAGGCCGGTGGCTTGCGAGATCTGGCCCATGAAGTAGTGCACGAGGTCCGAGATATCCTCGCGCCGCTCCGCCAGCGGCGGCACCCGCACCGGCACGACGGAGAGCCGGTGGTAGAGGTCCTCGCGAAACTTGCCGGCGGCAATCTCGGCCTCGATGTTGCGCGAGGTCGATGACACGATGCGCACGTCGACGGTGAGCTTGTTGCCGCCGCCGACGCGCTGGAAGGTCTGGTCGACCAGCACGCGCAGGATCTTGTTCTG
>JBOHIG010000325.1:0-4928 GCA_050725815.1 Xanthobacteraceae bacterium
GTTCCTGCCTTACAAAGACCTCGGCCTGATCGTGGTCGATGAGGAGCACGATCCCGCCTACAAGCAGGAGGACGGCGTGCGCTACCATGCCCGCGACATGGCGGTGGTTCGTGCGAGCGTCGCCGGCATTCCCGTCGTGCTGTCCTCGGCGACGCCATCGGTGGAAACCGAGGTGAATGCGCGGCGCGAACGTTACCGGCGGCTGAAGCTGCCGGAGCGCTTCGGCGGCCAGCATCTGCCCGGCATCGAGGCGATCGATCTCAAGCGCGAGGGACCGCCGCGCGGCCGCTTCATCACCCCGCGATTGGCGGAGGCGGTGAAGACAGCCGTCGAGCGCGGCGAGCAGGCATTGTTGTTCCTCAACCGCCGTGGCTTTGCGCCGCTCACGCTCTGCCGCAATTGCGGCTACCGGCTCGCTTGTCCGAACTGCGATGCGTGGCTGGTGGATCATCGCTTCCGGCGGCGACTTGTGTGCCACCATTGCGGCTTTGCGATGCCGCTGCCAGACCAATGTCCAAAATGCGAAGCGACCGACTCGTTTGCACCGGTCGGGCCAGGCGTCGAACGGCTGGAGCAGGAGGTGTCGGAGCTGTTTCCGGACGCGCGCATCCTCGTGCTGTCCAGCGATCTGGTCGAATCGGTCGATCGCCTGCGTGAGGAGCTCGACGATGTGGCGCGGGGCCGATTCGACATCGTCATCGGCACGCAGCTCGTCGCCAAGGGGCACCATTTCCCTAAGCTCAATCTGGTCGGCATCGTCGATGCCGATCTCGGGCTCGCCAATGGCGATCCGCGCGCGGCCGAGCGCACGTTCCAGCTTCTGCATCAGGTGGTCGGCCGCGCGGGGCGCGAGGAGGGCCGCGGCATCGGCTTCCTGCAAACGCATCAGCCCGAGCACCCGGTGATGAAGGCGCTGATCGCGTGCGACCGCGACACTTTCTATTCGACCGAGATCGCGCTGCGCGAGAAGACGGCGTACCCGCCGTTCGGAAGGCTGGCGAGCTTGCTGGTGTCGGGCCCCGACCGACATGCGGCCGAGGGCTTTGCGCGCAGGCTCGTCAGCGCTGCGCCGCGCGACGAGACCGTGCGCGTATTAGGTCCCGCCGAAGCGCCGCTCGCATTGGTGCGTGGACGGTATCGCTTCCGTATCCTGGTGCGATCGCCGCGCGGCTTCGACCTCTCCGCTTATCTGCGTGAGTGGACGGCAAAGGCGCCGAGGAAAAAAGGCAACATCAGGCTCGACGTGGACGTCGATCCGCAGAGCTTCTTGTAGCGTCACCGCTCGGAGCGCGTCGCGCCGTCGGGCCGCAGCACCACGCAAGCCGAGGCGGCCAGCATCAGCGCAAATCCGATCGCGTCGAACCATGTCGGTCGTTCGCCCAGCACGATCATCGCGGTGATCACGCCGATCACCGGAGACGCAAGAATGCCGATCGCGGAGGTCGACGCCGGCAAGCGCCTCACGATGCTGAACCACAGAAAATAGCAAATCCCCGAACCGACAATGCCGGAGTAGATCAGCCCGAACAGCGCCCACGCGCCCGCGTCGAACTTGGGCGTGCCTTCGAATACCGGCAGGCAGATCGCGACCACGGCGATGCCGAACGCAAGCTGCCAGATCGTGATCGCCATCGGATCGCCGTCGAGCTTCGCCCATTTCAGGTACACGGTACCGGCGGCCCAACTGACGGCTGCGCCGAGTGCGAGCATGATCCCGAATGGGATTCCCAGGCTTGCGAGCGGCGCGATCAGGATCGACATCCCGGCAATGCAAAGCGCGAGCGCCACGGTGCGGGTCGGCGTCATTTGCTCGCCGAGGATCGGCAAAGCCAGCATCGCCGCCCAGATCGGCATCGTGTAGACCATGATCGCGACCCGCGATGTCTCGGCGGCAAGCTGCGCGAACGGCGTGAACACGCTGAACGCGACGATGTTGAACAACGACGCCATACAGATGTGCACCCAGGTGCGGCGGCTGGCGATGCGGAGCGTGCGTCCCTGGAAGCAGGCGAACGCGGTCAGCACCACGGCGCCGATCGACAGCGTCGCGACCCGCATGCTGAACGGCGGGAACTCGGTGAGCGCGATCCGCATCGTCACCCACGTGGTGCCCCAGCCGAAGCAGAGCACGACCAGCAAGATGCGCGCCCGGAGCGCGTCGGCCTTGCCGGAACGCTCGCTCGCGCCACTGCTGGTTTTCAGGGACATTCAGGCCGCGCCATCGATCTGCGGCCTCGGGGTGGCCGGAAGCGTGGTTTGTAGCGCGGCCGGTCGCTATCGCAATGGCCTGACACGCAGGCCAGCGGTGTGGATTGGTTCAAAACGCCATCAGCATCCTGATTTCGAGCCGTTCAGGCCGCTTTGGTCGGTTCGCGGCTGGCGCTGCGATGCCAGATCAGAAAGGTGATGATCGCGGCGGCGATCACGGCACCTTGCGCGATGAGCGCTTCCCGGGTCGGGTTGAAGCCGATGTCGAGCAGCCACACCATGGACGCAACCGGATTCATTGGCACGATGAGCTGCTCCTGGAACTCCAGGATCGCCTCACCGATGAACTTGACCGCCATCACGAACAGGAACGCCGACGTCAGGAGGAACAGCGGCCGCAACGGCAACCGCTGCGCGACGAAGTTGATGAAATAGAACAAGAACACCAAGCCAATTGCGGCAGCACCGAGCCCGGCCAGGAGCGCCCAGCTCCACCCGCCGGAGGTCTTTGCCAGCGCGTACACGAACAACACGGTTTCCGCTCCCTCGCGGAACACCGCCAGGAATGCGAGCGTCGCGACTGCCAAGCCGGTGCGCCGGGCAAGCGCCTGGTCGGCGCGCTCCTTGAGATAGCTCTGCCATGCGCGCGGATCCTGCCGCACGAGCAGCCAACCGCTGACATAGAGCATCAGCGCGGCAGCGACGAGGATGACGACGCCTTCGAGGATGTCGTTGTGCGCGCCGTCGTTCAGCGTCTGGAACAGAAACGCCGCAACGAGGCTCGCCAGAACGGCGACACCGGCACCGGCATAGAGCGCCGTCAGGCGCTGCTCTGCGCCGGCCTTCTTCAGATAGGCCGCGAGCGCCGCAAGGACGAGTAGCGCTTCCAATCCCTCGCGTAGAAGGATCATGGCTGCTTGAACGAATACGCTGCTGGACATTGGCAGATCCCGATCGTCGCCCGTCCGATGCTTACTGCCGCGGCGTAATGGATGTAAAGCGTTGTAGGTTTTAGCAATTCTAAGGAGCGGATGATGCGCGACTGATTGCGGGAGCTTTGTAACCGCTCAGCACCATGCCGAGCACCGTCAGCACGACGCCGCACACGCTCAGCGGCACGAACGCCGTCCACGGAACGCCGGTCAGATCCCACAACGCACCGCTCAGCGTCGGGACGATCACCGCAATCGTGTAGCTGATGGTGAACATGCCGGCGGCGGTGCGGTGGACGTCGCCGGGCGCGCTCAGTTGCGGCGGCAGCGACAGCACGACGGCGAATGTCATCGCCGTCGCGAACCCGACCACCGCGGCGCAGAAAACGACCCACGGGCCGGTGCTGTGAATGATGCCGATGATCGCCGCAATCGTCATCAGCCCGAACACGAGGTAGGGCCAGATGCGTCCTGTCAGCCGCTCTGCCGCCAGCATCAGGATGAACGTCGCGAGGAATTGCGCGCCGTTGAGCCAGCCCAAACCGGGGCCGATCAGATCCGCGCGGTCCTGGCTGGAGAGATAGTCCGGCAGGAATGCATTGGTGGCAAAGTAGATGCTGTTGTTGCTGCCGAAAGTGAGGCCGAGAATCCAGGTCAGCGGCTTCTTCCAGTCGGGCCACCAGCGATGCGCGACATCGCCGCTCGCTGACGCGGGCCCGTCGTCTTTCGGGCCGAGCATGAACACGAGCGCGATCAGCAGCACCGGCGCCGACCACACGACAAGATCGCGCCGCCAGCTCCCGCCGACCAGCGGAAGCACCAAAGGGATGGTGAAGATCGACGCGAGCGTCGCGCCGACCAGCATGCCGTTGCTGGCCATGGCGCTGGCGAGCACGGTACGCTGCGGCACCCATTCCCGCACCAGCGCAGGAAGTGCCGGCTGCATGACGGCGACACCGAAGCCCATTGCGAGCGTCGCGGCGTAGAGCGTGAGGATGCTGAACGCGCCGCCGCGTGCGCTGCCTGCGAGCGCGGTGATCACCATGCCGACGATCAGCGTCCGCAGCGCACCGTAGCGCGCGACCAGGAGCGAGCCGGGCAATGCCGCGATCGCGAACATCGCCAGCGGCAGCCCCATCAGGAGGCCCACCTGCGTTTCCGACAGATGCAGGTCGTCATGGATAAGCGGGATCACCGGCGGCACCGCCAGGATGGTCACGCGCAGCGTGATGCCGCCGAGCCACAGCAGCAGCAACAGCTTGAACAGCGGGGCCGGTGCAGTGCTGTCGGTCGACATCAAGCGAAGCTTACGTGACCAACTTCAGCCCGACGATACCTGCCACGATCAATCCGATGCAGCCCAGCCGTGCGGCCGTCGCCGGCTCGGCGAACAACACGATGCCGAGGATCGCGACGCCGACCGCGCCGATACCGGTCCAAACTGCATAGGCCGTTCCCACCGGCAGTGTCTTCAGCGCTAGGGCGAGAAACCATAGGCTCACGATCATGCTGCCGACCGTCCACAGCGACGGCAGCAGCCGCGAGAAACCCTCGGTGTATTTGAGACCGATCGCCCAGGCGACTTCGAACAACCCGGCGACGAGAAGGTAGAGCCAAGCCATGACGCGCCTCCGTTGGAGGGCCGTCCCTACCCAATTGATCAGGGGAACGCGAGGTCGTCCTCGCCCTTCGGATATGGGACCGCGCGCCCCGTGTTCAAGACACGGGCCGCACGGCTGCATTCGGCTGAGCCCGCTAGTGGAGTGGATTTGACATTCGCTACCCACC
>JBOHIG010000326.1:0-10463 GCA_050725815.1 Xanthobacteraceae bacterium
GATCGAGGCCGGCCAGCTGGAGCTGGAGGTGGAGCGCTTCTCGCTGCCAGAGGTGCTCGAGAGTGCGCTCACCATGGTGCGGGAGCGAGCCAGCAACCATGGCATTGGGTTGAGGCTAACCCTCGCACCAGGGGTAGAGACCATCGAGGCGGATGAGCGGAAGGTGAAGCAGATCCTGTTCAACCTGCTCTCCAATGCGGTCAAGTTCACGCCGGAGGGAGGCAGCATCACCGTGCGCGCGCGCGCGGCGTCGGGCTGGGTGCGGATCGCAATCGTGGACTCGGGGATCGGCATCCCGAAGGACGCGCTCGCCAAGCTCGGGCGGCCGTTTGAGCAGGTCGAGAGCCAGCTCACCAAGAGCCATCAGGGGTCGGGACTGGGCTTGGCGATTGCGCGATCGCTCACCGAGCTGCACGGCGGAACGATGCGCATCCGCTCGACACCGGGCAAAGGCACGATCGTGCAGCTACGACTGCCGGTCGACGGCAGCGCCCCACAGAACCGCGACGTAGAGGAGACCGCCCTCGACGCGACCGATGCGCTGCCCCTCACTCCGGCGGCGCAGCGCAGCGCGCGCTGAGCGGCGGCTACCGCAGATTATGCGCCACTGTCCAAGATTTGCACGAAGCTCCTGCGTACCTTCGCCTGCGTTTCGGCAACGAATGCGTCGAGTGTCGCGATGTCGGGCACGTCGGCTGCGCGCGCAAGCAGGCTGCATAGCTCGGGGGCAGCGGTCTTCGGATCGAACGTACCCGGCAGGCAAAGCCGCAGGATCTGCGTGAGGTCGTGATAGAGGCGTACCGCCGGGCGCAGCACTTCCGCGTGCGCGGTTGCCAGCAGGCCCAGCCGCCAGGCCTTGTCGAACACGCGGCCGGTTGAGGTATCGAGGATGTCCGGCGTGGTCGCCGCATGGACGAGTTGAAGGTACTGGGCGATGAATTCGAGGTCGATTAGGCCGCCGGCGGCATATTTCAGGTCCCAACGGTCGTCTTCGCTGTTCTCGCGCGCGATCGCCTGGCGCATCTCGGTAACGTCGCCGGCAATCGCCTCGGCATCGCGCGGCGTGCATAGGACGGCGCGGATCGCATCCTCGATGCGCGCCGCGAAAGCGGGCGAGGCTGACACCACGCGCGCCCGTGTGAGCGCCATGTGCTCCCAGGTCCATGCCTCGGTCTCCTGATAGCTCGCGAAGCTGTCGATCCGGGTGGCGAGCGGCCCGGCGCGGCCCGACGGGCGCAGCCGCATATCGACCTGGTAGAGCACCCCGTAATTGGTCTGCGCCGTGAGCGCGTTGATGAGACGTTGCGTCAGGCGCGTGAAGTATTGCGGGCCGTAGAGTGGCCGCGACCCGCTCGACTCCGGCGTCTCGTCGTCGAAGCTGTAGATGACAATCAGGTCGAGGTCGGAGTTCGCCGTCATCTCGCGGCCGCCGAGCTTGCCGAGCGCAAGGATGGCGGTTTCCTGCCCTGCGATGCGGCCGTGTCGTTCGGCGAAACTCTTCTCGATCGCTCCATGCAGCGATCGGATCAGCATGTCGGCCAGCCGTGCATAGGCTTCGCCCGCCTGCTCCGCCGACACGGTACCGGAGAGAATGCGGGTGCCGATCAGGAACATCTGTTCCTGCGCGAAGATGCGAATACGATCGAGAAAGTCCTCGGAACTGCCTGATTGACGAACCGAACGCTCGAACCCGGCATTCAGTTCAGTCTCCTCGGGCAGCGCGCCAAAGAAACCGGGATCGACTACGGCATCCATCACGTCGGGGAACTGCGCCAAGCTGTCGGCCAGCCGCGGCGCGGTCCCAAGCACCAGCGCAATCAATGCGATGAGGTCGGGATTTTGCCGCAGCAGCGAGAACAGCCGCCCGGAGCCGTGCAGCGCACCGACGAAACGGTCGAAGGTGAGCAACGCCGCGTCGGGGTTGGCGGAGCGGGCGAAATGCGTGAGCAGGAGGGGGACAAGCTCGGCAAGCTGCTGACGCACCGACTCGCTGCGCAGCGAGCGGTAGCCGCCGGCAAGCCACTGGCGCACGCGCGCGGACGCTTCGAGCGGCTGCCGGAATCCCATGGCGGTGAGCTTGTCGAGGGTCTCGCGGTCATCCGCGTCGGAGGGGAAGTTCAGCGCCCGGGCTCGCGCCTCGGCCGCCGGCGCGCTTTCGAACAACGTCGCGTAGTGGCGCTGCACATTGCGCAGATGCGCGAGCAGCACCTCGGCGAAGGCGTCTCGGTCGGCAAAGCCGAGGAAGCGGGCGAACCGCTCAAGCCCGTCGCGGTCGCCGGGCAGGGTGTGGGTCTGCTCGTCGGCCACCATTTGCAAGCGGTGCTCGACCGAGCGCAGGAACGCATAGGCCGCCGCCAGATCATCGCGGGCGCCGGCGCCGATCCATTCGCCGTCGGCGAGCGCGGCAAGCGTCGCCAGCGTCTCGCGTCCTCGCAGTTCCGGATGGCGCCCGCCGGCGATGAGCTGTTGGGTCTGGACGAAGAATTCGATCTCGCGGATGCCGCCGCGGCCAAGCTTGACGTTGTGGCCCTCGACCGCGATCTCGCCATGGCCACGATAGGCATGAATTTGCCGCTTCATGTCGTGGATGTCGGCGACCGCGGCGAAGTCGAGATATTTGCGCCACACGAACGGCGACAGATCGCCAAGCAGCTTGTCTGCCGCCGCGATGTCGCCGGCACAGGGGCGCGCCTTGATATAGGCCGCGCGCTCCCAGTTGCGACCGATGCTCTCGTAGTAATCGAGCGCCGCCGCTGTCGACACCGCGATCTGGGTCGACGCCGGGTCGGGCCGCAGCCGCAGATCGGTGCGGAACACGTAGCCGTCGGGAGTGCGTTCCTGCAGCAGCTTCACCAATGTGCGCGTGAGGCGCACATAGAACGGCGCCGGCTCGACGCCTGGTGCGAGAGACGATGCGGCGGCGTCGTAGAACACGATGAGGTCGATGTCGCTCGAATAATTGAGCTCGTGCGCGCCTATCTTGCCCATCGCAAGCACGATGTAACCGCTGCCCTCCTCCGGACGCGTGGCGTCGCGCGGACGCAGCCTGCTGTCATGCGCGGCGCGGCCAAGCACATGGCGCACAGCGGCGCCGACGGCAGCGTCTGCAAGCGCGGTCAGCGCGGCGGTGACGCGAGTAACCGTCCACACGCCGCCGATGTCGGCCAGCGCAATCAGGAGCGCAGCTTCCGCTTTCATGCGGCGAAGCTCGCGCATTGCCTCCGCCTCGTCCGATGTTGCCGCAACGGCTGCCACGACACCGGCAAGGATAGCGCTGAAATGCTCATCCGGATCGGATTCGAGCAGCGCCAGAAGCCGCTCTGGATCGGCGCAGACAAGGTCCCACAGATAAGGCGATCCATCGGCCAGCCCCGTGACCAGCGCGCTCACCTCGGAATGCTCGGCCAGCAGCCTCCGCAAAGGCGGGCCGGCGGGCGTGCCGTCCTGCTGCTCAAGCCAGACATCGACGCGCTTTTGCGCCTCGTCGGGAGCAAACAGGCGTGGCGCTGCGACGATGCCCCGCGCGAGCGCCTTCGGACCGACCGTATCCATATCGGTCAAATAACGTGTCGCGCGCGGATCGTCACCCTGCCGCGGACGCGGGCCCGCTGCGCGGCAACGCGATAGTGGAGCGCAGGCCAGGCTGGTTGTCCTCGAGCCGCAATTCGCCGCCATGGAGGCGGGCGACCGCCTGGGCGAGGCTGAGGCCGAGGCCCGAGCCCGGCAACGACCGGCTCTGCTCGAGCCGCACGAACCGCCGGACCACCCGGTCGCGGTCGACTTCCGGAATGCCAGGCCCCGCGTCCGCAACCGACAGCAGGATACGGTCGCCCTCGCCTACCGCGCGAACCACGATCTCCGGCTGCGCGCCGTTGACCGCGATAAGCTCTCGCGCCGCGCCATCTGCGGTGTCCCCCGAAGCCGCAATGCCGTTGGCAGGCGCGGCGTATTTGATGGAGTTGTCCACGAGGTTGGCGAGAGCCTGGCTGATGAGCTCGCGATTGCCGTGCACCGGCGCAGCCACAGGCGCTTCGACCCGCAGGTTGAGGCCCTTGTCGTCGGCGAGCGGCTCGTAGAGCTCGCCGACGTCGCGGGCGATTTCGGCGGCGTCGAACTCGCTCATGCCGTCGCGGGCATGGCCGGATTCCGCGCGTGCGATCATCAAGAGCGCGTTGAAGGTGCTGATGAGCGCGTCCGACTCCTCGATTGTGCCCTCCAGCGCCGCGCGGTATTGCGATTCATCCTCGGCCATGCGCAGCGCCTCCTCGGCGCGGTTGCGCAGACGCGTGAGCGGCGTCTTGAGATCGTGCGCGATGTTATCCGACACCTCCTGGATGCCGCGCATCAGCGCCTCGATGCGGTCGAGCATGGTGTTGAGGTTTTCGGCGAGCCGGTCGATTTCGTCGCCGGTGCCGGAAACCGGAAGGCGGCCCGAAAGATCGCCCTGCATGATGGTCTGCGTCGTACCGGTCATGGCGTCGATGCGCCGCAGCACCCGGCGCGTGACGAAAAACCCCCCGGCAAGCCCGAGCACGACCACGACCGCGATCGACCAGCGCCCGGCGCTGATGATGACGCTGTGCAGCCGTTCGCGCTCGTCCAGATCGCGCCCGACCAGCAGGCGGAAGCCGCCCGAAAGCTGTGCGACGCGGACCAGCGCATAGTGGTCGGTCGTGTCCTGAACTTCGATCCGGCGATAGGCGGTCTCGGTCCAGCCCTGCCGGTCGAGCACGCCGGTCGTCAGCGAGCCGACATTGCCGGCGAGCCCCTCGCCTGCGGCAGTCGTAAGCAGGTAGAGGCTGGAACCGGGGCGCGCCGCGCGCCCATCGATGGCGTAGACCAGTCTGCGGATGCCGCCCTGCTTGTAGAGCTCGGCAAGGCCGGTGATTTCGGCGTTGACGGTTTCGGTGATCTGCTGGGTGACGAGGCGGCGGGTATTCCAGGCGAAATAGGCAAGCAGGAACGCCGCGAACAGCGCGAACACGGTCATATAGACCAGCGTCAGCTTGAACGCGGTCGTGCGAAACAACTTACCGAGGGCCGTCATACGTCACCCGCAAATGCGTCGCGGGTCCGGCAGCATCACTTGCTGTCACGGATCATGTAACCCGCGCCACGCACCGTATGCAGCAAAGGCTGTGCAAACCCCTTATCGATCTTCGATCGCAACCGCGAGATGTGGACGTCGATCACATTGGTTTGCGGATCGAAGTGATAGTCCCAGACGTTTTCGAGCAGCATGGTGCGCGTCACCACCTGGCCCGCATGCTTCATCAGGTATTCGAGCAGGCGGAACTCGCGCGGCTGCAACAGGATTTCCTCGTCCGCGCGTTTGACCTGATGCGAGAGCCGGTCGAGTTCAAGATCGGCGACGCGATAGAGCATTTCCTCGCGGCCGCCGCGGCGGCGCGCCAGCACCTCGATGCGGGCCAGCAACTCGGCGAACGAATAGGGCTTGGGCAGATAGTCATCGCCGCCGGCGCGCAGGCCCTTCACGCGATCGTCGACCTGGGCAAGCGCGGACAGGATCAGGGCCGGCGTCTCGATGCCCTTGTTACGCAGCGCGCCGATGACGGAAAGGCCGTCGAGCCTCGGCAGCATGCGGTCGACGATCAGCACGTCGTATTGGCCATCGAGCGCGTGCGCGAGTCCTTCCTCGCCGTCGGTCGCAAGCTCGGCGACATGGCCGACTTCGCGGAAGGCCTTGACCAGATAGTCGGCCGCATCACGGTCGTCTTCGATGATCAGGAGACGCATGGAGCTCCGGCCATTCCTGCCGTAGGGCGTGTCCCTGGTCGAGGGAATCGTTTGCGTTGGCGTCGTCACGGCGACCGTATCCTAAAAGCGCTCCAGTTCAAGTTCCGGCGCGCGGCCTATGCCTGTCGCATTTCGAGGGGCGGCGGAGCAATCTCGAGGGGCGCGGAGCAATCCGCCACCCCTCGTGTGACCCCGGCCCGACGGGCGACTGGTTTCGGGCCGGAGGCATAGATGCGGGGGACGGGCAACTAACTCGCCCGTCCCCCATGGTTCGTGCCACCGGCGGGGGCGACGGATGCCGGCGGAACGCCCCATTTCGATATCAAGCGCGGCGGAGCCGGATGGCGACGAACTTGATTCCGTCGCCGGAGCGGACCCGCAGCAGAACAGTGCGCTTGCCGTCCTTCTGCGCTTCACCGATTGCATTGCGCACGTCGCCGGGGTTGTTCACCCGTCGGCCGGCGACTTCCATGATGACGTCGCCGGTGCGGAAGCCATGCTCGGCGGCAACGCCGTTCGGCTCGACATTGGTGACGACGACACCTTCCTTGCCACTGCCGGCAACTTCGCCGGCCGGCGCGAGCGTGAGGCCGAGGCGCGGAACTTCCATGCCGCGATCCTGCTTGCTCCGCTCAGGCGTGGCGCGGGCCTGGCGCTGCGCCGGCAGCTCGCCGAGCGTGAGCGACAGGGTCGTCGCCTTGCCATCGCGCAGCAGCGTCAGCTTGATCGTGGTGTTGGGCGCCATCGCGCCGATGGTGCGAGCGAGCTCGCGCGCGTCCTTGACCGGCTTGCCGTCAACCGCGGTGATCACATCGCCGGCGCGGATGCCGGCCGTGACGGCGGGGCTTCCGGGCTGCGGCTCGGCGACCAGCGCGCCCTGCGCCTCTTTCATGTTGAGGCTCTCGGCGATCTCGGCAGTGACCGGTTGAATCTGCACGCCGATCCAGCCGCGCGTCACTGCGCCGTGGTCCTTGAGCTGACCCACGACCGACTTCACGGTTGCGGCCGGTATCGCGAAGGCGATGCCGACATTGCCGCCGGACGGCGAGAAGATCGCCGTGTTGACACCGATCACGCGCCCGTTGACGTCGAAGGTCGGGCCACCGGAGTTGCCGCGATTGACGGGAGCGTCGATCTGGATGAAGTCGTCATAGGGGCCGGCGCCGATGTCGCGGCCGCTGGCCGAGACGATACCGGCGGTTACGGTGCCACCAAGGCCGAACGGATTGCCGACCGCGAGCACCCAATCGCCGATCCGCGAAGGCTTTTCAGCGAAGCTGACGTGGGGGAAGTCGTTGCGGCCGTCGACCTTGATCAGTGCGATATCGGTGCGCGGATCGGTCCCGATCACGCGCGCGGTATGGGTCTTGCCGTCGTCGGAGGTGACCTGGACGCTGTCCGCGTTGTTCACGACGTGGTTGTTGGTGACCGCATAGCCGTCAGCGGAGATGAAGAAGCCCGAACCTTGTCCGGTCACGCGCCGGCCGGGGGCCTCGCGCTTCTGCTGCTGGCCGCGACGCTCGGGCCGCGCGCCGCCTTCGGACGGATCGTCCGGGAAGCCGAAGCGCCGGAAGAACCGATCCATCGGCGAACCCTGCGGGAATGGCAGATCGTCCATGCTCATCCGCGAGGATTTGGCATTCATCCGCACGCGAACCGAAATCACCGCGGGCTTCACGCGCTCGACGATATCGGCAAAGCCGACGGGCTGCGGCGCACGCATCGCCTGCTCCGACAGGTTCTGCGCATTGGCGGTCGGGAAATGGGTGTCGACATTGGGTGCGAAGACGAACGCGGCGGCGCTCAGACCGGCGATCGTCGTGGCAAGAAGCGCTATGCGGCGCGCCGATAGGACGCCGCGGGCTTTGGGAGCATTGGTGCTGTTGGTGCTGTTGGTGTCGTTGGTGCTGTTGATGGTCTGGCTGGTTTCGCCGGTCATTTTCTGTCTCTCCATTTTCTCCAGCGCGCCGGTCCCGCCCCGGGCCCGGTTCGAAGGCGCTGCGCATCTCGTGAGGGAAAGATGGGGGCTGCTTCCTTACAGCCGCGTGGCGGAGGGATTAAAACTTGGTAAGGTCGGATCAGGATTTATTTGTTTGTAATATCAAATGCTTACCGGGGACGCGGGCCCGGAACTGCGAAACCTTCGAGTTGGTAAAAGCCGCTAACGGTCGCGCGGCTTCATCAGCCGGGCAAGCCGGCTCTCCTCGTCCGGTGTGAGTCGGGTGTCCTCCGCCGCCGGCGTCCCGCCGGCGGCACGGCGGCGGGCGAGCAGGAAGAGCGCCAGCGCGCCGCCGAGTAGCAGCACCGGTGGGCCGAACCACAGCAGCGACGTGCGCCAGCTCACACGCGGCCGCAACAGCACGAACTCGCCGTAGCGCGCGACCAGGAAGTCGAGGATCTGCCGGTCGCTATCCCCCTGCTGCAAGCGCTCGCGCACCAGCAGGCGCAAGTCGCGCGCCAGCGGCGCGTCCGAATCGTCGATCGACTGGTTCTGGCAGACCATGCAGCGCAACTGGCGCGACAAGGCGCGCGCACGCGTCTCCAGTGCGGGATCGGATAGCACCTCGTCGGCCTGCACTGCGAAGGCGGCCGGCGCGATGCACAATGGTGCCAGCAGAGACATGAGAATAGCGAGGATGCGCAGTCTTTGCATGCGTTACTCCGCAGGCTGCATCGCCGGCTTGCCTCTGGCGGGCTTGGGCGCTCCGACACGCAGCCGCCGGTCGGAGAGCGAGAGCGCGCCGCCGATCACCATCACCACCGTGCCGAGCCAGATCAACAGCACCAGCGGCTTGTCATAGAACCGCACCGCGATGGCCCCATCGGACGTGACATCGCCCAATGACAGATAAAGCTGGCCGACGCCGCGGCTCATCAACGCGGCCTCGGTGCGAGTCGTGGCGCGCGACGGAAAGCTGCGCTTCGACGGCTCCATGGTGCCGATGACTTGGCCGCCGCTTCTAACCGTGAAACGCGCGACGTGATCGCGATAGTTCGGACCCTGGCGATTGACGAGGCCGTCGAAGTGAAGCTCGTAGCTTCGCAGCGAGATCGACTGTCCTGGCTTGAGCTCGGCGATGCGTTCGGCGCCGAGCTGCGTCTCGCCGGCGATGCCAAGCAGGGTGACGCCGAGCCCGAGATGGGCAAGCGCCGTGCCCCAAGTCGAGCGCGGCAGCCCGACAGCCCGCCGGAGCGCCGTCTTGAGCGGTCCCCTGAACAGTGCGGTGCGTTCGGCGAGATCGGTGAGCGCGCCGAAGATCACATAGGCGGCAAGCCCGACCACGAACGGCAGAATTACCGGCCCGCCGCGCTGGATCGAGAACACTATCGCGATGCTCACGATGGCAATGCCGGCCGCGCCCATCAGCCGTTGCGCCGCGCCGTAGAGGTCGCCACGCTTCCAGGCCAGCAGCGGGCCGAATGGCGCCGCCAGCAGGAGCGGAATGAATAGGGGCACGAAGGTCGCGTTGAAGAACGGCGCGCCGACCGAGATCTTCTCGCCAGTGATCGCCTCGAGCGCCAGCGGATAGAGCGTGCCGACGAAGACGGTGGCGCAAGCCGTCACCAGGAACAGGTTGTTGAGCACCAGCGCGCCTTCGCGCGACACCGGCGCGAACAGGCCGCCCTGCTTCAACAGCGGCGCCCGCCACGCGAACAGAGCGAGCGCGCCGCCGATGAAGATCACCAGTAGCACCAGGATGAAGGTGCCGCGGGTCGGATCGGTCGCGAAGGCATGCACCGAGGTCAGCACGCCCGAGCGCACCAGGAACGTCCCGATCAGCGAAAGCGAGAAGGCGAGGATCGCGAGCAGGATGGTCCAGATCTTCAGAGCGCTGCGCTTCTCCATCACGACTGCGGAATGCAGCAGTGCGGTCGCGACCAGCCATGGCATGAAGGAGGCGTTCTCGACCGGATCCCAGAACCACCAGCCGCCCCAGCCGAGCGTATAGTAGGCCCAGTACGAGCCCATCGAGATGCCGAGCGTCAGGAACACCCAGGCGAGCAGGGTCCACGGCCGTACCCAGCGCGCCCAGGCGGCGTCGATCTTGCCTTCGATCAGCGCGGCGACCGCGAACGAGAACGAGATCGAGAGCCCGACATAGCCGACGTAAAGCAGCGGCGGATGGATCGCGAGGCCCGGATCCTGCAACAGCGGATTGAGGTCGCGGCCCTCGAATGGCGCCGGCGACAGCCGCAGGAATGGATTCGACGTCGTGAGAATAAACAGCAGAAAGGCGAAAGCTATCCACGCCTGAACGCCAAGCACGTTGGCCTTGAGCCGAGCCGGCAGATTGCCGCCGAACACCGCGACCAACGCGCCGAACAGCGCGAGAATCAACACCCAGAGGACCATCGAGCCCTCGTGGTTCCCCCACACGCCGGTGATCTTGTAGATCAAGGGCTTTGCGGAATGCGAATTCTCGAACACATTGACGACGGAAAAATCCGAGCCGACATAGCAGGCGGTGAGCGCGCCAAACGACAACGCGATGAACAGAAATTGCGCGACCGCAGTCGGACGCGCGATCCGCATCAGGGCCGGGTCGTTACGCTGTGCTCCGTAAAGCGGCGCCGTCGCCTGCACCAGCGCGAGCCCCAGCGCCAGCACGAGCGCGTAATGGCCGATTTCCGGGATCATGCGCGTTTGCTCGTAAGGAGCGCAGGGCGCTTCGGTTCCCCTCCCCCTTGTGGGGAGGGGTCAGGGG
>JBOHIG010000327.1:0-11061 GCA_050725815.1 Xanthobacteraceae bacterium
GACCGCGTCCGAGCCGTTCGTGCCAGGTCGCGCGAAGTCGGGCTTCCGCACCGGGCCGCTCGGGCTCGGTCACATCGTGCTCAATGTCGAGACGTCGGAGACGATCCAGACGCTGTTGCCGTTCTATCGCGACCTGCTCGGCTTCCGCCTCACCGACTATTACTCGCACCCCTTCGAAGCATATTTCCTGCACGCCAATCCGCGCCACCACAGCCTTGCGATGATCCGCACCGGCAAGAACGCCGTGCATCACATTATGATGGAAGTGTTCTCGCTCGACGACATGGGGCAGGGCTTCGACATCGCGCAGAACGAAGGCCGCGTGGCGACCACGATCGGGCGGCACACATCGGACTTCATCACATCGTTCTACACCTGGACGCCGTCCGGTTTCATGATCGAATACGGCTGGGGCGCGCGTTCGATCGATCCCGACACCTGGCAGGCCTACGAGCGCAAGGAAGGCCCGAGCATGTGGGGGCATGATCGCGGCTGGCTGCCGCCCGAGCAGCAGGCGGCTGCGCGCAATTTGCGGCTCCAGAACGCTGCCAACGGCATGCGCCGCCCGGTGCAAGTGATGGACGGCAATTTCCAGGTGATGTCGGGCGTCTGCCCGTGGTGGGACAGCATGACGGAGCGCAGGAACTTCGGCTGAATTTTGGAATGCCGCGACGATCAGTCGCTTCGGCCGGCCCGGCTCCCGCCGTCCTCGGCGAGCTGCGCCAAATCTGCAATGGTGATCTTCGATAATGCCTCGGCCAGCGCCTGCTCGGCTTCCTCCAGGATCGGCACCACCACGTGAGTCAGCAGCGCCGGTCCGTCTCCCGCCGGTCCGTCGGCTGCCTCGACGGTTCCGGCCGCGCGCAGGATGTCGTTGGCGCTGATGTCGGTCGAATCGCGCGCAAGTTCATAGCCGCCGCGCGGCCCGCGCACCCCGCGCAGAATTCCGATCCGGACAAGCGCCTGCAAGACCGGTTCGAGGTGACGCGGCGGAAGATGGTGGCGATTGGCAAGCGCCTTCGCTGCAACGGGTTGTCCATCCGCGTGCAGTGCGATGTCGAGCACAGCGGCAATGGCAAGCGTACCTTTGCGAGGCAATAGCAACATTGGAGCGGTCTACGGTTTCTGACGCGCGTCTGGCAGGGTGGAAAACGCCGACGGTGCCGCGCTACTCCCGCAGAAACCGTCACCCGCTTTATCCGTTATCCCCCGAGACCACGCCCGTAGAACCAAAACCGCTGGCGCCACGTGTGGTTTCATCGAGGTTTGCAACCTCGCAAAGCGTAATTTGCATTGTAACTGCGATGACAAGTTGTGCAACGCGCGCACCTCGCTCGACTGTGAACGAATTGCGGCCAAAATTTACAAGAATCACTTGTACTTCGCCGCGATAGTCAGCATCGACCGTTCCGGGCGAATTGAGAACCGTGACTCCGTGTCGCGCCGCGAGTCCTGACCGTGGCCGGACCTGGCCTTCGAAGCCCGGAGGCAGCGCAAGCGCGATGCCGGTCGGGATCATCGCGCGCTCGCCGGGAGCGACGATGACCGGCGCGTCGGCGGGAACCGCCGCGACAAGATCGAGACCGGATGCCAGCGCGCTTTGATACGCTGGCAGGGGCAAGCCTTCGCCGTGCGGCAGCCGCATGACTCGTATCTCTGTCATCGCTTGTCTCCCCCGAGCGCCGATGCGACGCGCGCGACCAGCGCCCGCGCGACGGCGTCCTTGGATTGCGGCGGCCACGACTCGACCTTGCCGGGCGTGATCAGGTGCACGGTGTTCGAGTCGCCGCCCATGATGCCGGTCTCCTGTGACACGTCGTTGGCGACGATCCAGTCGCAGCCCTTGCGTTTGAGCTTGTCGCGCGCGTTGGCGACGACCTTCTCGGTTTCGGCCGCAAAGCCGATCACCAGTGCGGGCCGCCGGGACTTGCGCTGCGCGATGGTCGCGAGGATGTCCGGATTCTCGATCAACGACAGCGCGGGCGTCCCGCCTTTGGCCTTCTTGATCTTTTCGCGTCCGGCGTCGGCCACGCGCCAGTCGGCGACGGCGGCGGCAAAGATCGCGCAGTCCGCCGGCATCGCCTTCTCGACGGCGGCGAGCATCTCGCGCGCGGTCTCGACCCTGACCGTGGTCACGCGCGGCGGATCGGGAATCGCCACCGGCCCGGCGATCAGCACGACTTCTGCGCCTGCTGCTGCTGCTGCTGCTGCGATGGCATGGCCCTGCTTGCCCGACGAACGGTTGGCGATGTAGCGCACCGGGTCGATCGGTTCGATCGTCGGGCCCGATGTCACTACCACGCGCTTGCCCGCCAGCGGCTTGTCGGCGGATGCCGACAGCAACGATTCGGCCGCCGCCGCGATCTCCATTGGCTCCGCCATGCGGCCGATGCCGGCTTCACCGCGCTCCGCCATCTCGCCCGCGTCCGGCCCCACGATGGCGACGCCGTCCTCGATGAGCCGCGCCAGATTGCGTCGCGTGGCGCGGTGCGTCCACATCGCCGGATTCATCGCGGGCGCAATGAGGATGGGTTTGTCGGTGGCGAGCAGCACGGCGGTCGCGAGATCGTTGGCGTGGCCGCCCGCCATCTTCGCCATCAGGTCCGCGGTCGCGGGCGCGACCACGACCAAGTCGGTGTCGCGCGCGAGGCGGATGTGCCCGACGTCGAATTCGCTCTGCGGATCGAACAGCTCGGTGAACACCGCGCCGCCCGAGAGCGCGCCGGCGGCCAGCGGCGTGACGAACTCCTGCGCCGCCGCGGTGAGGATGCAACGAACGGACGCGCCGCGCTCCTGCAGCCGCCGGATCAGGTCGAGCGACTTGTAGGCGGCGATGCCGCCGCCGATCACCAGCAGCACACGCCGGCTCGTTTCGTCGGGCAGGGTCCCGCGGCGGTCCGGCTGCGGGGCAGGGAGCGACGGCGCCTCGATCGACTCATGTCCGGCCTCATGCCCCGCCTGCGCCAGGATGGTGCGGACCTCGTCCTCCATCGAACGGCCGTGCCGGGCCGCGCGCAGGCGCAGCAGGGTCTTCACGCGCTCGTCGAGCTGGCGGACGGTCAGGCTGGCCATGGAGAGGAGGATAACTGATGATTGCATTGCAATCAATGCAATCATCAGACTGTGAAGCGACAATTTGCAACGTCTTGCCCGGGCTCGTCGTGGCTTGTCCCACCCATCCACGCCTTTAGTGTTTTCGGCGAAGGACGACAAAGGGGAGGATGCCGATGCGTTGGCTCGCAGGGACACTTCTAGGACTGTGCGTCGCGACGCCCGCCTTCGCCGATACGATCCGTATCGTGATCCCGTTTGCGGCCGGCGGCGCGCTCGATCCGCAGGCGCGCATTCTCGCCAACGGTCTCGCCAAGCTGCGGCCGAACGATACGTTCGTGGTGGAGAACATCGGCGGCGCTGCCGGCATGCTCGGGCTGGGCGCGGTGGCGAAGGCGGCGCCGGACGGCAGGACGCTGCTGTTCAGCCCGTCCGGCCCGATGGTCATCAGCCCGCTGGTGCAATCCAACGTGCCGTTCGATTACCGGAAGGCGTTCGAGCCGGTCGTCTTGACCGGCTCGGTCAAGTCTGCGCTGATCGTGCGGGCGGGCCTCGCCGTCCATTCGCTCAAGGAGCTGATCGCCAAGGCCAAGTCCGGCGCCAAGCTCACCTACGGCTCGACCGGTGTCGGCACCAGCCCGCACATCTCCGGCGCGATGCTCAATCATGCCGCCGGGATCAACATCACGCACGTGCCGTATCGCGGCCTCGGACCGGCGATGAACAACCTGATTGGCGGCCACATCGACGTCATCACCACCTCGGTGATCGGCGTGCTGCCCTATGTGCGAGCCAAGCAGGCGGTCGCGCTTGCGACCTACGACACTGAGCGCGAGGACCGGTTGCCCGACGTGCCGACGAGCCTCGAGCTCGGCTTTCCCGATCTGGTGATGCCGCAGTGGTATGGCTTGCTGGCGCCCGCGGGCTTGCCGGCGGGCGTACGCAAGGCGCTCGAAACGCAGGCGCTCGCCGTGCTGCACGCGCCGGAGACGATCAAGCTGCTCGCGACGTCGGGGGTGGCTGGCCCGAAAGGCACGGCGGAGTTCAAGGCGATCCTCGACCGGGATTATGCGCGCTGGCCGGTGCTGCTGCCGAAGCTCGGCATCACGCGGCGATAAGCCCGCGCAGCATCACCACATCGCGATCACGAGCACCAGCAACAGCGCCGCGATCGCCCATAGCGCCGCCGCCGTCCAGCGGTTGCGGCGCGCCTCGGCGCGGCCGATGGCGGCGACCGTCTCGGGCGCGAGCACCAGCCCGTCGCGGGTGATGACGTCGATGTGTTCGACCAGCGCCGCGCCGCGCGAGAGCAGCCCCGGCACCTCGCCGAAGAAGCGGCCGACCTCGCGCGTGCCCTCCACCGCGCCCTCCAGCACGCCGGTGGCGCCGAGATGGCGCTCGATCCATTCGCGCACCACCGGCTCCGCGACCTTCCACATGTCGAGCTGCGGATCGAGCGAGCGCGCCACGCCCTCGACCACGACCATGGTCTTTTGCAGGAGGATCAGCTCGGGCCGCGTGCGCATGTCGAACAGGCCGGTGACCTCGAACAGCAGCATCAGCAGCTTGGCCATCGAGATCTGGTCGGCGGGGCGGTTGTGGATCGGCTCGCCAATGGCGCGGATCGCCTGCGCGAAGCTCTCGACCGAATGCTGGCGCGGCACATAACCGGCCTCGAAATGCACCTCGGCGGTGCGGTGGTAATTGCGGGTGATGAAGCCGTAGAGGATCTCCGCGAGGAAGCGCCGCTCCTTCGGTCCGAGCCGGCCCATGATGCCGAAATCGACCGCGACCAGCCGGCCTGTCTCGTCCACGAACAGGTTTCCCGGATGCATGTCGGCATGGAAGAAGCCGTCGCGCAGCGCATGGCGCAGGAACGTCTGGATCACCGTGCGCGCAAGCTCTTTCAGGTCGAAGCCCGCTGCGTCGAGCCGCGCCCGGTCGGAGAGCGGTGTGCCGTCGATCCATTCGAGCGTCAGCACGTTGCGCGCGGTGCGGTCCCAGTCCACCGACGGGACCCGGAAGCCGGGATCGGCCTTGGTGTTCTCCGCCATCTCGGAGAGGGCGGACGCCTCCAGCCGTAGGTCCATCTCGATTGCGCAGGTGCGGCGCAGGTTGTCGGCCACGTCAATGAGGCGCAGCCGCCGCGCCTCGACCGAGAAGCGCTCGGCATTGCGCGCGGCAAAGGTGAATGCGTCGAGGTCGACAACAAAACGATGCTCGATGCCGGGGCGAAGCACTTTCACCGCGACCGGCGTCTGCCCTTGCGGAGACATCGCGGCGGCATGGTGCACCTGCGCGATCGAGGCGGCCGCGACCGCGGGACCGAACGATACGTAGAGCTCGGACAGCGGCTTGCCGAGCGCTTCCACGATGGCGCGCTCGGCATCGGCCTGCGGGAACGGCGCCATTCGGTCCTGTAGCGATTCAAGGTCGCGCGCGAATGCGCTGCCCACCACGTCGGGCCGCGTCGCCAGGAACTGCCCGAGCTTGACATAGGTCGGCCCGAGCCGCGTGAGCGCCGCGGACAGGCGCGTGGTCGGCGCGCCGGTGGTGCGGCGCTCGGCGAGCCGCGCGATGCTCAATGCGGCGCGCGCGGGAAGCGGGAGCGGCTTCGGATCGATCAATCCCAGCACGCCTTCGCGCGCGAACACGAAACCGGCACGGGCGAGGCGGGCGAGATGGGAGACGGCGGCGATCACGGGATGATGCCTTTTTGCATAACGCTGCAATGACTTTCGTCGCGCGATGCGAATGCTGAGCACTCCCTCTCCCGCATAGCTCGTCGAAGACGGGCGTGAACGCCCTTTCGCTGGGAGAGGGTTGGGGAGAGGGCATGCCCGCTTGGTCGTGCCGTATCTGCCCTCTCCCTGTCCCTCCCCCGCAAGCGGGGGAGAGGACCGAGAGGCGCAGCAGCGGCCAATGCCGAGTCAAGACTCGTGGAGAGACGCGGTTCCAACGTCAAGAGACGCGCTTTGATAGAAAACTCGGCGATCACAGCCGCCAGCCCGAGTGCAGCGCGACGATGCCGCCGCTCATGCGCTGGAACGACACCCGCCCGAGTCCGGCCGCGCGCATCATGCCCGCGAAAGCGTCCGGCCGCGGGAAGTTGCGGATCGACTCGACGAGATAGCGGTAGGCCTCGGCGTCGCCGGCAACCGCCTGCCCGAGCGTGGGAATGAGCCGGAACGAATAGGCGTCGTAGAGCGCGTCGAGCCCCGGCACGTCAACGGTGGAGAATTCCAGGCACAGGAAGCGCCCGCCGAATTTCAGCACGCGGCGCGCTTCAGAAAGCGCGGCGTCGATCCGCGGCACGTTGCGGATGCCGAACGCGATCGTCACCGCGTCGAAGGCATGGTCGGGAAACGGCAACGCTTCGGCATTGCCTTCGACGAATCGTACGGCGTCGTCGAGGCCGCGCGCGGCGGCGCGTGTGCGCCCGACGTCCAGCATGGCGTGGTTGATGTCGAGCACCGTCGCGGCGGTGGCCGGCCCGCCGGCGTCGATCGCCCGGAAGGCGATATCGCCGGTGCCGCCCGCGATGTCGAGCAGCGCAAATGGCCTAGCCGACTTTGGCGGATTGACCGCCGTGACCAGCGCATCCTTCCAGGCCCGGTGCAGCCCGCCCGACATCAGGTCGTTCATCAGGTCGTAGCGGCCTGCGACCGCGTGGAACACGTCGTCCACCAGCGCCTGCTTGTCGCCAAGCGGCACCTGCCGGAAGCCGAAATGAGTATCCTCGCGCATGCGGCTCATTCGATGGTGGCCTGACCACGCATTGTATCACGGTCCTGCCGGATCGGGGCTGATGCTGTCTATGCCGGCGGCGGCGAGGATCAGCCACAACAGCCGGCCGATCTGGGCGTTGTCGATGGCGGGCCATGTCTCACGCGTCATGTCAACGGTGTGGACGATGACGAGGTCGTGCATCGGAACAACGAATAGATACTGCGAGCCAATGCCGAGCGCGTGGAACGTGCCGTCGGGGACGATGACGGTGGCGGGGTCGCTGCCGAACCCGGTCCACCACATGTAGCCGTAGCCGCGCCCGGCGAAGGTCTGCGAGCGCACGACCGCGTGCGTGCGCGTGCTCTCGGCGACCCATCGTGCCGGCACGACCTGCCGCTCGCGCCATCGGCCGCCGCGCGCATAAAACAGGCCGAAGCGCGCGAGGTCGCGCGCACTCATGACAAAGCCGTAGTTGCGATGGACCGAGATCTCGCCGGGACCCCACGCGCCGTCGTCCAGAACGAAATCCTCCAGGCCAATGGGATCGGCAATGCACCGCTTGAACGACTGCCAGATGTCCTCGCTAGTTGCCTGCCGGTAGATAGTGCCGAGGACATTGAAGTCCCAGTTGTTGTAGTACCAGTGCGTCCCATGCGGATGGCTGCCGCGCGGTGGACGCGGACCGGCAAGCGCGGCGGGCTCGCTATCGACTGGGTGATAGACGCCGGAGCGGGTGGTGAGCAGGTCGGCGACGGTCGCCTGCTTCTCGGCGTCGGTGAGCGGCTGCTTGTCATCGATGCCGAACCTGGCGAGCGTGTCCGTGAGCCGGATTTTGCCTTCCTCTACGGCGATGCCGTAAAGCGCGCTCATGAGGCTCTTGCGCACCGATGCGATCGGCGACTTGCGCGCGACGTCACCCCATTCGGCGATGGCGCGCCCATGCTGCACGATCATGACCGCCGTCGAGCCGGCGCGCTCGGAATAGCCCTTCGCCTCGGCGAGCAGTTCGGCCGACCAGTCGGCCGCCGCGGGATCGGCGCGCTCCCAATGGGCGGCGGGGAACGTCTCCGGCGTTTGGACGGACTGTGCAACGGCCATGCCCTATCCATAGCGCGGTCGCGCGTGAGAGGCTATGTCTGCGGCCGGAGGCCGTTAACAATGCCCGAATTGCCCGAGGTCGAGACCGTCCGCCGGGGGCTCGCGCCGGTGATGGAAGGCGCGCGCTTCATCGACGTGGAGGCGCGGCGCGGCGATCTGCGCTGGCCGCTGCCGAAGGATTTTGCGAAGCGTATCCAGGGCGAGATCTGCACCGGCTTGGGCCGCCGCGCCAAGTATCTGCTGGCCGATCTGTCCTCGGGAGACGTGCTGCTGATGCATCTCGGCATGTCGGGCTCGTTCCGCGTGCTGCACGACGGGAACGAGAAGGCGACCGGCAGGTACTATCACGGGCGCACGAAGGCGAACGCCCACGACCACGTCGTGTTCCGCATGTCGAATGGCGCAACGGTGACCTTCAACGATCCGCGCCGTTTCGGATCGATGAAGCTGGTCGCACGTGACAAGCTCGACGAGGAGCCGTTGCTGCGCGCGCTCGGGCCGGAGCCGCTCGGCAACGCGTTCGACGCCGCCATGCTGGCGCGCGCCTGCAAGGGCAAGAAGACCTCGCTGAAGGCTGCGCTCTCCGATCAGCGCGTGGTGGCGGGGCTCGGCAACATCTATGTTTGCGAGGCGCTGCATCGCGCGCGGCTGTCGCCCAAGCGACGCGCCTCCACTATCGCGAACCGCAGCGGTGCGCCGACCGATCACGCCAGGCGGCTGGTCGAGGGGATCAGGGACGTGCTCAACGACGCGATCAGGGCCGGTGGCTCGTCGCTGCGCGACCACCGCCGCACCGACGGCGAGCTCGGGCTGTTCCAGCACAATTTCCGCGTCTACGACCGCGAAGGCGAAAAGTGCCCGACGCCCGGCTGCAAGGGCACGATCAGGCGTATCGTGCAGACCGGGCGTTCGACCTTCTTCTGTTCGGTGTGCCAGAGGTAGTTATCGCTGTAGCCCGCATGGAGCGAAGCGAAATGCGGGGCTAACTTCGACGCGCGGCACTGTCCCGGATTTCGCTCCGCTCCATCCGGGCTACGAGTTCGGCACCGCCTCGTCGAGCCACCGATAGATCACCGCGGCGATCTCGTCGGAGTTCTTCTCCTGCATCATGTTGTGGCTGTTGCCCGTGAGGCCGTGCTCGGCAAGCTTGATCCAGGTCGGTTTCACGCCGGCCTGGTTCAGGAACTGCACGATGCAGTGGTCGTAGGCGGCGTGGTACGACGCCTCCGACGTGATCAGCGCGATCGGCATGCGCTGGAGGTTCGGAAGCTGCCGCGCCGGCTCCGCCTGCTTCCAGCAGGTGACGAGGTCGGCCGAGTCCGGCTTGTCTTCCCGCACCCATTTGATGTCGGACGGGTCCTTCACCGGCGGCGAAAAAGTGATGGGCAGCGGGGTGAGGCCATAGGGCAGATCCACCGAGCCGTCCTTGAACCAGTCGGGCGCGCCGGTGAAGCGCACGCTGCGGCCCGGCGGGCCGTTGGGCTCGACCGCGACGATCGCGCGCACCAGGTCGGGGCGTGCGTCGGCGGCCAACCAGCCGATCGGCCCGCCCTGCGAATGCATCATCACGATCGACGGCCCGAGCTTGTCGAGGAGTTGCAGCATCGCCTCGTGGGTGATCGCCACCGACTTGGGGAACGGGATCTCCGGCAGGAAGCTTGAGACGATCTGCATCGCGGCCGGATCGTCCCGCTCGCCGGACCCCGGCCACTGCGTGTGCAAGTGCGCCTGCGGCCACAGCTTGTACTTCTCTTGCTGGAGGTAGCGCTGCTCCGCGCTCTCGACATTGGCAAAACGCGGCGGCCCGTAGACATCCGCCACATAGGCGGAGCGGCCGCGGCCCGGCTGGTCGACGACATAGACAGCATAGCCGCGGCGGGCGAAATACTGCGCCCAGCCTTCGCGGCCGTCGGCGGTGCCGGTCCAATTCGCGCCCGAGCGGGTGCCGCCGTGGATCATGATGATCGGATAGGGGTGCGTCTGCTTGGCCGGGATGCGGAATTCCACATACATCTGCCCGGCGATGAAGGTCTTGCCGCCGATCGTGGTCGGCTTGCCGCCGACATAGAAGAACCCGTCGCGGGCCAGGTTGAGCGGCGGCTTGTCGTCGGCCTGCGCCGCCGCCGGGATGAACGCCGCCGCGGCGAGCATCGCGACGCAGACGGCCAGCAGCAGGATGGAGTCGTGTTTCATTGTTGAGCCCTCCCTATTGCGTCATCCTAGGCCAACATCTACCGGTCGTCATGCCCGGCCGTAACGAAGTCGGATCGACAGCCGAATAACTGCTATAGCGAGCGCCATGGCCTACCAAACCATCCTGGTCGAAATCCGCGGTCGCGTCGGCGTCATCACGCTCAACCGACCGCAGGCGCTGAACGCGCTTAACTCCGTGCTCAACAATGAGCTGGCGCAGGCGGTCGCTGCCTTCGACACCGATGGCGGCGTCGGCTGTATCCTTCTCACCGGCTCGGAGAAGGCGTTCGCCGCCGGCGCCGACATCAAGGAGATGGCGGACAAGTCGGCGGTCGAATTATCCGCGGGCGACTATGCATCCGGCTGGCACGCCACCGCCAATGCGCGCAAGCCGGTGATCGCGGCGGTCGCGGGCTTTGCGCTCGGCGGCGGCTGCGAGCTGGTCATGCAATGCGACATCGTGATCGCCGCCGACAATGCGAAATTCGGCCAGCCCGAGATCAAGCTCGGCATCATTCCCGGCATCGGCGGCTCGCAGCGGCTGCCGCGCGCCGTCGGCAAGGCGAAGGCGATGGACCTCATCCTCACCGGCCGCATGATGGACGCCGCCGAAGCCGAGCGCGCGGGACTGGTTTCGCGCGTCGTGCCGGCCGCGAGCCTGATGGACGAGGCGATGAAGGTCGCCGAGGCGATCGCGGCGATGTCGCTGCCCTCGCTGGTCGCGGCCAAGGAGGCGGTGAACCGTGCCTTCGAACTGCCGCTCGCCGAGGGCATCCGCTTCGAGCGCCGCGTGTTCCACGCGCTGTTCGCCACGGAAGACCAGAAGGAAGGCATGGCGGCGTTCGTCGAGAAGCGCCCGCCGAAGTTCAAACACAAGTGAGCGGTTCGCGTGTGTTTGCCACGAATGCTGCCTATTCCCTCTCCCGCTTGCGGGAGAGGGGTGGGGAGAGGGTGAGCTTGCTCCGTGCTTGCATGCCCCCTCCCTATCCC
>JBOHIG010000328.1:0-8672 GCA_050725815.1 Xanthobacteraceae bacterium
GCCCAAGACCCTGGTGGAAGCCTTCGGCGGCGCACTGCGCGCGGTGACGCCGAAATTGACCGACGAGCAGCTTGCCGAATTCGCCGTCATCCGTTCGCGCGGCGTGCAGGATCCCCGTGTCCGCACCGAAGGCACAATCGCCTATCTCATCACGCTCGATAACGGCTTCCGCATCATGTATCGCGACAGCGGCGGACGCATCACCGAATACGAGAAAGCGGCGATGGCGAAGGTCGGCCGCGTTGACCTGGCGCTCGTCGCAGTTGCGGCGTCATACCTTCATACGGCAACGGTCGAGCAGGCGCTGGAGCACATCCGGACCTATCGGCCCGCCGTGTACATGCCCGCCCATCATGACGCCGCCCTCACCGGCCTGTGGCGGGCGACCGAGCCGCTGTTCCAGGCGGTCAGGGACGAGGACCCGACCATCGTCACGGTGTCGAAAAGCTATCGCCAGCCGACCTGCTTCTACACCGAGCACAATCTGAGCCGGCAGCGGTAAGCCGGGCGTCGGCAGCCATGCGCTGACGACATGGCGTGCAGCTTGTCCCCCCGGCCAGCTATTCGAACTTGAGCTTGGCCGCCTTCACGACCGCGACATAGTTCTTGATGTCCTGGTCGATCATCTTGCGGAACTCGGCCGACGAGCCGCCGCCGGGGTTGACCGCCATCTCGCGGAGCTTCGCATTGACGCCCGGATCGGCGATGGCGCGGCGCATCGCCGCTTCCAGCTTCTTCGCAATTGCGGGCGGCGTCTTCGCCGGCGCGAAGAAGCCAGCCCACAGCTTGGTGTTGACTTCGGGATAGCCGGCCTCCGCCATACTCGGCACGTTCGGCAGCTGCGGCGAACGCTCCGAACCGGTGACCGCGAGCGCGCGGACCTTACCAGCCTTGATCTGCGGGATCGCGGGCGGACCATCGGGCAGCGCGATCAAACAATTCTGCTGGATGACGCAAAGCACCATCTCGGCGCTACTCTTCAACGGAATGGCGACGGCGGGCATTCCGGTCTTGAGTTTCAACAATTCTGTCGCGACGACGAAGGACGGCGAGGTGCTCGCATAGTTGGACTTGTTGGGATTGGCCTTGGCATAGGCCACGATGTCCTTGACCGTCTTGGCCGGATGGTTGATTGGGCTGATCATGATGAGCGGGAAATTCGCGGTCATGGTCAGAGGAATGAAGCTCTTGGTCGGATGGTAGGAAAGCTTCGAGTAGATCGCCGCCGCAATCGACATCGGCCCGGTCGCGGCTGCGAGCAGCGTGTAGCCGTCGGCGGGCTGCTTCGCCACAAAGTCGGTCGCAATGCGACCGGCGGCGCCCGGTCGGTTCTCGATCACGACCTGCTGGCCGAGATACTCGGTCAGCTTGGCGCCGATCAGCCGCGCAAAGATGTCGTTGCCGCCGCCGGCGCCGAACGGAATGATCATCCGGATCGGTTTGTTGGGATAATTCGCCGCCGGATCGGGCTGTGCTTGAAGTGGTGCGGGCGCTGCAAGCACCGCTGCCAGCGCAACGGCGGCACGGATCACGACGCGCAACGAACCGATCGAACTCGTGGACATGTTTCCTCCAATCCCGCGTTGGCCTGTCGCAAGGCAGTCTTCGCAACCAGTCTACCAGCGCCCACAAAATGCGGATAGCATCGAATCGACGCCCAACGACGCGAGCCGCAATCATGTCCAGACCGAACGATGCCGCCAAGTTCCTTATTGTCGCGCTCGGCCTCGCGCTGATGCCGGCCGCGCCGGCCTCCGCGCAGACCAAGGATTTCAGGGGCGAGACGATCTCCATCCAAATCGGTTACGGTCCCGGCGGCGGCTACGACACCTACGGCCGTGTACTCGCCCGCCATTACGGCAAGTTCATCCCGGGCAATCCCAGCGTCGTCGCCAAGAACATGCCCGGCGCCGGATCGCTGCGCGCTGCCAATCACATCTACGGCCTGAGTGCGCGCGAGCCGGTCGACATCGGTCTATTTTCGGCGTCGACGGCGGTGGAACCGCTGATGGGCAACGCGCAGGCGAAATTCGACGCCGCCAAGTTCGGCTGGATCGGCAGCATGAACCAGGACATCTCGTTCTGCGGCGTATGGCAATCGCCGGGCGCCCCGGCGACGTTCCCCGACATGCTCAAGCCGGAGTCCAAGGAACTGATCTTCGGCTCCGCCGGACCTACCGCGATCAGCCATCAGCACCCGTTGATCTTGAAGAACGTCATCAAGGCGAATGTGCGCGTGATTTCGGGCTACCAGGGCCAAAAGCAGGTCAATCTGGCGATGCAGCGCGGCGAGGTGCACGGCGCCTGCGGCCTATTCGTCTCGTCGATCAAGGCGCAATGGCTGCCGAACGTGAAGGCGGGCCAGCTCAAGCTCTTTCTGCAAATGGGCCCGAAGACCTCCGACGCATTCGGCAAAGTCCACGACGTGTTCGACTTCGTGAAGTCCGGCGAGGACCGCAAGGTGCTGGAATTCCACTTCAAGCAGACCACGCTCGGCCGTCCCTTCGCGGCGCCTCCAAGCCTTGCCAAGGACCGCCTCGAAATGCTGCGCAAGGCCTTCCTCGACACCATGAAGGACCCCGCGTTCCTGGCCGACGCGAAGAAGTTCAACCTCGATCTCGACATTGCGACCGCCGACCAGGTGCAGCGCCTGCTGGTCGATTTCGCGAATTATCCGAAGCCGGTCCTCGACCGGGCGAAGGCCGCCATCGGCCGCTAGCTGTCCGCGCCAAATGACTCATTCCATGCCAGGGGAAATACCGGTCCAGCCGCGCGCGGGCGATATCGTCGGCCATCCGCGCGGCTTGGCGTTCCTGTTCACGACCGAGATGTGGGAGCGATTTTCCTACTACGGGATGCGCGCGCTCCTCGTCCTCTACATGGTCAAGTACCTGCTGCTGCCCGAGAACGCCGAGAATGTGCTCGGCCTCGCGGCGCTCAGGAGCGGCTTCGAATCCGTGTTCGGACCGTTGGGCGTGCAGGCGCTCTCCTCCCACATCTACGGGCTCTATACCGGCCTCGTTTATCTGACGCCGTTCTTCGGCGGGATCATCGCCGACCGCTGGCTCGGGCAGCATCGAACCATCATCATCGGCGCCTCGCTGATGGCCGCCGGCCATTTCATGATGGCGTTCGAGCCGCTTTTCCTGCTCGCGCTGACGGCACTCATCCTTGGCAACGGATGCTTCAAGCCGAACATGACCGCGCAGGTCGGCGGCCTCTATCCGCCCGGCGATCCGCGCCGCGACCGCGCCTATTCGATCTTCTATGTCGGCATCAATCTCGGCGCATTCCTGGCACCGCTGGTGTGCGGAACGCTCGGCGAGGTGCTGGGCTGGCACTATGGTTTCGCCGCAGCCGGTGTCGGCATGGTGATCGGCCTCGCGATCTATCTCTACGCCATCGGCAGCGACGCCCTTCCACCGGACGAGTTCACCCGCGCGCGCGACGCCGGCGAGGTCAAGGTTCCGCTGACCGGCGCCGAGTGGCGCGCGATCCTGGCGCTGCTGCTGTTGTTTCTGCCGAACACGCTGTTCTGGGCGACTTATGAGCAGCAGGGCAACACCATTGCGCTGTGGGCCGACACCTATACCAACCGGCATATCGACCTGATCGTCTGGCGCGGCGAAATCCCGGTCACCTGGTTTCAGGCCTTCAATCCCTTCATGATCTTCGCCTTCACGCCGTTCGTCATCGCGCTGTGGGCTCGGCAGGCGCGCCGCGGCGCCGAGCCATCGAATGTGACCAAGATGTCGCTCGGCTGCTTCGGGGTCGCGCTTGCCAATCTGATCATGGTCGGGGCCGCCTGGCAGGCGGGCGGCGCGCCGGACGCGAGCTGGCTGTGGCTGCTCACCTATTTCGCCGTCATCACCATCGGCGAGCTTTACCTCTCCCCTATCGGGCTCTCGCTGGTGTCGAAGGTCGCGCCCGCCCGCATGATCTCGATGATGATGGGCGTGTGGCTAGGCACGAGCTTCGTCGGCAATCTGATCGGCGGCTGGCTCGGCAGCTTCTGGAGCATCATGGACAAGGTGGAGTTCTTTCTGATGATCGCAGGCGTCGCCGCCTTCGCCGGCCTGGTGATCTTCGCGTTCAACCGGCCGCTACGCGCTGCGCTGCGCGAGAGCGCTCAGGCTTCGACCGGAAGACCAACATAGTTTTCCGCGAGTGAGCGCGACGCGGCCTCCGAGCTCACCACATAGTCAAGCTCGGCGAGCTGGCGTTTGCGGTCGAAGGCGTTGTTGTTGGGATGCAGATGGAACATCTGCGTCATCCACCATGAGAAGCGCTGCGCTTTCCAGACCCGCCGCAGGCAGGTTTCCGAATAGCGTTCGAGGCGCTCGCTGTGGCCTTTGCGATAGAAATCCTCGAGCGCGCGAGAGAGAACCAGCACGTCGGCGAAGGCGAGGTTCATACCCTTGGCGCCGGTCGGCGGCACGATGTGGGCGGCATCGCCGGTGAGGAAGAGCCGGCCATATTGCATCGGTTCGACCACGAAGCTGCGCATTGCCGTCACCAGCTTATCCACGACCTTGCCCTCGGCGAGCGGCCGCGTGCCGCCGAGGCGCGCATGCAGCTCCTGCCAGATGCGGCCGTCCGGCCAGCTCCCGATGTCCTCGTCCGGCGCGCATTGCACGTAGAGGCGCGCCAGCGTCGGCGAACGCATGGTGTAAAGCGCGAAGCCTCGCTCGTGATAGGAATAGATCAGCTCGTCTTCCGGCGGTGGCGACTCCGAGAGGATACCGACCCAGCCATAGGGATATTCGCGATCGTAGGCAGTCAGCGCGGTTTCCGGCACGCTGGGCCGGCAGATGCCGTGAAAGCCGTCACAACCGCCGATGAAATCGCAATCAAGCTGTTGCGGCTTGCCGGCGTGGCGGAACCTGATTTTCGGACTCGCGCTTTCGATGTCATGGACGGCGACGTCGTCGACCTCGAACAGGATCTGTCCGCCATCGGCCAGGCGGCGAGCGACGAGATCCTTCACCACCTCCTGCTGGCCGTAGATGGTCACGCCCTTGCCGATCAGCGCCCGAAAATCGATGTAATGAAGCGCGCCGCCGAAGCAGAAATAGACGCCGCTGTGGTACATCCCCTCTGCGTGCATGCGTTCGCCAACGCCGATCTCGATCAAGAGATCGCGCGCCCACTGCTCGATCAGGCCGGCGCGGATGCGCCCCTCGATGTAGTCACGGCTTCGGTTTTCCAGGACGACGGAGTCGACGCCCGCGCGGTGCAGCAGGTGCGAGAGCATCAGGCCCGCTGGGCCTGCTCCGACGATTCCGACCTGCGTGCGCATGCGTGTGCTCCCTCCTCACGTCTCCGGACATAAGCGGTGCATTGGCGGCCGGGAAGTGACGCGACCGGGAATGGCTTGGACGTTTGGAGAGCGCGTCGGCTTCTCGATTTGAAGGCAAGATATTTAAGGATTTATGGCACTTATCGCAGCGCAAAAGGATTGACTTCGGTGACCCTGTGCTTATGTTCCGCTGGCGAACGGTTCGACAGGATTCGACCTTCCATTCCGCGCCAAACGAACACGTTTTGCATCCGGCGCGATCCGCCCCGGAGGGTTTCTGACTCGAGGTAATATGCCCTTTTCCAAACTTGGCTTGTCCAGCAAGGTTCTCGCCGCAGTCCAGGCCGCCGGCTATCCCGCTCCCACCCCCATCCAAGAACAGGCAATCCCCCACGTCCTTGAGCGCCGCGACGTGCTCGGGATCGCGCAGACCGGCACCGGCAAGACCGCGGCCTTCACGCTGCCGATGCTGACCATGCTCGAAACCGGCCGCGCCCGCGCGCGTATGCCGCGCACTCTGATCCTCGAGCCGACGCGCGAGCTCGCGGCGCAGGTTGAGGAGAGCTTCCTCAAATACGGCGCCAAGCAGAAGCTCAACGTCGCGCTGATCATCGGCGGCGTCTCGTTCGACGACCAGGACATGAAGCTTACCCGCGGCGTCGACGTGTTGATTGCGACGCCCGGGCGGCTGCTCGATCATTTCGAGCGCGGACGCCTGTTGCTCACGGGGGTCGAGCTCCTCGTCATTGACGAGGCCGACCGGATGCTCGATATGGGCTTCATTCCCGACATCGAGCGCATCTGCAAGCTGGTGCCTTTCACGCGCCAGACCCTGTTCTTCACCGCCACCATGCCCCCGGAAATCCAGCGCATCACAGGTCAGTTCCTGCATAATCCGGTCAGAGTGGAGGTGTCGCGGCCGGCGACCACTGTCGCCACCACCACCCAGCTCCTGGCCAAGTGCGGGCGCGAGCCGCACGACAAGCGCGAGGCGTTGCGCCAGTTGATCCGCTCCGCCGATAACTTCAAGAACGCAATCATCTTCTGCAACCGCAAGCGTGAGGTGGCGCAGCTTCATCGCTCGCTGCTGCGCCACGGCTTCTCGGCCGCCGCCCTGCATGGCGACCTCGATCAGGCAGCACGAACGGCGGCGCTCGACAGCTTCCGCAAGGGCGAGGTCAAGCTGCTGATTGCGTCCGACGTAGCGGCGCGCGGCCTCGACATCCCCGACGTGAGCCACGTGTTCAATTTCGACGTGCCGCATCATGCGGACGACTATGTCCACCGCATTGGCCGTACCGGCCGCGCCGGCAAGACCGGGACGGCGATCACCATCGTTGCGCCCGCCGACGGCAAGTCGCTGGCGGCGATCGAGAAGCTGATCGGCCAGGCCGTACCCTGGATGAACGAACCGCCGCGGAAGGAAGCGCCCTCCGCTGCTCCGGCGGCCGCCGAGCGTCATGGCAAACGCCGCAATCAGCGCGAGAAACGGCCCGCCTATCGCGGCGACCGCGCCGCGGCCCCGGTAACGCGTCTCGACGACGCGCGCGGCAGGCGTTCGCCTCCCAAGGACGATCACGCCGAAACGCATTTGCCGGCATTTCTGCTGCGGCCCGTTCCTGTAAAGGCCTGAAAACGCTGCGTCGGATGGGATCGGCGCCGGTCGCCAGCGGCAATCGAGTTCCCGTTTACCCACCATTCACCGCTGTGGAATACGGTCGGCCGAGTCGGGGCACTACACCGCCCGACTTACGACAGCGAATCGGGGTAGGCCGGCGCGCCGGGCGCAGGCGGGTGGAGTGGCGGCATGACTGTTGCAACAGACGAACACGAACGCACGATGGCGTTCGCGGACATTGCCCTTGGGCAAATCCGAGCATTGCGGCAGCCGGCATCCCCGCGCCATTTCGAGATCTGGTACACCTATGCGACCGGCTATAATCCCTCGCTGAATCAATTGATCAACGAGACGCTGGCGCGCAGCGGCACGCTTAGCGAAGCCGACATCGATCAGATCTACGAAACCTACATCTCCCCCAATCGCTTCACCGACCGCATCGACCGCGTCGGCTCACAGGTCATGGGCGAGATCGAACAGGTCATGGCCATGATCGGCGCGGCCGCCGGCACCGCGTCGAGCTACAGCGAAAATCTCGCCAATGTCTCCCAGAAACTTGGCGGCGCCGACGACGACCAGACGGTGCGTGCAATTGTCGAGGGCCTGGTACACGCCACCCAGGAAATGCAGCAGAACAACCGGGCCCTGGAGGAGCGGCTGAGCGCCTCCACGAAGGAGATCAACCAGCTTCAGGAAAATCTCGAAACCGTCCGCAATGAAAGCCTGACCGACCCTCTGACTTCGCTCGCCAATCGGAAGTATTTCGACGAGGCGCTCAGCAAGGCAATCGGCGACGCCCGCACCAAAGGCACCCAGCTTTCGCTGATGATGACCGACGTCGACCACTTCAAGCGCTTCAACGACAGCTACGGCCATCTTACCGGCGACCAGGTGTTGCGGCTGGTGGCGATGGCGGTGAAGCAGAACGTCAAGGGCCAGGACATCGCGGCGCGCTATGGCGGCGAAGAATTCGCCATCGTGCTGCCGAACACGGCGCTGCAACCGGCAATGACGGTCGCCGACCATATCCGCCGCGCAGTGATGACCAAGGAACTGGTGAAGCGATCGACCGGTGAGCATCTTGGCCGCATCACCATCTCTATCGGCGTGGCGACATTGCGACCGAGCGACACGCCGCAAACTCTGATCGAGCGCGCCGACACGTGCCTCTATGCGGCCAAGCGCGGCGGCCGCAACCTTGTCATCAGCGAGTCCGACCCGGCGGTCGCGGCCCCTGCGGCGGCGAAGGTGGCGTAAAGCCTGCCGCACTGAGCCAACGCGGCGCGGCCACGTCCCTTGAAATTAGGTTGAATGCCGCACGGCCCGTGTCAGGTCGTAGCTGCTGCCGGCCTGAGCTGCACCGACTCACCGCAACCGCATGCCGAAGTCTGGTTCGGATTGTTGAACACGAATTGCGCGGACAGCTTATCGGTCTTGTAATCCATCTCGGTGCCAAGCAGGAAAAGCACGGCCTTCGGGTCGATCAGCACGCGTACGCCCTTGTCTTCCACAACCTCGTCGGCGGCGTTGACGGTGTCGGCATATTCCATCGTATAGGCCATTCCGGCGCAGCCGCCGTTCTTGACGCCGACCCGCACGCCAATGACCGGATTCACCGCGTTCGCCATCACGTATTTGATGCGCTCGGCGGCGGCATCCGTGAGACGGATCGCCTGCAGCCTGGGCCGGGGTGTGGCCATTTTCGCGTCTCTCCTCTCGCCGGGCTCAAGGCCCGGCAGTGGACTCCGTTATGAC
>JBOHIG010000329.1:0-5336 GCA_050725815.1 Xanthobacteraceae bacterium
GGCGGGAATGGCGAAGCCGATGCCGAGCGAGCCTCCGCCACCGCGCGAGAAGATCGCGGTATTGATGCCGACCAGCTTTGCGCTCATGTCGATCAGCGCGCCGCCGGAATTGCCGGGATTGATGGCGGCGTCGGTCTGGATGAAGAACTGGTAGTCGGTGATCCCCACTTGCGTGCGCGCCACCGCCGACACGATGCCCTGCGTCACCGTCTGCCCGACGCCGAACGGATTGCCGATCGCCAGCACAACGTCGCCGACCTGCAACGTGTCCGAATCGGCGAAATCGATCGCGGGAAAGCGCTCGCCGTTCGCCTTCAGGCGCAGCACCGCAAGGTCGGAGCGCGCGTCCTTGAGTACGATCTCAGCCTCGAATTCGCGCTTGTCGGCGAGCGACACCTTCACCTGGTCGGAGCCGTCAATGACATGGTTGTTGGTGACGACGAGGCCGCTCGGGTCGACCAGTACACCAGAGCCAAGGGAGCTTTGTTGCTGCTTCCGTTGGGGCCCGCCGGGCACCCCAAAGAAGTGCCGGAAGATCGGGTCGTTGAACAAGGGATTGACGGTGTTGACGGTGCGCGCGCCGTAGACGTTCACGACCGCGGGCGCTGTCCGCTTGACCAGCGGGGCATAGGACAGCCGCACCTCAGCGGCCGAGGCCGGGGGTCGGCGCTCCTGGGCAGGGGCATTGGCCACGAAGGCGGCCAGGGCAAGCAGGCCGGCGATCGCAAAGGTCGGCGTCAGGCGCAATGGCATGGAGAATCCTAGGTTCCAGGGCGCAGATATAAGGCGGTTGCGGCGGCGATAGAAGGGCAGCCGCGCCGCCGCGGCCGCCCGCTCCACGCGACAAGGAGGGCGATGCAGCATAGACTGCGCGCGGACATCCATGGACACCCCCAAGAGGCCCTAGTGACCCAGCAACCTGCCGAAGCGGCCCTCCCCGGCGCCGCGGACAACACGTTTGACGCGGTCGCGATCTATGCAATCGCCTTTGTCACCGGCGCGATCGTGATGAGCTTCGAAATGCTCGGGTCGCGCTATCTCAATCCCTATTTCGGCAGCGGCATCTACACCTGGGCGTCGCTCATCTCGACGGTGCTGGCCGCGCTCACCGTCGGCTATTTCCTCGGCGGCTGGATCGCCGACCGCAGCCCCTCGATCGGCCTGCTGGGGGCGACGGTAGCGGTCGCCTCTGCCTACGTACTGGCGCTGCCGTTGTTCTCCGAGCCCATGCTGGAAGCCCTGCTCGCGGATATCGACGATGTGCGCACCGGCAGCCTGGTCGCCGCCATGGCGATCCTGTTCTTTCCGGTGACGTTCTTCGGGATGTATTCGCCGTTCGCAATTCGGCTGATGCTGCGTTCCGCACAGCGTTCCGGCACGGTGTCGGGAACCGTCTATGGGATCTCGACCTTCGGCTCGATCGTCGGGACGCTGGGCACCACCTTCTTTCTGATCCCGACCATCGGGACGCGGGCGATCACGCTCACGCTCGGAGCGGCGGGCGTCGCCTGTGGCGCGATCCTCCTGAGCATCGGACGCCCGGGCCGCAAGGCCGGCGCGGTCGCGCTCGCCGCCACGGTCGCGGTGACGCTGCTATCATGGAGCCACCCGGCCGCCGCCGACGAAACCCTCATCGACCAAAGCGTGCGTGCCGCCATCCTCAAGCGGAAGGACGGCCAGCTCGCGCATGTCGAAAGCGAGTACAACGACATCTACGTCAGCAAGCGGCGCGGCATGCTGATCATGACGTTCCAGCTCAAGGGCTGGGACTACACGGAGTCGGTCGCCAATCTGAACGATCCCGACGACCTGCCGCTGCCGTATTCACAGGCGATGATGGCGTCCCTGCTCTATCCGAAAGAGCCAAAGAAGATACTGATGATCGGCCTCGGCGGCGGCTCGATCTCCACCTATCTGGGCCGCGCAATGCCGGATATCACCATCGATACCGTCGAGCTCGACCGGCGGGTGATCGAGGTCGCCAAGCAGTATTTCGGCCTGCGCGAGTCGCCGCGCGTGCGCTACCTCGCCGGGGACGGCCGCGTGTTCCTCAATCGCAGCAAGGAGCGCTACGACCTGATTCTGCTCGACGCCTATCGCGGCGGCTATGTGCCGTTCCATCTGCTGACCAAGGAATTCTACACGCTGGTCAAGCAGCGGCTGACGCCGGGCGGCGCCGCGGCCTTCAACGTCCACGACAGCACCAAGCTCTACCACTCTACAGTGAAGACGCTGGCCGAGGTGTTCCCGATCGTCGATCTCTATCCCTCGGGCGTCGGCGAGGTGATCATGACCGTCAGTCCGGATTCCACTTTCGACCGGGCCACTCTCGCCGCTCGTGCCACAGGGCTGCAGGATCGCCACAAATTCCGTTTTCCGCTACCGGCCATCCTCAAGAGGCGGATGAACGATCCCATGGCCGAAGCAAAGGACGGCGTCCTGGTCACCGACGATTTCGCGCCGGTGAACCTTTACGATACGATCGGCAAGCCCACGCCAAAGCCGAAACGGAAGTAGCGCCCGGCCGAACTACCGGGAACCGTCGGCCTACCCTTTTGGCGGCACCGTGCGCAGATAGGCGATAACGGCGTCGAGGTCGGCATCGGTCATTTTGGCGTACAAGTGAAAGCCCATCGGCGGCTTCAGCCGCGTGCCGTCCTTGCGGATCCCCTGCGTGATCGCGCGCTTGATCTCGGCGTCGGTCCAGCTACCGATGCCGGCGGTCTTGTGTGAGGTGATGTTGCGCGACTTTGACACGCCCCAGGGGCCCTTGAACTCCTCGCCGCCGGCGCCGAGCTGGGTGAAATCCGACCGGCCCTTCACGCGCGGGCTATGGCACTCCATGCAGTGCGCGATGGTGACGAGATAGAACCCGCGCTTGACCGGATCGCGCAGCTCGGTCTCGGTCATCGGCTTCTCCGCGCCCGGCGGGATATCGACGTGGAGCGGCGTCTTGTAGACCGGCGGCTGCACGCGATTGCTCACTGCCGGGATCGAGCGCAGATAGGCGACCACAGCGTCGAGATCGCCCTGAGTGAATACCTTGTAGAATCCGTAGGGCATGATCGGCGCAAGCTGTGTGCCGTCCGGGCGATAGCCATCGGTCAACGCCCGTTTGAGGCCCGCCACGCTCCATTTGCCGATACCGGTTTCCTTGTCGGGCGTGATGTTGGCGCCCTTCACGGTGAATGCCGGCGTATCGAACACCTGCGGGCCACCCGAAAGGTTTCGCGCCGTGTCGAACACGCCCTTGGGCCCGCGCGGGGTGTGGCAATTGCCGCAGGTCAGGAGGCCCTCCACGAGATAGCGGCCGCGCTCCACCGGCGACTGCGCAGCGGCGGTAGACATTGTGGCCGTCATCGCGGCAATAGCCATCATTCCCAGTCGCATCATTGAGCGTCTCCTTCAGCCTGATGAAAATTGCCGCGAGGCATAATGGCCGCGGCCAAGAGGTTACGAACCTGTCACGTGGTCGCGGGACGGACTGTCGCGCGCGTGGCGGCCTTGCGCGACGCCCATTGCCGGAATCCGTAGGCGGCCGCCAGCCCGATCGCAAGCACGATGGCCGACACCAGCGGCCGGTACCAGAACCAGGCGATGGCGATAACAAGCGGGGCAATGATCGCGGTCAGCAGCAGCGATACGATCCCCGCCCCCGCCGACAACACACCGCCCAGGAACGGCACAATGTCGGCGACGACCACCAGCGGGTTGAGAATCAGAAAGAAGCCGAAGGCCATGGCCAGCACGCCGGCGAGACGCAGCATCCAGGTGAGGATGCGATTCTCCCACTGCGCGGCGCTGAACATATCGGCCGCCGAATGCGTCCCCGCGCGCACCAGCAACAGGCGATCGCCGGCTTCGGTCTGATAGTCGGAGAAGTCGGCGCCGGCTTGGCGCCCGATGATGCTCGCGGGCCCGGGCGGAGCGATCTTGAACGATATCCGCAAGTCGCCGATCAGCGGCCTCGAGGGATTTTCGCCGAGAAAGATGCGTCCGTCGGCGACATGCACCCGCCCGCCGATGTGTCCACGCAATTTCTCGGCTAGCGCCGGATCAAGCGGCACAACTTGTTCTGCGGGAAGCCGTTGCAGCACGTTGTTCCCGGGCCGGTATGCGCCCAGCGTTGCGTCCCCGGCGATCAACGCCCTACCGCTGTAGCGCATCTCCGGATTGGCATGCCCTTCACGCTGTCTGAAGCCCGACGAGTTGATGCGATGGTCGGACCAGGTCCGGACGTATTCGTATGTCGTGATCGTCTCCTCCCCTCCGCCCGAAGTCCGACGGGTTTCCGTCCGTCGTTCCTCCTTCCACTGATACATCTCGACAGTGCGGACGAGCCGGATCGCGGTCGCGGAAACGGTGAAGTCCGGGTCGACGAGAGGCGCAGCGACCTTGATGTCGCCGCTCAAATGCACAAGCTTGCCCTCATTCGCGGGGTCGACACGTGCAGGATCGGCGGCGACGATGATCGACGCACCTTCCGTCAGCGAACGCGCGGTCTGCACCGCGCGCCCTTCGTTCCAGAACAGAAAGACGCATGAGCCGACAACGAGCGCCAAGCCGAACAGAACACCCTTGATCGATTCGCCAATGCGCGATGTCCAGGACTTTGTCGTCGTCTCGGTGAAGCTGTCGGACATTGTCGTCTCCGTTCCCGTTCGCGCAGAACCGGCGCACGGCGCAACGTGCGTCAGCATGGCGCGCCGACAATCGGTACGCAAGCAGGCTCCCCCTTCGGCCCACAAAACAAAACGAGCGGCCGGAGCCGCTCGTACTGCAACTAATACTAATAATGCGAGGCCCGGTTACGCCGCGGTTTCGGCCGGCGCAGGCTGCGCCGCTTTGGCGGCCTCATGGCGGGCGAGATCGTCCTTGCCCTTGGCCTCGACGTCGCGGTCGACCAGCTCGATCACCGCGACCGGAGCGGAATCGCCGTAGCGGAAGCCGGCCTTCAACACCCGGGTGTAGCCGCCGTTACGCTCCTTGTAGCGCGGACCGATCACGTCGAAGAGCTTCTTGACCATGGCGATGTCGCGCATCTGCGCGACCGCCTGCCGGCGGGCATGCAGGTCTCCGCGCTTGCCAAGCGTGATGAGCTTTTCGACGATCGGACGTAGGTCCTTCGCCTTCGGCAGCGTGGTGACGATCTGCTCGTGCTTGATCAGCGCGGCACACATGTTCGCGAACATGGCCTTGCGATGTTCGGCCGTGCGGTTGAGCTTGCGGTGGGCATTCCCGTGACGCATCGCGCAGCACCTCTAATTCGGCCGCGACGCGGCTCAGTAATGGTCCTCGAAGCGCTTGGCCAGCTCGTCGATATTGTCGGGCGGCCA
>JBOHIG010000330.1:0-6112 GCA_050725815.1 Xanthobacteraceae bacterium
GCCCTACTCTGCGATGCCTCGCGACGAGCACCCCTCGGTGGACAAGGTGATATAGCATATAATCCTATAGGAATAAATGTCAAGACAGCTTTTGAAATATTTGCTTCCTTCGGCAGCGCGGGATCACATGCGAGCATCCGCGACAAAATCGTATCAGGGTGGTCCTTGAGCGGACGTTCGGATAGCGTGCCGACGCCAACACCAAGCAATACCTTCGCCCGCAGGGAACGCCGTTGAGTAGCGAGTCGTCAGTGGGAACGTCCGCGCCGCAGTCCGCGGTCGCGCCGGCGGAAGCGGCTGCACCATTGCTGTCGGTCGAGGACCTGCATGTCCAGTTCGACACCTCGCGCGGCGTCGTGCGCGCCGTCGACGGCATTTCCTACACGGTGAAGCGCGGCGAGGTCGTCGCCATCGTCGGCGAATCCGGCTGTGGCAAGTCGGTGTCCTCGCTCGCCATCATGCGCCTGCTCGCCAAGCCCGCCGGCCGCGTGACCAAGGGCCGCGTGATGTTCGAAGGCCGCGATCTGCTCAAGCTCTCCGACGAGGCGATGCGCGAGATTCGCGGGCGCGACATCTCGATGATCTTCCAGGAGCCGATGACCTCGCTCAATCCGGTGATGTCGATCGGGCAGCAGATCACGGAGCCGCTGTTCATCCATCTCAAGATGAGCGAGGACGAGGCCAACGCGCGCGCGCTCGAGCTGCTGCGCCTGGTCGGCATCACCGACGGAGAGCGGCGGCTCGAACAGTTCCCGCACCAGCTCTCGGGCGGCATGCGCCAGCGCGTGATGATCGCGATCGGGCTGGCGTGCAATCCCAAGCTGATCATCGCCGACGAGCCGACCACGGCGCTCGACGTCACCATCCAAGCGCAGATCCTGGAGCTGATGAAGGAGCTCTCGCGCCGGCTCAACATCGCGCTGATCATTATCACGCACAATCTGGGCGTGGTTGCGCGCTATGCCGACCGCGTCAACGTGATGTATGCGGCCCACATCATCGAGCAGGGTACCGCCGACGACATCTTCGTGCGGCCGCTGCATCCCTACACCATCGGTCTGATGCGCTCGGTGCCACGGCTCGACCAGCCGCGCGGCGCCCGGCTCGAAACCATCGAAGGACTGCCGCCGGACTTGCGCTCGCCGCCGCCGGGTTGCCGCTTCGCGCCGCGCTGTCCCTACAAGCTCGACGCCTGCCTGCGCGGCGTGTCGCTGCGCGAGATCGCGCCGGGGCATGGCTCCGCCTGCATCCGCGCCGACGAAATCTCCTCCGGTCTTTTGATTAAGACGGAGCCTGCGGCTGCCGCAGCCGTCCAAGCCAGCACGACGAATGCGCGCGACGGAATGGTCGTCGTGAAAAACCTGAAGAAATATTTCGACGTTCCGGTCCGCGGGTCGGGCATCCTGTCGTCGAAAATGGCGACCGTGAAGGCGGTCGACGACGTCAGCTTCTCGATCGCGCCGGGCGAGACGCTGGGTCTGGTGGGTGAATCCGGTTGCGGCAAGACCACGGTCGGGCGCGCCGTGCTGCGGCTCGAGGAGCCGACCGCCGGGATCATCAGTTTCGAGGGCGCCGACATCACGCACCGTGGCGCCAAGGACATGCGCGGGATCCGGCGCGGCATCCAGGTGATCTTCCAGGACCCGTATTCGTCGCTCAATCCGCGCATGACGGTGGGGCAGATCGTCGGCGAGCCGCTGCATGTCTACAAGCTCGCCAAGAACCGCACCGCGGAGCGCGAGCGCGTCGCCGAGCTGCTTGAGCAGGTCGGCCTGTTCCCGTACATGGCGGACCGCTATCCGCACCAGCTTTCTGGCGGGCAGCGCCAGCGCGTCGGCATCGCGCGCGCGCTCGCGCTGCAGCCGCGCTTCATCGTGTGCGACGAGCCGGTGTCGGCGCTCGACGTCTCGATCCAGGGGCAGATCATGAATCTGCTCGAAGACCTGCAGACCCGGCTCCAGCTCACCTACCTGTTCATCGCGCACGATCTCGCTGTGGTCCGCCACATCTCCGACCGGGTCGCGGTCATGTATCTCGGCCGCATCGCCGAGGTCGCCGACCGCGATGACCTCTACGCCAACCCCAGGCATCCCTATACGAAGGCGCTCCTGGACGCGGCTCCGATCCCCGATCCTCGGGTCGAGCGCGCCCGTGCGCCGCGCGCGCTCGCCGGCGAGATTCCCTCGCCCTTGACCCCGCCCGCGGGCTGCGTGTTCCATACCCGCTGCCCGATCGCCGCCGAGGAATGCCGGCGCGAGGTGCCGCAGGTGCGACAGATTGGACCTCGACACGTTGTCGCTTGCCATAAAGCATAGCCACTAGTGCCCCGCTTCCGAAGTTCGTGATACATTGCAGCAATCTCTGACATGAACTTCGGAAGCAAAGGAGCACTAGCAAGTCTATGATTCTAGTGCCGCTTTCGATTTGAAGTTCCTGAATGAGATTGCTGCAAGGGGTGCAGGAACTTCAAATCGGCGGCACTAGACCGCCGAGGGCGGCGACCGAAACTGAACGCTCAGGGAGTAAGTCACGATGAAAACGATCGTTGGATTGTTCGGGGCCTTTGCCCTGATCGCGGCGGGTGCGATGTCTTCCGCCGACGCGCAGCAGCCCAAGCGCGGCGGCACGCTCCGCTTCGCCGTCGGCGCCGAACCGCCGGACTACGACTGCCATGCCGCCACGTCGTTCGCATTCATCCATCCGGTGCGGCCGCACTACAACACGCTGCTCAAGTTCGACGAGGCGAACTATCCGAAGATCCAAGGCGATCTGGCGCAGTCCTGGACCGTCGCGCCCGACGGCCTGACCTACACTTTCAAGCTCCATCCCAACATCAAATTCCACGATGGCAGTGCGCTGACCTCGGCCGACGTCAAGGCGAGCTACGACCGCATCCGCAATCCGCCCAAGGGCGTGCGCTCGATCCGCAGGGCCGCCTACTCCGACATCGCCTCGATCGAGACGCCGGACCCGCAGACGGTGGTGTTCAAGCTCAAGGCACGCAACGCCTCGATGCTGACCAATTTCGCCTCGCCGTGGGACTGCATCTACAGCGCCGCGAAGCTCAAGCAGGACCCGAATTTCCCGGTGAAGAACGTGATGGGCTCGGGCGCATTCAAGTTCGTGCGGCATGAGGCGGGCTCGCGCTGGATCGGCGAGCGCTTTGCCGACTATTTCGAGAAGGGGCGCCCCTATCTCGACGGCTACGAGGCGATCTTCATCCGCAACACCGCGGCCCGCGTGAACGCGCTCCAGGCAGGCGAAGTGCTGGCGGAATTCCGCGGCCATTCGCCGGCCGACCGCGACCGCCTGGTAAAGGCGGTCGGCCCCAAGGTGAACGTCCACGAATCGCCATGGATCTGCAGCCTGGTGGTGACCTTCAACACCGAGAAGAAGCCGTTCAACGATGCCCGCGTGCGGCGGGCGCTGTCGCTCGCGATCGACCGCTGGCGCGGCGCGCAGGCGCTCTCCAAGATCGCGCTGGTGCGCCATGTCGGCGGCGTGCTGCGGCCTGGCTACTCGCTGGCGGCGAGCGAGAAGGAGCTGATGCAGTATCCGGGCTTCGGCAAGGGCATCAAGAAGGCGCGCGCGGAGGCGCGCAAGCTCCTCGCCGAGGCTGGCGTGAAGAATCTGTCCTTCAGCTTCCTCAACCGCAACGTCGCGATGCCGTACACGCATGTCGGGGTGTTCCTGATCGATCAGTGGCGGCAGATCGGGGTCACCGCCAAGCATGAGCAGCCGGAGACGCGGGCCTATATCGCCAACCTGCGCGGCGGCAATTATGAGGTGGGCCTCGACTTCAACTGCGACGCGGTCGACGACCCGAATCTGCAGCTCGCCAAGTACATTTCGGCCAAGCGGTCGCCGATCAATTACGGCCGCTACAACGACGAAAAGCTCGACAAGCTCTACGACGCGCAGAAGGGCGAGCTTGACGAGAAGAAGCGCTATGCGATCCTGCGCGAGTTCGAGAAGCACGCGCTGGACCAGTCCTACACGTTCCCGACGATCTGGTGGCACCGCATCGTCGTGACCTGGAAGCAGCTCAAGGGCTGGCACATGTCGCCGAGCCACTACCTCAATCAGGATCTGCAGGACGTGTGGCTGGATCAGTAGCGACCGGCCATCCCATTGTGAGTCCTTGGTCGGCACAGCGTTGCGTTAGTGTTCGCAGCGCCGGTTACTGCGCCCTCTCCCCTTGCGGGAGAGGGCATCAAAGTGTTTCAACGAGTGATGAGGGGTGAGGGGTTCAGGACCTTCGATGGCTTTTACCCCTCACCCACCAGCAGATCGTTGAACCTTCACCTTGCCCTCTCCCGCAAGGGGAGAGGGCACTGCGACGAGCGCCGAAAGCAGATGCTCCGCTACACCATCCACCGCCTTCTGCTGATGATCCCGACGCTGCTCGGGGTCGCGGTGCTGGTTTTCGTGCTGTTGCGGATGCTGCCGGGCGACATCGTCGAGATGCGCTTCCTGGCCGAAGGCGGCCAGGTCGACCCGGAGACACTCGCCATCGAACGCACGCGGCTGGGTCTCGACAAGCCGCTGGTGTGGCAGTTCTACGACTGGATGACCGGCATTTTCGTCGGCGACTTCGGCACATCGATGTGGACCGGGCGCCCGGTCATCGAAGAGATCGGCAGCCGGCTCGGCCTCTCGCTTCAGATCGCGATCATGGCGACCATTCTCGCCATCCTGATCTCGATCCCGCTCGGCACGCTCGCTGCGCTCTACAACAACACCTGGATCGATCAGGCCATCCGCGTGTTCGCGATCGCGGGCCTGGCCGTGCCCTCGTTCTGGCTCGGCATGCTCATCATCCTGCTCCTGCTGCATGGGTTCGGATATTTTGCGCCGCTCACTTATGTGCCGATCTACGAGGATCCGCTGAGGAACCTCTCCCAGTTGATCTGGCCGGCGCTGGCGGTCGGCTACCGCTATTCAGCGGTCGCAACCCGCATGACGCGCTCGACGCTGCTCGAGGTGCTGCAGGAGGACTACATCCGCACCGCGCGCGCCAAGGGCGTGTTCGAGCGCGTGATCGTCGCGCGCCACGCCATGCGCAACGCCATGCTTCCGGTCATCACCGTGATCGGTCTGGAATTCGCCTTTCTGATCGGCGGGCTGGTCGTCACCGAGCAGGTGTTCAACCTCAACGGCATCGGCAAGCTGTTCGTCGAAACCGTGACACGCGCCGACTACACAATGGTGCAGGCGCTGGTGATGCTGGTCGCGACATTCTTCATCGTCATCAACTTCATTGTCGACCTGCTCTACGCGGCGTTCGACCCGCGCATCCGGTACAGTTGACATGAGCGCCGTCGCCGAGACCCCCGGAACCGCCTATCGGGAGCGCAAGCCGCGCCATCCGGTGATGCAGTTCATTATCACGCAGCCGACCGGCTCGGCGGGCATGGTCATCATCGTCATGCTTTTCATCGCCGGCCTGTTCGCCGAGTTCGTCGCTCCCTACGACCCGGAGGCGATCGCCTTCGAGGCGATGCTCACGGGACCTTCGCTCGATCACCTGATGGGCACCGACGCCTTCGGGCGCGATATCTTCTCGCGCATCATCTACGGCGCACGCACGGCGCTCGCCGTCGGCTTCCTGTCGTCGGCGGTCGGTTGCGGCATCGGTGCGGTGATCGGCGTGGTGTCGGCCTATTTCGGCGGACGCATCGACACGGTGATTCAGCGCTTCATGGACATCCTGCTGTCGTTCCCGATCATCGTGCTCGCGCTCGCGGTGGTGGCGGTGCTCGGAAAGTGGCCGGTGCTCGGGCTCGACCTCAACCTGATCATCGCCATTGCGATTCCGATGATCCCCAAGGTCGCGCGCGTGGTGCGCTCCTCGGCTTTGACGATCCGGGAACTCCCCTATGTCGACGCCGCCCGCGCCGCCGGCTACGGACATTCGCGCATCATCTTCCGCCATATTACGCCCAACGTGGTGGCGCCGTTCCTGATCATGTTCACCGCCTTCATCGCGCAGGCCATCCTGCTGGAAGCCTCGCTCTCCTTCCTCGGCCTCGGCGTGACCGAGCCGACGGCTGCCTGGGGTCTGATGCTGTCGGGAACATCGCAGGAATTCTACGCGCAGGCGCCCTGGATG
>JBOHIG010000331.1:0-13406 GCA_050725815.1 Xanthobacteraceae bacterium
ATCTATACTTGCTAGTGGTCCTTTGATTCTAACATTCGCAAAGTCGCCTGCCCAAATGGGATGCGAATGTTAGAATCGGACCACTAGCGGCGCGGTTAACGTGCCGCTTCGTCGCCCTTGATCCTGCTAGCGAAAAAGCTTCAAGAAATGATTAGGGAGCACCCGAAAATTCCGAGGAATTCTTAACCATGTGGCGCCGCGAGCGGCTCGCGATAGGCGCCGATAATGGCATCAATCATTGCGTCCGCCGAGAACGAGGCGCGCACGCGGGCCTTCAGCCGTAAGGCTGCAGAATGGCGGCCGCCACGGTCTTGGAGGGCGCCGGCGATGGCGTCCGCGAGCGCAGTCGCATCCCCGGGGGGGACCAGGGCGTCGGCATCCGGCCCGAATATTTCTGGAATGCCTCCGACATTGCTGGCGATGACCGGAAGGCCGGCCGCGGCGGCTTCCAGCACGACATAGGGCAGCGATTCCGCGCGCGACGGCACAACCAGGATGCGGCCGAGCGCAAAGGCTCCGCGCGCAGGCTTTGCGCCGATGAATCGAACCGCCGCTTCCATTCCCTGCCGGCTGACCTCGCGCTCGAATGCCGCGCGGTCGGGGCCGTCGCCGGCAATCGTTGCGGTCACGCGCCGGCCACGCTGCGCAAGCTGCGCAAGCGCCGCGATCAGCACGTCGACGCCCTTGAGTGCCCGTAATTCGCCGACGAAGACCAGATCGGTCGCACTGGCCTCCGCGATGATCGGCTGGAACTCGTTGTCGGTGACGCCGTTGTGAACGACCCGCATCGGCGCCGCCGACTCGCCGACCTTGCCGATGAAAGTGTCGCGGGCGTAGCGGCTTTCAAACAGGAACAGGTCGGTGCGGCGCTTCAGCAGGGTCTCGGCCGTGAGATAGAGGCAGCCAGCAGGCGAGATCCACCGGTAGTGCAGGCTACCGCCGTGCGGCGTATAGACACGAGCGGCCCGCGTCTTGCGGACGAGACGCACATAAGCGCCGCCCTTGGCGCCATGCCCGTGCATCACGTCAACGTTGGAATCGGCGGCGCGTTTGGCGACATGCCCGATGGCGGCAAAATCCGCCATCCCGACGTCACGCGTCATCGAAACACGGGTGAGCCCGAGTGCAAGGTCGCGGGAGAGGGCAGCCAGCGCAGCGTCGGCCTGTGCGCCGCCGCTGTCGAGGTCGGCGACCAGCCCCACTCGGTGTCCGCGTGCCGTCTGCCCGCGCGCGAGATCGACGACGTGGCGGAACAGTCCCCCGACCGGCGCGCGCATCACATGCAGGATGTTGAGCTGCTCCGGGGCAGCCATTCACGATTCACCTTTCATTAACAAAAAGCTCGCTGAACCATGGACTCCCGCCACCGTACTGGCCAGATCGTCATGGAAGATGCTCGCTCGCGCGGCGACTGGTATTCGGGGCGGCGGATAAGGTTGATGCGATTAGCGCCGTACGTGGTTAACAATCCTTGACGGTACCGGCCCGGATCGAGGCATCCGGCAAAGCTTAACGGCCCATCAACCTTAATAGTTTGTGATCGCAGTATCGCAGTCAGGAGTCGCGCGGCGTGCGCGTTGGTTTGGAGTAGTAAATGCAGACAGGCAATTCGTCGGGCCGCGCGGGGATCGCGCAGGTTATCGACGAGATTGATCTCGGCGAATTGGGTCGTGCGGTCTGGCGTAGAAAGCGCCTGATCATCGGCTTGACGTTGTTGGCCGCCGGTCTTGCCTTTCTCGCAGTCAACATGGTGGCGCCGCGCTACAAGTCGGAAGCGCGGGTGCTGATCGAGACGCGCGAGAACATCTTCCTGCGCCCTGAAGCAGAACGGACCACCGAACGCCAGGCGACGGTCGATCAGGAGGCGGTCACCAGCCAGGTGCAGTTGATCCTGTCGCGCAATCTGGCGCGCAAGGTCATTCAGGAGCTCAAGCTCGGTGAGCTACCCGAATTCGACCCCGTATTGCGGGGCGGCTCGGTGATCCGCACGATCCTGAGCCTCGTGGGCCTTGTGAAGGATCCCATGAGCCAGACGCCCGAGGAGCGAGTGCTGCGGAGCTATTTCGAACGGCTCGTCGCATTCCCGGTGGAAAAATCGCGCGTGATCGCGATCGAGTTCGAGTCGCGGGATCCTGAGCTGGCCGCGCGCGTGGTCAACGCCGTCGCCGAGGGCTATCTGTTGCTGCAACCGGCCGCCAAGCTCGAGCAGAGCCGCAGCGCCGGCCAGTGGCTCGCGGGCGAGATCGATCGGATGCGAAAGAACGTCGCCGATGCCGAGGCCAAGGTCGAGACCTATCGCGCCACGACCAACCTCTTCATCGGCAACAACAATACCATGTTGTCGAACCAGTCGCTCGGCGACTTGAACGGCCAACTCGCCGCGGCGCGCGCGCAGAGGGCCGATGCCGAATCGAAGGCGCGTATCATCCGCGATGCGCTCAAGCGCGGGTTGCGCGCGGAGTTCTCCGATATCCTTAATTCCGAATTGCTGCGCCGGCTATCCGAGCAGCACGTCACGTTGCGTGCGCAGCTCGCAGAGCAATCGTCGACGCTGCTCGACCAACATCCGCGAATCAAGGAATTGCGCGCCCAGATCGCCGACCTCGAGCGGCAGATGAGGGGCGAAGCCGATCGCCTGGCGCGCTCGTTTGAGAACGACGCACGGTTGTCTGGTGGCCGCGTCGAAGCGCTCAGCGCGAGCCTTGATCAGCTCAAGCGGCAGGCCGCTTCCTCGAACGAACAGGATGTGCGGCTCCGCGCGCTTGAGCGCGATGCGAAGTCGCAGCGCGATCTGCTGGAATCCTATCTCGCCAAGTATCGTGAAGCGACCGCGCGCGACAGCATCGGCGCGGCATCCCCCGACGCGCGCATCATCTCTCGGGGGATCGTTTCGACCACGCCGTCATGGCCGAAGAAGTTGCCGACTGTTCTGATAGCAGCATTTTCGATGTTTACGCTGTCGGCCGGTTTCGTTCTTACCGGACAGTTGTTGGGCGGCGCCCGGGGCATCGTCGTCCCGACGAGCGCCGCTTCCGCAGAAGTTGAAGTTGTAGAGGCGCTGCCTGCCTTCCGCTTACGCAATCTGTTTGCGCCGCGCGTGCCGCCACCTGCGCCGGAGCATCCCGCCGGCACGCCAGGGTCCGCACTCGCGACCTCCGACAGCGGCGATGTTGCCGCGGATATTCCAATTGCACCAACACCGGCGCGCCCTGTGCCGTTGGTCGACAGTCCGCGTGCGATCCCAGGCGTGCCTGTCGAAGCGGTAGAAGGGCTTGCGCGCGCTCTCGGGATGGCTGGCGAATCCGCGCGCCGCATCGCCGTGGTCGGGGAGCGTCGCAACATGGGTGCGACGCTCGCCGCGATTACGCTTGCCCGTGCGCTTGCCCGACAGAGCCGGGTCGTTCTGGTCGATCTCGCGCTCGACTCGCCCAATCTGTCGGTGATCGCCAGCGATCCGGACGCACCCGGTATCGCTGAGCTTGTGCAGGGCGCGGTCTCGTTCGGTCAGATCATCACCCGCGACAAGTATTCGCGCATGCATGTGATTACAGCGGGCAAAGCGCCAGTCGGCGGCAATGCCATCATGTCGTCGAGCCGACTGTCTATCACGCTGGAAGCGCTCGCACGCAGCTACGACTATGTCGTGGTGGATGCCGGTGCGCTGCCGGACCTCTCCGCCGAACGGCTCGCCCACCTTGCGCCGCGCGCAGTGCTGGTGGCGAACGACATCGACGGTCCGGTGACCGAAGCCGCGCGCGAGCGGCTGTTGGCCGCTGGATTCCCGAATGTCAGCGTACTTGCGAACGCGCCTGACGGCCCGGAGTTTGACGCCGGACGGCGGCGGGCTGCCTGAGTCAGCGCCATGACCGTTCTGAAGAAGACCATTATCCGCGGGGGCCTGGAGACGCTCTATTTCAGCGGCGCCAACATGTTCATGCGCCCGTGGGTTCGGGGTGTCGGCGTGATCCTGACCCTGCATCATGTGCGTCCGGAGCGCCCCGAGCAGTTCCAGCCGAATCGGCTTCTCGAAGTGACGCCGGACTTCTTCGAGCGGGTGGTGCGTTACCTGCGGCGTCGGGAGCTTGACCTGGTCAGCCTCGACGAGATGCATCGGAGGATGGTCGAAGGCGATTTCCGTCGCCGCTTCGTCTGCATCACCATAGACGACGGCTATCGCGACACCCTGCATTGGGCCTACCCCATTCTCAAGCGGTATCAGGCGCCATTCGCCGTCTATGTGGCGACGAGCTTCCCTGACCGGCTTGGCGAATTGTGGTGGCTCGCGCTCGAGGCCGTGGTTGCGCGCAACGAACGCGTGACGCTTCTGGCCAATGGCCGCGAACAGGGATTCGAATGCCGCACCATCGCGGAGAAGCGGTACCTGTTCGATCAGCTCTACGGCTATGCGCGCAGCCTTTCGACCGAGGATGAACTGCGCCAGTTCGTTCGCGATCTTGGCGCGCGCTATCACATCGACATCGCCGACTTCTGCGGAGAACTATGCATGAGCTGGAGCGAGCTTTCCCAGCTTGCAGTCGATCCGCTCGTCACTATCGCCGCCCACACCGTCAATCACGTGATGCTCGCGAAGGTGCCGGAGCGGGTGGCGCGCTCCGAGATGGAGATGAGCCGCTCGGTGATCGAAGCATCGCTGGGGGTGCGGCCCGCGCATCTGTCGTATCCGGTCGGCGACCGGACGTCGGCAGGGCCTCGCGAGTTCCGTATGGCGGCGGAGTTCGGCTTCAAAACTGCGGTCACGACTCGGCCAGGTGTGTTGTTCCCCGAGCATAGTGAGCACCTGACCGCGCTACCGCGAATTTCGCTCAATGGCGAGCACCAGCAATTGCGTTATGTGCGCGTATTGCTCTCTGGGGCCGCGACTGCAATGTGGAACGGTTTCCGCCGCGTCGACGCGGCCTGATCCTAAAATAATCGCATTTCGAACAGAGCGTGCTTAGGGATCGCCGGCCGGGCGGTCGGGTCGCGACATCCAGCGAATGAGCGGCATTGCCGGGAGCACCCAGCCAAGCCCCGCGAGCACGTAATAGATGGTCTCGACCACGCGGCTTGCCTTGATTGCAGGGAGCTGCGCGAGCGCCATGGCGACGAGGGCCCACACCAGCACCAAGGCAATAAGTGCCACGGCTCCAATGAGCTTGCGCAGGCGCATCGGCATTAGCAGCGCTCCCCGGATTAGCGCGCGGATTGCGGGCGATGAGGCGCGACTATATGGTCCGCGCCAATCCCGGCAAGCAAGGCCTTTGCATGAGCGGCATTCCGCACCTCGAAAGTCGCCGGCGCAATATGCGGCTCTGGCTGCTGATAGTGGCTGCGCTTGTGTTCGCGGTCGCGGCGGTCGGCGGCACGACGCGTCTCACCGGCTCGGGCCTTTCGATCGTGGAGTGGCAGCCGGTGGCGGGCGCGTTGCCGCCATTGAACGAGGCCGCCTGGCAGGCTGCATTCGAAAAATACCAAACCATCCCGCAATATCGGGAGATCAATTCCGGCATGGGTCTCGCCGAGTTCAAGGTGATCTACTGGTGGGAATGGACTCACCGGCTGCTTGGACGTGCAATCGGGGTTGTGTTCCTGCTCCCGTTTCTTTGGTTCCTTTGGCGCGGCGCGATCGAGCCGGGGCTTCGTATTCGACTGTGGGCGATCTTCGGCCTCGGCGGGGTGCAAGGTGCGGTCGGCTGGTGGATGGTGGCGTCGGGGCTGCAGGAACGGGTGAGCGTGTCGCAGTACCGACTTGCGTTCCATCTTACGCTTGCCTGCCTCATCTTCGCGATGGTCCTCTGGACCGCGCAGCGGCTGAAGCCGCGCGCGGCCGTCTTGGTGCCGGCACGCGTCCGCGCGCGCGCGTTCGTGCTGGTCGCGATGGTGCTTGTCCAGATCTATCTCGGCGCGCTGGTCGCCGGCCTGCGCGGCGGCCTCATCTACAACACCTGGCCGCTGATCGACGGCGCGTTCATCCCGGAGGCGACGCGGCTGTTGTTCGAGCAGCCGTGGTGGCGGAATTTGTTCGAGAATACGCTCATGGTGCAGTTCAACCACCGCATGATGGGCTATGCGATCTGGATCGTCGCCGCCCTGCACGCGGTCGACATTGCGCGCACGACGAGGGGAGGGCCGGCATTGACTGGCGCGCTTGTACTCGCATCCGCTCTCACGTTGCAGGCCGCAATCGGGATTCTGACGCTGCTGCATCAGGCCCCGCTCGCGCTGGCGCTCATGCATCAGGCGACTGCGGTGATCGTGTTGGCCATCGCGACGGTGCATGCAGAACGGATGAGTCCGCGCCGGGCGTCTGCATCGGCCCCGGTGGGACACGCGGTTTCGGTCTAGCTCGCCGCCAGACCCTGCTCCAAATCGGCGATGAGATCGGCGGTGTCCTCCAGCCCGATCGAGAGCCGCACCACGTCGGCTCCGGCGCCGGCAACGATCTTCTGCGCGTCGGTGAGCTGCCGGTGTGTGGTCGAGGCCGGATGGATGATCAATGAGCGCGTGTCGCCGATATTGGCGAGGTGGGAGAACAGCTTCATGTTCGCCACCAGCTTGACGCCGGCGTCGTAGCCGCCCTTCAGTCCGAAGGTGAATACCGAGCCCGCTCCCTTCGGCACATATCTTCGCGCCAACTGGTGATATTTGTCGCCCGGCAGCCCCGGGTAGCTCACCCAGGCGACCGTGTGATGGGCGTTGAGCCATTCGGCGACCGCCTGCGCGTTGTCGCAATGACGCTGGATGCGCAGCGGCAAGGTTTCGATCCCGGTGAGTATCAAGAACGCATTGAACGGCGACAGGCATGGCCCGATGTCGCGCAGGGCGAGCACCCGGCAGGCGATGGCGAAGGCAAAATTGCCGAACGTTTCGTGCAGCACGATGCCATGATATTCCGGCCGCGGCTCCGAGAGCATCGGATAGCGCTTATCGCGGGACCAATTGAAGGTGCCGGCATCGACGATCAGCCCGCCGATCGAATTGCCGTGGCCGCCGAGGAACTTCGTGAGCGAGTGCACGACAATGTCGGCGCCGTAGTCGATTGGCTTGCATAGATAGGGGGTGGCGAGCGTGTTGTCGACGATCAGGGGCACGTTGGCGTTCTTGGCGATCTTCGCGATCGCCTCGATGTCGGTGATGACGCCGCCGGGATTGGCGATCGACTCGATGAAAATCGCCTTGGTCTTGGGCGTGATGGCTCGCTCGAAGCTCGCGATGTCGTCGGGCTCGGCCCAGGCTACGGTCCAGCCGAAATTCTTGAATGCGTGATTGAACTGGTTGATCGACCCGCCATAGAGCTTTTTCGATGCGACGAATTCTTCGCCCGGCTGCATCAGGCAGTGGAAGATCAGCACCTGTGCGCCGTGGCCGGAAGCGGTCGCCAGACCGGCGGTGCCGCCTTCGAGCGCTGCGACGCGTTCCTCCAACACCGCATTGGTCGGGTTGCCGATGCGCGAATAGATGTTGCCGAAGGTCTGCAGCCCGAACAGCGATGCCGCATGATCGACATCCTCGAACACAAACGAGGTCGTCTGATAGATCGGGGTCGCACGCGCGCCAGTGGTCGGATCGGGCTGTGCGCCGGCATGGATCGCGAGCGTTGAAAACCCCGGAATGCGGTCGGTCATGGCCGGTCCTCTCTGCCAAGGGACCAGGCTGCGGTCCATGCCAAGTTGGTTTATCGACCGGACCGGGGGCGTCAAGGCAGCGAGGGAACCAATTCCGACGGTTCGCCCTTATACTCGATACGGCGCGCCGATCTGAACGTCCTGTCGCGAGGGGGATCTCCGATGAGAGTTTTGTTCGTTCACCCCGGTCCGTTGCTCTACACCAAGGTATTTCTGCGGCTGGAGCCGCTTGGCCTCGAATTGGTCGCCGAGGCGGCGCGCCGCGCCGGCCATGCCGTCAAGCTCATCGACCTTCAGGTCGAGGACCACGTCGCCTATCATCGGCTCGTTGCGGAATGGCGGCCGCAGTTGATCGCCTTCTCATGCAACTATCTTGCCAATATTCCCGAGATCGTCGACCTGGCCAAGGAAACCAAGGCGGTGCTGCCGCGCACGTTCATCTGCGTCGGTGGACACAGCGCCTCTTTCACCGCGCACGCGATCGTCGAGCACGGAGAGGGCGCGATCGATTGCGTGCTCAAGGGGGAAGGGGAGGCGGGGATCGTCAAGCTGCTGGAAGCGGTGGCGGATGATCGCGATGGCGTCGCGGCGGTTCCGGGCGCGGTGACGGAGGATGGCGAAGGTCCGCAACCCGGCTTCGTCCACAATCTCGACGAGCTCCAGCCCGCGCGGGACCTGCTGCATCATCGCCGCAAATATTTCATCGGGATTCTCGATCCCGCCGCCTCGATCGAATTCTCGCGCGGTTGTCCCTGGGACTGCTCGTTCTGCAGCGCATGGACGTTCTACGGCCGAAGCTACCGGCTGATTTCACCCGAGCGCGTGGTCGAGGACCTTGAGTCGATCAAGGAGCAGGGCGTCTTCATCGTGGATGATGTCGCGTTCATTCATGCCAAGCACGGCTTTGCCATAGGCGAGGCCATCGCGCGCAAGGGCATCCGCAAGAAGTATTACCTTGAGACCCGTGGCGACGTACTCTTGCGTAACAAGGAGGTGTTCCAGTTCTGGAAGACGCTCGGGCTTGAATACATCTTCCTCGGGCTCGAGGCGATCGACGACGAGGGGTTGCGCAAGTTCCGCAAGCGCATTCCGCTCGGCCGTAATTTCGAGGCACTGGAATTCGCCCGCACGCTCGGCATCAAGGTGGCGATCAATTTGATCGCCGATCCCGACTGGGACGAAAGTCGTTTCGCCGCCATCCGGGAATGGTGCATGGAAGTGCCGGAGATCGTGAACATCAGCGTCAACACGCCCTATCCCGGGACCGAGAGTTGGCTCACCGAGGAGCGCAACCTGGCGACGCGGGACTACCGGCTGTTTGACATCCAGCACGCAGTGCTGCCGACTAGGTTGCCCTTGCCGGAGTTTTACCGCGAACTGCTCAATACCCAACGCGTGCTGTACGGCAAGCACCTCAATTGGCGCACCGCGCCCGATCTCGTGCGCCTCTCGCTTGGATTGCTGATGCGCGGGCAGACCAATTTCGTGCGCGGGATGATGCTCTATCCCAAGGTCTACAACGCCCAGAAGATGCTGGCCGACCACGCGCTGCCGGTACGCCACGAAATGCCGCTGCCGCCCAAGCGCCGGGACCATGCCGACAAGGGGCTCGCGAAAAATGCCGGATTGTATGTCCACGCGCCGCGCGGCCGTGTCGGCCGCCATATCGACGAGGCCACCGAGCACTTCGTGGATGCGACTCGTGCCGGAGCGACGCCCTGATCCATTGGCAGACTATCGCCCGCTCCCCTGCGCGCGAGACGCCGCGTCCGTGGTGCCGCCCGCGACCGTCGCGCGATCGAGCGAGAGCCGCTGAACGCCACGCGGAGGCATCGGCGGCTTCTTGGCGGTCAGGGTGCGGGTGTTGACGCCCATCCACGCGATCTCCGAGGACAGGCGGCCATACTCGATCTTGGGACAGCGGTTCATCACCACCTTGAGGCCGGCGTCTTCGGCCAGCTTCGCGGCCTCGTCGTTGCGCACGCCGAGTTGCATCCAGATCACGCTCGGGCGCGGTTGCATGGCCAAGGCCTCCCGCACGATGCCGGGCGTGTGTTCGGAGGCGCGGAAGATGTCGATCATGTCGACCGGTTCGGGAATTTCGGCCAGCCTGGCGCAGAATCTCTGCCCGAGCAGGTCGCCGCCCGCCTGACCTGGATTGACCGGAATCATGCGGTAGCCGCGTTCGAGGAGATATTTGAAGACGAAATAGCTCGGGCGGTTGGTCTTGGGCGACACTCCGACGACCGCGATCGTCTTCACCGTGTTTAGGATGGTGCGGACATAGTTATCGTCGTAGCTGTCGTGGTTCATCGCGTGATCAGCGCCGCCGCTTGCGGGCCTTGCCGCGCTTGAAGGCGCTGCGGCAAACCGGACTGAGCCGGCGCATATTGGCGGCCAGGCAGCGCCGGACCTTGTTCTCGTCGGGGATGGCGCGCTCGCAAAGCCGGTAGGCGTCCTGCTCGCAGGCCTGGCGCTGCGCGGGTGTCGGTTGCGCCTGGGCCGTGACGGTCAGCGCGAGGAACGCAAACGTGGCGATAATCGGCTTCTGCATCAAGCACTCCATTACTGGCCGCACTGGCGGCCTATGATCGTTTTGACGGGTCGTCCCACTTTGGGGGACGCTTGTCGAGAAAGGCCGATATTCCCTCCTCGGCGTCGCTCGCCATCATATTCTCGACCATCACCGCGGCGGCGTAGTCGTAGGCCCTTGCAAGGTCCATTTCGCGCTGCCGGTAGAACGCCTCCTTGCCCAGCTTGACCACGTAGGAAGACTTTGCGGCAATCTTGCGGGCAAGCGCCAGCGCTTGGTCCCGTTCAGTTCCGGGCGCAACGGTTCGGTTGATGAGACCGATGCGCGCGGCTTCATCCGCCGGGATCATGTCGCCGGTCAGCAGCAGTTCCATCGCCTGTTTGGCCGCGATATTGCGCGTGAGCGCAACCATCGGAGTAGAACAGAACAGTCCGATATTGATCCCCGGTGTGGCGAAGCGCGCTTCGGCAGACGCCATCGCAAGATCGCAGCTTGCGACCAACTGGCATCCGGCGGCGGTCGCGGTTCCCGACACGGCGGCGATGACCGGTTGCGGCAGATGTACGATCTGCTGCATGGCCGCGCTGCATTGCCTGACGATGCGCTCGAAGAAGCCGCGTCCGCCGTCGGGATCGGTACGATGCGAGCGCAACTCCTTCAGATCGTGCCCGGCGCAGAAATCCGGGCCGTTGGCCGCGAGCACCACCGCACGCAAGGAGCGATCCCCGGCAATCGCCGCGAACTCCGCCGCGAGTGCCGTCAACAATGCCTGGGATAGACTGTTGCGCGCCTGCGGACGATTGAGTGTGAGGATAGCCGTCGCGCCAACCGTCTCGCGCAAAAGCACGGGCGAGGAGGTCGATAGGATAGCGGCGGCTTGCGGCGTCATTGCAAAACCTTACTCGCTCTTGCAAATGCGACGGCGCCTTCAACGTCCTCGGGCAGCATCAGACGTTCTTGCGCGAGGCGCGCTGCCGCCTTTCTGACCGCGGCTATATAACCGTCGTGTGAGCCATATCGTTCCTCCAGGGACAACCGCGGATCGCCGCTCTTCAACCGTTCCGCTTTGGTAGCCGCAAAGGGAATGAAGCTTCCGGCATTGTCGCACAGGTCGCCTTCGCCGAAGCCGGCGGCGCGGTAGTTCCAGCCGAGATAGGTCCCGAGCGGCGCTTGCAGCAGGGCCGAGCGCACGCCCGCGATGCCATTGCCGTCGCGGTCAACCTTCGGCATGAGCACCGGCATGCCGTGGATCGGCCTCGGCGGCTCGGTCATGACGCCGCTGATGTTGCGCGCGTTGAACGCGGGTCCGCGGTTGTAGATCGTGCGCGGATTGTGCATGGCCGTGAATGCGACACCGGGAATCTTCGGGAATTCGAACAACTCCGCCTTGGGCGGAAGCAGCGTACCGGACGCAATGGTCGGATAGCGGCTTGCCGGCGGCTGCCGGCCCTCCACCACCCAGTCATGCAGCGCGATCAGGAGCGCGCGCATGTGATGGTGATAGGAGTTGGGGTTGTGGAGAAATTGGCAGATACCTTTGGCCGGTGTCGTGCCCGGACGGACGCCGCTGTGTTGCGTACTGGCAAAGTGATAGATGCGGATGTTGTCCGGAATGACCAGATCGCGCTGCGCGCTCGCGTCGCCGGTAATGAGCGACATACCGCGCTGCCAGTATTCGGTATCGGTGACGGTCTGGACGATCTTCGGACAGTTCCCGGCGGCCGTGCAGCGATCGAGCAGCCCAGCGGATTCGCCGGTGATCGGGTCCGGCGCGGCCGACCACACGACCGGCCAATCGGCTCCGGGATAGTGATGCTCGATATGCTGGAGACCGGCATCGCGGCCGGGCTGTGCGAAGCGGATATTCAGTCCAACACGGGCGGTTGCGACATGCGGGATCATGCCCTGAAACACGATGCGTCCGTCTTCGTCCTGGTTAAATCCGAGGGACAGCATGGTGCGCGCCATGCGCCCGCTCTGCGACGATCCGAACAGCAGTGTGGTGCGGACCGCGCCATCGAGCGGGTTATGCACCGTCCCGCCGCCATGCCGCAGGAACGACACGAGGTCGCGCGTTGCAGCCATTCCAAGACCCAGCACCAGAGGGTTCTTGGCAGTGTAGATCAGCTCGTAGATGTGGTTGGTGTCGAAGCCGTCGCGCAGGCAGATGTGCTTGCCGCTCGGAGCGCCGGGGAAGGGCGTCTTGCTGCAATCGGCGAACGCCCAGCGGTCATTCGGAATAGTCGTGCGCGCATCGTTCTGTCGGACGCGGGCGGTCAGCGTCGCGCGGGCATTGTCGAGCGTGGCCGGTTCGTAGGCGCGGGATCCGCGGGCGCCAAGCGGTAGCGAGGGCGCTGGCTTGCTAAGATTGTATTCGGCGCGCACTGGGCCGGTGATTGTCGAGCCGTCGGTGGCGCGTGCGATCGGCACCCTGATGGTCAGCCGGTTCCCGCCCGGTGACAGCTCGCCTTGCCATCCGCTCGAAACCAACGTGTAGCCGCGCGATTGGAGGAAGCCATCGTCGGTCTTGCTGCCGGGGAGAACGATGTTGAAGCGCTGGATCGCGAGCTGCCTGCCGCGATTGACGACGTCGTAAAGCAACGTGCGATTGCCGCGGCTCATATCGAACGGCTTGAGGATCGAGATGTCCATCGAGTACTCGACCATTCCACGTGCGTTGCGCGGCGCGAGCGCGATGTCCTGGATGATCGCATTCAGCGGGTTGGTTGGATCGACTTCGCCATAGGCGATGCCCTCGATCTGCTCATACTGTCCGACCGTGCCGAAGCTGCGTCCGCCGAATGCCGGCGACGTAGTCTTGGTGATTTCGAGCTTGGTGATGCGCGCTTCGGCTGGGGGAGGCCAGACCATCGATAGGCCGAGACAAGCCGCCCCGACGGCCGTCGATGCTGCGGCCAAACCATGCGAGCAAAGCAACCGGTGCATGCGGGCTTTCATGACGTGCCTCCCTGGTGCTCCGCGCCTCGACGATTTGGCGGCAGCCTAGCATCCGGAATGGCGGAACGCAGCCTCCGATCGGACGTTGATTGCAAGCTTGGAGTTCTCGGAGTGTGTCATGGCGACGAAGGCAAAACGAAAAACCGGCGCGCCGCGCAGCAAAAGCGCACGGCGTGCGTCGAAATCGCGGTCGCGCGTTCGCCAATCGCGCAAGTGGTCACATCGGGTCACGAAGGAGAGCGACGCGCTCGACCTCGAACGCAGCGTCTTCAAGCATGACAGCCCGAAGA
>JBOHIG010000332.1:0-2829 GCA_050725815.1 Xanthobacteraceae bacterium
CACCCCAACCCTCTCCCCTCCGGGAAGAGGGAGCGCGCTGAGCTCGGCGAGGGGATTAGTGTTCACACCGCCTCGCACGAAGGATCAAGCAATGGTTGAGAGGATCGAGCCGCTCGTCCTCCTCGCCGCCGGGGGAACCGGCGGGCACCTGTTCCCTGCGGAAGCTTTGGCCGAAGCGCTCGCGCGCCGCGGGATCATCGTCGAACTCGCGACCGATCACCGCGCCGAACGTTACGGCGGAAGGTTTCCGGCACGGGCAACCCACATCATCCCGAGCGAGACGGTGCGGTCGCGCAATCCGATCTCGCTTGCGCGCAGCGGCGCGGTGCTCGGCTTCGGATTGCTGCGCGCCTATGCGGTGCTGAGACGCATCAAGCCCGCCGCCGTGGTCGGCTTCGGCGGCTATCCGACCTTGCCGCCGGTCGCTGCGGCCGTGGTACGCCGCATCCCGACCGTGATCCACGAGCAGAACGCGGTGATGGGGCGCGCCAATCGCCAGCTTGCGCGGCATGTGAGCGCGATCGCGACCTCGTTCGAAGGCGTGCTCGCCGCCGAGCCGGTGCTCGCCGCCAAGGCCGTGCGCACCGGCAACCCGGTGCGCCCGGCGGTGATCGCTGCGTCCGCAACGCCGTTTCCATCGCCTGACGGACTGTTCCGCCTGCTCGCCTTCGGCGGCAGCCAGGGCGCCAAGATCATGTCGGACATCGTGCCGGCGGCGGTCGAACGGCTCGATCCGGCCTTGCGGGCGCGCCTTCTGCTGGCGCAGCAGACGCGCGAGGAAGACCTGCAACGCGTGCGCGATGCATACGCGCGGCGCAACGTCGCCGCCGAAGTCGCGACCTTCTTCTCCGACCTGCCGGCGCGGATCGCCGCGGCGCATCTCGTCGTCGCGCGCTCGGGCGCAAGCACCGTCGCCGAGCTTGCCGCCATCGGGAGACCGTCGATCCTGGTTCCACTGCCCGGTGCGCTCGATCAGGACCAGTTCGCCAATGCCGGCGTGCTCGACAACGCCGGCGGAGCGATCCGGCTGCATCAGGACGACTTCACGCCGGATCGGCTCGCCGCCGAAATCGCCGCCCTTGCATCGGCGCCGCAAAAGCTCGTAGCAATGGCGCAGGCCGCCCGCGCACAGGGCGCGCCCGACGCCGCCGACCGGCTCGCCGATCTGGTGCTGAGAGTAGCATTGTTGGATCATCGTGCAGCGGACTCGGAACCGTAGCCCGCATGAGCCAAAAGCGCGTGTGCGCACGCGCTATGGCGATATGCGGGACTTACGGTGCAACCTGCAAATCAGCCCCGGATGTCGCTGCGCTCATCCGGGCTACAGACTGACAACGGCAAGGGGAGCGCCATGAAATTGCCGAGCGTCATCGGGCCGATCCATTTCGTGGGCATCGGCGGTATTGGCATGAGCGGCATCGCCGAGGTGCTCTGCAATCTCGGCTATACCGTGACGGGCTCCGACGTCGCGGAGAACTACAACGTCAAGCGGTTGCGCGAGAAGGGCGTGACGGTCGCGATCGGTCACGCGGCGCAGAATATCGACGCCGCGCACGTGGTTGTTGTCTCTTCCGCAATCAAGCGCGACAATCCGGAGCTTGTCGCGGCGCGCGCGCAGCGGCTGCCGGTGGTGCGCCGCGCCGAGATGCTGGCCGAGCTGATGCGGCTCAAGCGCTGCGTCGCCATCGCCGGCACGCACGGCAAGACCACGACCACCTCGCTGGTGGCGGCGCTGCTCGACGCCGGCAATTTCGATCCGACCGTGATCAACGGCGGCATCATCGAGGCCTACGGCACCAATGCGCGGCTCGGCGCCGGCGACTGGATGGTGGTGGAGGCCGACGAATCCGACGGCACCTTCCTCAAGCTGCCCGCCGATGTCGCCATCGTTACCAATGTGGATGCCGAGCATCTCGATCACTTCGGAACATTCGATGCCGTGCAGGAAGCGTTCCGCGGCTTCGTCGAAAACGTGCCGTTCTATGGCTTTGCGGTGATGTGCACCGACCACGATGTGGTGCAGCAACTTGTCGGGCGCATCGAGGACCGGCGTATCGTTACCTATGGCGAGAACCCGCAGGCCGACGTGCGTCTCGTCAATCTCGACCACGTCAACGGCCACTCCCGCTTCTCGGTCGTGTTCCGCGACCGCGCCGGCGAGCAGGTGCACGAGATCGCGAACCTGACACTGCCGATGCCCGGGCGACACAACGCGCTCAATGCCACTTCGGCGATCGCGGTCGCGCACGAGCTTGGCATCGGCGACGACACGATCCGCAATGCGCTTGCCGCTTTCGGCGGCGTGCGGCGGCGCTTCACCCGCACCGGCGAGTGGAACGGCGTGCCGATCATCGATGATTACGGCCACCACCCGGTGGAAATCGCGGCGGTGCTGCGCGCCGCCCGCGAGTCCTCCAAAGGGCAGGTGATCGCCGTCGTGCAGCCGCACCGCTACACGCGGCTCGCCTCGCTGTTCGAGTCCTTCTGCACCTGCTTCAACGATGCCGACACCGTCGTCGTCGCGCATGTCTATGCGGCGGGCGAGCAGCCGATCGCGGGCGCCGATCGCGATTCGCTGGTGCAGGGCCTGCGCGCACGGGGACACCGGCAGGTGGTCCCGCTCGACACCCCGCAGGACATCGCGGGTATCGTCAAGCGGTTGGCGCGATCCGGCGACATCGTGGTGTTCCTCGGCGCCGGCAACATCACGCAATGGGCCTATGCGTTGCCGGGCGAGCTCGCCGCGCTCGGCGCGGTGGCGTGATCTGATGTTTGCCGACATCGCCCCCGATCTCGCGGCCAAGTTGCCGGAGCTGCGCGGACGGCTGA
>JBOHIG010000333.1:0-6152 GCA_050725815.1 Xanthobacteraceae bacterium
ACCAAAGCCACACTAGCAACATATTGATTCTAGTGTCCCTTTGAATCCGAAGTTCGCAAATGGACTCGCGGACTGGCTCTTGCGAACTTCGGATTCGGGACACTAGCAATCTATATTTGCTGGTGGTCCTTTGATTCTAACATTCGCAAAATCGCCTGCCCAAACGCGATGCGAATGTTAGAATCGGACCACTAGAGTCGATCACATGGCGCGCCTCTCCGGCGTGTCCTTATGCGGCGTCGGCTTGAGTTGATCGCGCCACGCCAAACGCCAGACCATCCCCGCGCAGAGTGCGGTCATTAGCACGACCCACAGCACCAGCGTCTGCATCCAGCGCTCGGCGCCCCAGCCGAAGAGATCGATCTGGGCGAGATAGATCGGGAAGTTCAGCAGGAAGTGCAGCACCATCCCGGCGAGACCGCCGAGCCAGAACGAGCGGCCGCGCGCCAGCGCAACGAACGGCAGCGTCAGGAAGGCGCCGTGCAGGAAGCAGACCGCAAGCCGCTCCAAGATGAAGCCGCCGAACATCCAGAACGGCAGGTCGGGATAATTCGGCGCGGCGGCGAGCGCACCCGCCAGGAACCAGATCTCACCGATCCCGAATCCGATCCCTGCCGCCAGCGCGATGCGCACAGGAATTTTCGGAATGGCGCGGCGGACCACGGGCATCGCCGCGGTGAGCCATTTGGCCGGTTCCTCGATCAGCGGCGCGTAGAACAGTGAGACGATCGCGACCCAGCCGGCGATGCCATAGCTGGTGCGCAACAGGCCGTCGACCGGAAGCCGCACCAAGTAAAAGACCAGCGGCTGGAGCGGCAGCGCGATCAGGAACGCAACAACCAACGGAACGCGGTTGGCCGAGCGCGCCAGCAGCACCGCGAAGCCGCACAAGGCCACCGCCGTCGCGATGCCCGCGGCGATGAGCAACCCCACGGCCCCCTCCCTCTCGATCGGGTTATCGGGCCAAGGGAACGGGTCCGGTCTGCCCGGTCCGCAGTTCGCCAACGGCCTGCTTCAGGATCCTCGCCGAGGAATACAAGAACAGGCCGGCCATGATGGCGGCGACGATCAGGTCCGGCCACTTGGTCGCGGTCGCCCAGACGGCGAGCGCCGCGAGCATCACAGCGACATTGCCGATGGCGTCGTTGCGCGAGCACAGCCAGACCGAACGCACATTGGCGTCGCCATCCTTGTATTTGACCAGCAGCAGCACGCTCGCGACATTGGCCGCGAGCGCCAGGAAGCCGACGACCCCCATGATCTCGGCGCGCGGAACGTCGAGCACAAGGATGTGGTAGGCGGTTGCCCCGAGGACCCACAGTCCCATCAATGTGAGGCTGAGCGCCTTGGCAAAGGCGGCCCAGGCGCGAACCTGTATGGCCGCGCCGATGACGGCAAGGCTGATGCCGTAGGTCAGGGTGTCGCCGAGGAAATCGAGCGCGTCGGCCTGCAACGCCTGCGAGCCGGCGAGCGCGCCCGCGCCCATCTCCACGATGAACATTGTTGCGTTGATCGCGATCACCGCCCAGAGGCGGCGCTTGTAGTCGGCCGAGAGTCCCTCGAAGGCGACGTTCGAGCCGCAACACTCTGCGCCCATCGCGCGATCCTTCCACTGCCGTCTCTAGCTTAGATAGGCGGACGGCGGTTGCTACACAATCACAGTCGCTTCCAGGCGGTTTCTGCCAATGCGCCTTTGGTTGCGTCATTTAGGTTTTGCGACGAGCGGCCTCGCAACGAGCGCAATCGCCGTCACAGCAATCATCATGGCCCCCGCGATATAGATCTTGCGCTCGAACTGAATCATTAGCACGCCGAGCGCAGCAAGCGCCGTCAACGGCAGAATCGGAAGCCGTCCTACTGCAATCGGCACGCGAAACGGACGGTGCTCGTGCGGCAATCGGTATCTCAACACGATCAGCGCAACATTCACGGCAGCGAACGCCAGAATGGCGGCAAAAGACGAAAGCCCTGCAAGAAAGGCCAGTTGCCCGGCCGGAAGCAGCACCGCGGACATTGCGAAAACCAGAACGGCCGCGACCCACGGGGTTTTCCGGATCGGGAGCAAATGCGCCACAGCGGCCGGCAACCCGCCGTCACGCCCCATCGAGAATGCCAAACGGGAGGTGGCAATGAGCGTGATCAGCACCGTGTTGGCGGTCGCAAAGAGGGCGATTCCGCTGAGCACTCCCGCAGCCTGAGGCCATACTTTCGCAACGGCGGCCGCCAGCGGAGCGCCGCTCGCCGCCATCTCCTCAGGGCTGGCAAGCACAGTCACCGACAGCGCCACCAGCACGTAAAGCACCGTTGTCACGAGAATGCTTAGGAACAGCGCCAACGGCAGGTCGCGCGCGGGATTGCGCGTTTCTTCCGCGAGATTGGCGATCTCCTCAAAGCCGAGATAAACAAAGAAAATGATCGCGGCAGCGCTGAACACGCCGGCATGCGGCGGAACGAACACAGCGTCACCGAAGCCCTCGACGCGCAGGCCAATACCAACGACGAGAACGAGGCCACCGACTTCGATCAGCGTGAAGACGATGTTCGCCCAACTCGACTCCCGCAATCCCCAGAGATTGAGCCCAGTGCAGAGCGCAAGCAGAATGCCTGCGGACAGGATCTCCGGCACATCTACGAAAATCTTCAGGTATCCTGCGAAAGCTACCGCCACTGTGGTCGCCGTTGCCGCCCCGCCGACGAGAATAATGAAGCCGACGCCAAACGCCGCCCATCCGTTCCGAGGAAGGGCTTTCTGAACGTAGACATATTCAGCGCCGGCCGCAGGAAACGTCGTGGTCATCTCGGCATAGGACAGGCCGGTCAGTACCGCAGCTAAAGCCGCGATCACGAAGCTCAGCCAAAGGCCTTCGTCGGCGAGGCCGGCGGCTACGCCGATCACCGAGTAGATGCCGGCGCCAACGATGACGCCTACGCTGTAAAAGAAAAGCTGAATAGCGCCGAGGACAGGTTGCAGCTGCATGGCGCTACTAGATCGTCAGACCTCCGACGGGTCAATTCACTTCGTCTCCATCACCGGCTCGCGCCCGATCAGCCGCGCAAGCTGGCGCAGCCGCACGAACACGCGCTCGCCGGCGAGATCCTTAAAGCCATTCTCGAAATGCAGCACGAGGCGGCCGCGCTCCACCAGCATGGGCGTCTTCGGCAAGACGCCGGTGGTCGAGGCGGACACCAGATAGGCGACACGCAGCGCCGCTCCAAGCACACGCGCACGGTCGAGCACGCGGGTGGTCGCCAGCTCGCGCAGCCGCGGCGACAATTCCTCGTCGACCAGCCCGACATGACGGAAGAACACCGCCAAGGCGAGGAAGGTGCGGCCCGGATGGTCGATCGACACGAAGGCCGCGTTGGCGATGATGTTGAGCGACTGCTCGCCGCGGTAGTCGGGATGCGCCCGCCAGCCGATATCGGCGAGATAGCAGGCGGCGTGACGCAGCCGCCTCTCCTCTGCGGTCTCGTCGAGCCCGGTCGAGGCCATGAACCGGTCGGTCCAGGCGATCAGCTCCTCGCCATGCGGAGGAGCGCGCGAGCGCAGGATGTTGAGCTCCTGAGCGGCTGCGAGAAGCGGGTCCTTGCGGCGCTCATCGGCGTCAAGCAGCGAATAAAGCAGGCCCTCGCGCACGCCGAGCGCCGAGATTACGATTTCCTTCGGCTGCATGATGTCGATGACATGCTCAAGCACCAGCGCGCCATAGGCGAGCAGCGGCCGCCGCGCGTCGGCGACGACTTCGATCTGCGATAGCGTCTCGGCATCCACCCGGTGCACGAGCCCCGAGAACTCGTAGGCCTCTTCCGCGGGTATGACGTAGCCGTGCATCACGTGCAGCGGATAGCCGGTCTGCCACATGTGCAGGCGGGCGAGCGCACGCCACGTTCCGCCGATGGCATAGAAGGTGCGGTTATCGCCGCCCTTGAGGAGCTTTACCCCCGCAAGCGCCTTGCGCGTCACCTTCTCCGCTTTCTTGATCGACTTCGACGTCACGTCCTGCAATGAGAGGCCACCAAGCGGTAACGTGATGCCGGTGTTGACCTTGTGCCAATGGACGTCGGTGAGCTCGAGCGAACCGCCGCCGAGATCGCCGACGATACCGTCGGGCCGATGGAAGCCGCAGACGACGCCGAGCGCGCTCAGTTCCGCCTCGCGTTTGCCGGAGATGACCTCGATCCGAACACGGCAGATGCGCTCGGCCGCCGTAACGAAGGCCTTGCCGTTTTTCGCCTCGCGGCAGGCGGCAGTGGCGATCACCCACAACTCGGCGACCCCGATGCGGTCGCAGAGCATGCGGAAGCGGCGCAACGACGCGAGCGCCGCCTGGACTGCATCGGCAGCCAGCAGGCCGGTGGAGTGGACCTCGCGGCCGAGTCCTGCCAGCACCTTCTCGTTGAAGATCGGCGTCGGACTGCGAGTAAGGCCTTCATAGACCACAAGCCGGACCGAGTTCGATCCGATATCGATGACCGCGACCGGAGGACCGTGGTCGAGCCGTCCTTGAGCTGTCTGCATAGTCGGGTGCCGCCGCCTAAGCGCGGTCGAGGCGGCGTATAAGGCTGCGCGGCGAGGAGTCTTTGAGCGATTTGCCACGACCCGACAAGCTCGGATTTGTCATGAAATACTTGTGGGCGTTGAACGGTTCCTCGCCCTCGCCCGCTTTTATGCGATTCGAGGCTCCGTCGGGCAAGACTTTCCAACTGTGCTCGTTATCCTTGAAATTCGCGACCATGATCTGGTCGAGCACCTGCTCGTGCACGGTCGGATTGAGGATCGGACAGAGCACCTCGACACGGCGGTCGAGATTGCGCGGCATCATATCGGCGGAGGAAATGTAGACAGCGGCCTTCGGATGCGGCAACCCATGACCGGTGCCGAAGCAATAGATGCGGCTGTGCTCCAGAAAACGCCCGACGATCGACTTGACTCGGATGTTTTCCGAAAGCCCCGGAATACCGGGCCGCAAACAGCAGATGCCGCGCACCACGAGATCGATCGCAACGCCGGCGCGCGAGGCGTCGTAGAGCATGTCGATAATCTCGGGGTCGACGAGCGAGTTGTCCTTCATCCAGATCGCCGCCGGTTTGCCGGCCACGGCAAAGGCGGTCTCCTGCCGAATGTGCTCGCAGACGTGCTCGCGCAATGTGAGCGGGGACACCGCCATGCGTTCAAGCTCGGCCGGCTCGGCATAGCCGGTGACGTAGTTGAAGACCCGCGCGACATCGCGGGCGATCACTGGATTGCACGTGAAGAAGGACAGGTCGGTATAGACGCGCGCCGTCACCGGGTGATAGTTCCCGGTTCCGACATGGACATACGTGGTCAGTGCACCGCCCTCGCGCCGCACCACCAGCGACAGCTTGGCGTGGGTCTTGAGGTCGATGAAGCCGAACACGACCTGCGCTCCGGCGCGCTCGAGGGCGCGCGACCAGCGGATGTTGGCCTCCTCATCGAAGCGCGCCTTGAGCTCGACCAGCGCGGTGACCGACTTGCCCGCTTCGGCGGCCTCCGCGAGCGCGCGCACAATCGGAGAATCCGAGGAGGTGCGGTAGAGCGTCTGCTTAATGGCAACCACGTCGGGATCGCGGGCGGCCTGTTGCAGGAACTGCACCACCACGTCGAAGGATTCATAGGGATGATGGACGATCAGGTCCTTCTGGCGGATAGCCGCGAAACAGTCGCCGCGATGGTCGCGGATACGCTCCGGGAAACGTGGGTTGTAGGGCACGAATTCAAGGTCGGGACGGTCGAGGTGGCTGAGCTGCGAGAGCTCGTTGAGCGCCAGCACGCCGTCGACCAGGAACAGCTCGTCGTCGCTGCAGCCAAGCGCACGCTGCACGAAGCGCCGTAGCTCCGGCGGCATCGCGGCTTCGAACTCCAGCCGAATCACCGAACCCCGCCGGCGCCGCTTGAGCACCGTCTCGAACTCGCGCACCAGGTCCTCGGCTTCTTCCTCGATCTCGATCTCGGAATCGCGGATGACGCGGAAGGCACCCTGCCCCTTGACCGTATAGCCGGGAAACAACCGGCCGATGAACAGACCCGTCGCCTGCTCGAGCGTGACCACCCGCGCGGCCGGCGCGCCCTCCGGACTTGGCAACCGGATGAAGCGCTCGATCTTGTTGGGAATGCGGATCAGCGCATTCAT
>JBOHIG010000334.1:0-3520 GCA_050725815.1 Xanthobacteraceae bacterium
GCGTCTGTGGTACCTGCACGGTTTTGCTCGACGGCGAGCCCGTGCGTTCCTGTCTGATGTTCGCAGTGCAGGCACAGGGCGCCGAGATCCGCACCGTGGAGGGTCTGGCAGAAGGCGATAAACTGCACCCGCTGCAGCGCGCCTTCATGCAGAATTTCGGCCTGCAATGCGGCTTCTGCACGCCGGGCTTCCTGATGCTGGCTATCGGCATTCTGGAACGCGAGCCGGACATCGGTGAAGAGCGTCTGCGCGAGGTCCTGTCCTCCAATCTCTGCCGCTGCACCGGCTACAACTCCATCCTCGCTTCGGTGAAAGCCGCGCAAGACGCTGGTCGACGCCATCCGCGACGACTGCGGGCAGCCCGGAACGCATATCGGCTGCGAGCACGGTATCTGCGGCACCTGCACGGTGATCGTGGACGGCGAGGCGATGCGATCCTGCCTCATGTTCGCGGTGCAGGCGCAGGGGCGCAAGATCCGCACCGTCGAAGGGCTGGCGGATGGCGAGACGCTGCATCCGCTGCAGCAGGCGTTCATCGATCATCACGGGCTGCAATGCGGCTTCTGCACGCCGGGCTTCCTGATGCTGGCGGCCAATGCGCTGGAGAAGAATCCTGACATCGGCGACGACGAGTTGCTCGACGTGTTGGCTTCGAATCTTTGCCGCTGCACCGGCTACCAGAACATCATCAAGGCGGTGAAGGCGGCGCGGGACGGGATGCGGGGCGCGAAATTGGAATCATGATCGATTTTGTCAGCAAGTCGGTGCAGGGCGCTCCGTTACCCTCTCCCCATAGCCCGTCGAAGACGGGCGTGAACGCCCTGTCGCCGAGAGAGGGTGCCCGAGCCATAAGCGCGTTTACGCGCGTCTGCGACGCGCTATGGCGAGGGCGGGTGCGGGGTTGCGCGCGAAGCGCGCCGGCAAGAAAGCACCCCTCACCCGGCTCGCATCTCGCTTCGCTCAATGCTCGCCACCCTCTCCCGCAAGGGGAGAGGGTACGTGCCCCAAGCGCTGCCGCAGTCAACCTCCACGCAGCGACATGAATCACGGCGACAACGGGCATGACTACCCCACTCCGCCGCCGTCGTCCGAACGGCGGGTGCTTGGGCACGGGGTGATGCGCATCGAGGACCTGCCGCTGGTGACCGGGCGCGGGCGCTTTGCCGGCGACATCAATTTCCCGCACCAGCTTCATATGCGGGTCGTACGCTCGCCCAAGGCGCACGGAAAAATCATCTCGGTCGATGCTTCGGCTGCGCTGAAAATGCCCGGCGTGGTCGCGGTCTGGACCAACGACGATATCGCCGAGCTTTCGCCGATCGATTTCCGCGCAGACAAGAACGCGACCGGCATCCGAGAATTCCGCCAGCCGGCGCTTGCGAAAACCTATGTGCGCTATATCGGCGACCCGGTGGCTGCGGTGTTCGCGCAGGAGCCGTATCTGGCCGAGGACGCCGCCGATGCCGTCGTCGTCGAGATCGAGGACCTGCCGGTCGTCATGTCGGCGAGCGACGAGCCCGGCGAGTTCGAACCGGGTCGCAGCAGCGAAGCGATCGTGCTGCATCACAGCTTCGGCGACATCGAGGCCGCCTTCCACAATGCGCACAAGGTGATCGAACTCGACCTCACCACCGGCCGGCACTCCGGCGTACCGCTGGAGACGCGCGGCGCCATCGGCCGCTACGACGCCGCGCGGGACATCCTCGAGCTGCACGGCGCGGCGAAAATTCCGCATCGCAATCGCGAAACGCTCTGCCGCATGCTGAAGCGCAGCCCCTCGGCGTTGCATGTGCACGAGAGCCATGTCGGCGGCGGCTTCGGCATCCGCGGCGAGCTCTATCCCGAGGATTTGCTGGTGCTGGTCGCGGCGATGCGGCTCGGCTACCCGGTGAAATGGATCGAGGACCGGCGCGAGCACCTGATGTGCGCCAACCAGGGACGCCAGCAGCGCCACCTCGCGCGCATCGCGGTCGACAAGGACGGGCGCATCCTCGGCATCGAGGACGAAATCTTCCACGACCAGGGCGCTTATATCCGCACCCACGGCGTCAACGTGCCGAACCGCACCATGTGCATGCTGACCGGCGCCTACAAGGTACCGGCTTATCGCGCCAAGGCGCGGGTACGGCTCACCAACAAGACGCCGGCCGCGACCTATCGCGCGCCGGGCCGCTTCGAGAGCACCTTCGTGCGCTCGCGGCTGATGGATGCGGTCGCCGACACGCTCGGCATCGATCGAGTCGAGGTTCGGCGGCGAAATCTCATCAAAGCGGACGAGCTGCCGTACACCATCGCTTTCAATGAGCCCGGCGTCGAGGCGCTGGATTTCGACTCGGGCGACTATCCGCTGCTGCTCGACAAGGCGCTCAAGGCCTTCGGCTGGAAGAAGCTGCAGGCGGACCTGAAGCGCCGCCGTGCAGCCGGCGAGATGGTCGGCGCCGGCGTCGCGATCTTCATGGAGGAGAGCGGGCGCGGGCCGTCCGACAACGCCAAGATCAAGGTCGATCCCGACGGCGGGGTCGAGCTGATCACCGGCGGCGCGTCGCTGGGGCAGGGGTTCGAAACCGCAATGGCGCAAATCTGCGCGGAGGCGCTCGGCGTCGATTACAGGACCGTGCGCGTCATCCACGGCCAGACCGACCTGATCGACCACGGCATCGGCGCCCACGCCGCGCGCGCGACCGTGCTCACCGGCGGCGCCGTGCATGTCACCGCCACGATGGTGCGCGAAAAGGCGATCGAATTCGCCTCCGAGCTGTTGCAGACCCCCGCCGCCGAACTCGACATCGTCGACGGCACGGTAATCCGGTGCGGGGCGGGTGACGGTGGCCCGTCGATCTCGCTCGGTGAACTCGCCAAGCGCGTGGCGCCGGGCTCGAAGCTTCTGCGTGGACGCGAGCCGCAACTGGCCGTGCACGGCTGGTACAACACCGACCACACGGTATTCCCCTACGGGGTGCACCTCGCCGTGGTGCAGGTCGACCGCGACACCGGCAAGGTCGCCGTCGAGCGTTTCATGGTCGCCTATGACGTGGGCCGGGCGGTCAACCCGGTCATGATCGAGGGTCAGCTTGTCGGCGGCTGCGTGCAAGGCCTCGGCGGCGCCCTGTCGGAGGAGTTCGTTTATGACGAAACCGGTGAGCCATTGTCGACGAACTTCGCCGACTACCTGATGCCGGCGCTGCACGAGGTGCCGGACGTCGAAGTACTGCTGACCGAAGACGCGCCGTCGCCGAAGCATCCGCTCGGGCTCAAGGGTGCGGGCGAGGGCGGTATCAACGGGGCCGGCGGCGTCATCGCTTCCGCCATCGACGACGCCATCGGTATGCCGGGCGCGATCACGCAATTGCCGGTGACGCCGCAGCGGCTCAGAGAGTTGTTGCGCCGTAACGGCCACTAGAGCATTTCCCACTTAAGACGAAGCATATCCTGCGTGAGCGAGGTAGTTGGCGCATTCGTCTGGCGTGAAGGCGCCGAGGACGTCGGCGATTGCATGCCAAAGTGAGTCTGTGGTTCGCGC
>JBOHIG010000335.1:0-14034 GCA_050725815.1 Xanthobacteraceae bacterium
CGACTGAAGCGATTGACCGCCGCGGGCCCCGTCCCGGCAGCGCCGCCGCCGCCGCGATCTTCGCGACCGGTGCGGTCGCCGCACTGGCGCTGGCGCTCACCATGGCGCTGGAGAAAGGCTGGCTCACCGTCGCGCTCGCGCTGATGGTGCCGGGCGTGGCCTGGATCTCGACCAAACGGCCGCTGCCGGCGCTGCGCTACCTTGCAGGTCTGATGGTCCTCCTGGTGCTCGCGCGCATCGCCTGGGAGCCACGCATCGTCGGTACCGTGATCGGCACCACGCCTATCTTCAACTGGCTGCTCTGGGGCTATGGCGTCCCGGCGGCGTCGTTCTGGCTCGGCGGGTACTTCTTGCGGCAACGGGCCGATGACGGTCCCGCCCGCATGGCAGACTCCGCCGCGCTGCTGTTCACGGTGCTGCTCGCCTTCCTCGAGATCCGCCACTACATGACCGGCGGCAACATCTTTCGTCCTTCGAGCGCCCTCAACGAGATCGCACTGCAGGTCTGTGTCGGGCTCGCCATGGTGATCGGACTTGAACGGCTGCGCCTCGTGACGGGCAGTGTCGTTCACAATGTGGGATCTCTGATCGTCGCCGCGCTGACGCTCTGCGGAATCGTGTTCGGTCTTGGCATCAGCGGTAACCCGATGTTGTTTCCGTATCGGGTTGGCGGGCCGTTCTTGAACCTGATCCTGCTCGGCTATGGCCTGCCGGCGATATTGGCGGCAACGCTGGCGCTGGTCACACGCGGCCGCCGGCCGCCCGCTTACAGCCAGGGCGCCGCCGTTGTCGCGGTTGCGCTGGCGCTCGCGTATCTCTCGCTGGAGGTGCGCAGGCTCTATCACGGCCCGGTGCTTACCCTCGGACCGACCACCGACGCCGAGCAATACACCTATTCCGTGGTCTGGCTCGTTTTCGGCGTGCTTTTGCTCGCGGTCGGCATCTTCCTGCGCTCACAAGCGGTGCGGCTCGCCTCGGCGGCGGTCGTGGTGCTGACAGTGCTCAAGGTGTTTTTCGTCGACATGCGCGATCTCACCGGCATCTGGCAGGCGCTCTCGTTCATCGGCCTGGGCGTCGTGCTGATGGGCATCGGCTGGTTCTACCAGCGCCTGCTGTTCCCGCGGCGGCCGCCGGCGGCAGCCCCAGCCAGCCCTGCTGCGGGAGCGGCGCCAACCTGAGCCAGGGCCGCTCCGAACGCGGCCCCGCCGCAGACCATTAGGCACGGCCTACGGGCCTTGCCCACGGTGCAATCCCTACCCCATTATGACAGCGGGCCGCTTGCAAAACCGCAAGCTGGGGATGGGTGACGTTCTCCCGATGCTGTCGTGGGACGACTTTCGCTACGTCAAGGCGATTGCCGACACGCGTTCCCTGAACGGGGCGGCGAACTCGCTCGGCGTCAATCATTCGACGGTCTTCCGCCGCCTTGGACAGATCGAGGAGCAACTCGGCACCCGCCTGTTCGAGCGTGGGCGCGCCGGTTACGCGCTCACGCCCTGCGGCGAAGAGATGGTGCGGCTGGCGGAGCGCGTCGGCGAGGACATCACCTCGTTCGCGCGCCGGGTCACCGGGCAGGATCTGCGGCCATCGGGCGAGTTGCGCATCACCACGAACGACATGGTGATGCTTCATCTGCTGACCGACGTGCTGATCGGCTTTCGCCGGATCTATCCGGAGATCGTGCTCGACGTCGTGGTCTCGAATGCGATGCTGAACCTCTCGCGACGCGATGCCGATGTGGCCGTGCGCGCCACCTATTTTCAGCCGCCCGGTCTTGCCGGAAATCGGATCGCGAGCATCGCCTGGGCGGTGTTCGGCGCGACGTCGGCGGTACCGGATGGCTTCGATCCCAAGCACGCCGACCGATACGACTGGATCGGCGTAAGCGATCATTCCTCGATGTCGCGCGCCGCCAAGTGGATGAAGAAGCACGTCGGCAGCGAGGTGCGCATCGTCTACAAGGCGAACACCCTGCTCGGACTGGCGCAGGCAGCAGCCGGCGGCGTCGGACTGGTGCTGCTTCCGTGCTTCATCGGCGCAACGGTGCCAGGGTTGGCGCAACTCACACCGCCGGTGTCGGAGCTCGAAGGCGAGTTCTGGCTGGTGACGCATCCCGACCTGCGCGCCACTGCGCGCGTGCGCGCCTTTGTCGACTTCTGCGCCGAGGCGATCGGGAAGCGGAAGGCGGTGCTGGAGGGTCTCGCGTAGACCGCCGTCTCAGTTGCCGGCGCGAGGCGCCGCCGCTGCTGTGTGAACCGACAACGGTTGTGCCGGCGAGCGGGAGCGCGCGGAGGTGCGCACCGACGGGCGGCGCGGAACGCGCCGGGTGAAGTCGCAATAGGCGAAATTGAAGCCCGCCACCGAGCCGCGGAAGCTGTGGGAGGCGGTCTTGTTGAGGTTGAAGCAGGGCTCGAACGGAATGCCGCGCACGGACGCGCAGACGTTCTCGCCTTTGACCTTCAACGTGCCCGGCGGCAGCGTCACGAAACGCACCGGCCCGGCGCCCTTGATCTGGATGGTGCCGGCGACCGAGAGGTCGCTCTGGATACGCCCGGCGCCGCGGGTGCCGTCGAAGCAGCTATAGGCAAAAAGCTTGCCCACGACGAAGCGCCGCGCCGACGTGGCGTTCATGGGCTCCGCCAGCGCCGGTCCCGCCACAAGTAGGACGGCTGCGATGGACGCAAGACGCACAACCATGATGAAAACCCCCTCGCCTGACCGATACTACCGCATTTACCCGCGGGTAACCATGCGCATAGGCCGATCTTGCCCGACGAATGTCGCCAAATCCTGAACGCCTTTACCCAATCTTGACCACGATTCGTCCGCGAACGCGACCGTCGACGATCAGCCGGCCGGCCTCCATCACGTCCGGAAGGCCGATTTCCCGGGTCATTTCGTCAAGTTTTGCGCGGTCAAGCTCGAATTCCAGACGTTTCCAAGCGGTTTCACGAACCGCACGCGTGCAGTAGACCGAGTTGATGCCGAGAAGCGACACCCCGCGCAAAATAAACGGCGCCACCGATGTCGGCAGGTCCATACCGCCGGCGAGCCCGCAAGCGGCGACGGCTCCATCCGATTTCATCATGGACAGCACATTGGCGAGCGTGGTGGAGCCGACCGAGTCGATGCCACCGGCCCACCGCTCCTTGGCGAGCGGCCGCGGCGTCCCGCTCAGCTCTTTGCGCTCGATGATCTCCGTGGCGCCAAGGCCCTTCAGATAGCCGGCCTCCTCGGGACGCCCGGTCGACGCGGTGACCTCGAAGCCGAGCTTGGCGAGCACCGCGACCGCAACCGAACCGACGCCGCCAGCGGCGCCGGTCACCAGCAGCGGTCCGCGCTCGGGCGTGAGGCCGTGCTTCTCGAGCGCCATCACCGCGAGCATGGCGGTGTAGCCGGCGGTGCCGATCGCCATGGCGTCGCGCGCGGTCATGCTCTTGGGCAGGCGCGCCAGCCACTCGCCCTTCACGCGCGCCTTTTCGGCATAAGCGCCGAGATGGGTCTCGCCGAGGCCCCAGCCGTTCAGGATGACCTTGTCGCCCGTCTTCCAGTCCGGGTGCGAGGATTGCTCCACCGTCCCGGCGAGATCGATGCCCGCGATCATCGGGAAACGTCGCGCGATCGGAGCTTTGCCGGTGACGGCGAGGCCGTCCTTGTAGTTCACGGTCGACCACTCGATGCGGACGTCGACGTCGCCTTCCATCAGGTTGGCTTCGTCGAAGTCCTTGAGCGCGATAGTCTGGCCGCTCTCGGCCTTCTCGATCACGATTGCTTTGAATGTGGCCACGGTTGTACCTCGCGTTCGTCATGGCCGGCCCTGTTCCGGCCATTCACGGATTGCTTGCGGTTAGGTTTTAAAGACGTGGATGTCCGGGACAAGTCCGGACATGACGACATGATAATCTATGCCGGCACCGGGATCGGCCGTGGAACCGGCTTCTCGACGATCGGCAGGTTGATCAGGGCCGAGAGCACGCCGAACACCACGCCGCCCCACCAGATGATGTTGTAGGAGCCGGTCGTCTCATAGAGATAGCCCCCGAGGTAGACGCCCAGCGATCCGCCGATCTGATGGCTCAGGAAGGTGATGCCCACCAGCATCGCCAGCCAGCGCGTGCCGAACATCACCGCGACCAGCCCCGACGTGGGCGGCACCGACGACAGCCACAGCAATCCCGTGACCGCGCCATAGATCAGCGCGACGGCCGGATGCGCCGGCATGGTGATGAGGAAGATCACCGCAAGCGCCCTGGTCGAATAGATGAACGCGAGAATGTAGCGCTTGGGCATGCGGCTCGCGAGATAGCCCGAGGCGAGCGCGCCCACGATATTGAACAGCCCGATGATGCCAAGCGTCCAGCCACCCACCTCTGCCGACAGGCCGCGGTCGATCAGGTAGGACGGCAGGTGCAGCGTCACGAAGTTGAGCTGGAAGCCGCAGGTGAAATACCCGATCACCAGCAGAATGAACGAGCGGTGCGCGAAAGCTTCCGACAGGGCCTCGCGCCAGGTCTGGTTGTTGACCGCCCCCTGCGCCGCACCGCCCTTCGCCAAGCCGCCCTGTTGCGACGTCGCGACGGCGAACGACAGCGGGACGATCAGCAGGATGATGAGCGCGAAGATCTCCAGCGTCGCGCGCCAGCCGATCTTGTCGATCAGGCTGACGCCGAGCGGAGAGAACAGGAACTGGCCGAACGAGCCGGCGGCGGTGCCGGCCCCGAACGAGATCGTGCGCCAGCTCTCCGGCAACAGCTTCCCGAACGACGGGATGATCAGGCTGAACGAACAGCCGGTCAGCCCAAGCCCGATCAGCACGCCCGAAGTCAGGTAGAGCTCGCCCGGGGTCGTCGCGCGCGACATGAAGAAGACGCCGGAGGCGTAAAGCAGCGCGCCGACGATGATTACCCGGATGGTGCCGAACCGGTCGGCCAGCGCGCCCGCGAACGGCTGTATCATGCCGTAGATCAGCGTCTGCATCGCGACCGAGAGCGCGAACACGTCGCGGCCCCACTGGTTGTCCAGCGTCATCGGCGTCATGAAGAAGCCGAACGACGACCGCGGCCCGTAGCTCAGCGTGGCGATCAGGCAGCCGCAGGCGACGATGACCGCCGGCGTGCGCCACGATGCTGGTTTGCGCATGATCTCGTCCGAAAACCGGTTCCCACTTTTCGGGATCATGCGATCACAGGCGTGGCGGCCGGGCCGTGCTGCATGGCTGGTGTTGAGCGACTAGGCCGGGACGGGAGCGAGCCGTGCGACCGGCTTCTCCACGATCGGCAGGTTGATGATCGCGGAGAGTACGCCGAACAGCACGGAAAGCCACCACACCACGGCATAGGAGCCCGTGCTTTCGAACAGGATGCCGCCGAGCCAGACGCCCAGGAAGCCGCCCACCTGGTGGCTGAAGAAGGCAAAGCCGAACAGCATGGTGAGCCAGCGCGTGCCGAACATCACCGCTACCAGGCCCGAGGTCGGCGGCACCGTGGACAGCCAGAGCAGGCCGGTGACGGCGCCGAAGATCAGCGTCGTCACCGGGCCGACCGGCAACGAGACGAACGCCACGATCGAAATCGCGCGCGAGAAATAGATGAACGACAGGATGTAGCGCTTGGGCAGGAAGGTCGCGAGCCAGCCTGAGCCCAGCGAGCCGGCGATGTTGAACAGACCGATGATCGCGAGCGTCCAACCGCCGACCTCCGCCGAAAGGCCGCGGTCGGCAAGATAGCTCGGCAGGTGCGCGGTCACGAACGCGAGCTGGAAGCCGCAGGTGAAGAAGCCGAGCACCAGCAGGACGTAGGAGCGATGGCCGAAGGCCTCCGACAGCGCGTGCGAGAGCGATTGTGGCGCGACCGTCGGCATGCCCGCAGGCTTGGGCTGCGCGATCAGGGTCATCGACAGCGGAATCACCAGCAGCAGCACGCCAGCGAAGATTACCAGCGTGTTCTGCCAGCCGATGCTGCCGTTCAGATGCACCGCGAGCGGCGAGAACAGAAATTGCCCGAACGAACCCGCTGCGGTCACGGCGCCGAACGCCACGTAGCGCCAGCTTTCGGGCAGCAGCTTGCCGAGCGCCCCAATCACCATGGGCACCGCCGCTCCGGCAAGGCCGAGGCCGATCAGGATGCCGGCGGACAAGTGCGCCATCCCCGGGGTGGTCGCCGATGCCGTCAGATAGAGACCGAGCGCATAGAGCAGCGCGCCGCCTGAGAGCACGCGCGGCGCGCCGTACTTGTCGGCAATCGCGCCGGCGAATGGCTGGCCGAGTCCCCAGATCAGATTCTGCAAGGCGAGCGAGAGCGCGAATACGTCACGGCCCCACCCGTTCAACTGCGACAGCGGCGTCAGGAAGAAGCCCAGCGACGACCGCGGCCCAAAGCTGAGGACCGAGATCACGCAGGCGCACAGGACGAGGACGATCGGCACGCGCCATGTCGATTGACTGGGAGCGCCGGGAGCAACGCTTGTCATGGGAATCTCCAGCGAACCGCAACATACGGGCTCGCACGGGCGCGCCCAACCGAAACGTGGTCAACGCTTCCATCCCGGGACGCATGGCAGCCGAGCGGGCGCATACCCCGGCCACTGGCGATAGCTGCTCGGAAGTGCTATATCCGGTTTTGCTCGGATTGAGGATAATCGCCTCGGGACGGGCCCTTGATATCCGACGCCGGCTCGCGCCGGATGTCTTTGTCCCTGAATATGCTCAAACTGAGCATATTGGAGGAACGGTGCCATGCCCATTCTGCAAGCCCTTGGCCCGACTGCGGTGTCGCCGCCGCCACCGCCGACCACCGATGGCATGTCGGCTGCCGCGCGGCGCTATGGCGTGTTGCCGATGCCGTCGCTGGAATGGAGCGAACACGTGGCCGCCGAGACCGCGCATCTCTACGAGCGCGTCAAAGCCGTGATTCCGCCGGTCGAGTGGCCGTTCTTCGCGCCCTATGTGAAGGCCATCAACGCGCTGAAGAAGGAGCGCAACGCCGTCATCCTGGCGCACAACTACCAGACGCCGGAAATCTATAATTGCGTCGCCGACTACGTCGGCGACTCGCTCCAGCTTGCGCGCGACGCCACCAAGGTCGATGCCGACATCATCGTGCAGTGCGGCGTGCATTTTATGGCCGAGACCTCGAAGATCCTCAATCCCGACAAGACTGTGCTGATCCCGGACCTGCGCGCGGGCTGCTCGCTTGCGTCGTCCATCACGGGCGAGGACGTGCGGCTGTTGCGCAAGCAATTCCCGGGCGTGCCGGTCGTCGCCTACGTCAATACGTCGGCCGACGTGAAAGCCGAGGTCGACATCTGTTGCACCTCCTCGAACGCGGTGCAGGTGGTCGAGAGCCTCGACGTCGACACCGTGATCTTCCTGCCCGACCAGTATCTGGCGAAATACGTCGCTGGCCAGACCAGGAAGAAGATCATCGCCTGGAAGGGCGCCTGCGAGGTGCACGAACGCTTCACCGGCGAGGAGTTGCGGCACGTGCGCGAGAACGAGCCGGGCATCCGGATCATCGCGCACCCCGAGTGCCCGCCCGACGTGCTGGCGGAGGCCGACTACACCGGCTCGACCGCCGGCATGATCGACTGGGTGCGCAAGCGGAAGCCCGCGCGCGTCGTCATGGTCACCGAGTGCTCCATGGCCGACAACGTGAAGGCGGAGTTGCCCGAGGTCGATTTCGTGCGGCCGTGCAACCTCTGCCCGCACATGAAGCGCATTACGCTACCGAACATCCTCGACAGCCTCGTTTACCTGAAGGAGGAGGTCACGATCGATCCCGCCATCGCTGGCAGGGCGCGGCGGTCGGTGGAGCGAATGGTGAATTTGAACAATCCATAGCCCGCAATCTGCTACCGTTGTCGCCATGCACTATGAGATCGCCTGGTCGCCCGGCAAGGTCTACGAGCTGGTCGCGCACGACGGCCGCGCGTTGGCCGGCCTTGTGATGGAAGGATCGTTCTGGACGCCCGAACGATCGGCAACGATGAGCGCCGGTTCGCGACGGTGGACCGCTAGCCGTGCAGGCGTATTCAAGCATCATTTCACCTTGGCGGACGACCAGGGCAAGGTCACCAGCGCCGAGAATGACGCATTCTATTCCTGCGATCTCACGTTGCCCATTGGCAGCCATGTTTACCGATTCCAGACCCGCGGCTGGATGATCAATTACATGACGATTTCCGAAGACAACCGCGACATCGTCGATGTGCATAACCGGTGGCTTCGCTTTTGGTCGAATGCGGGCGACGCGTCATTTTTCACTGCCGCACAGCCAAACGAAACCCACCTGTTGGCGGCTATGTTCGGCTTCTATCAACTGCGCGTATTCGAATACAGCTCGTCGTCGTGACGTTCTGCCTTCCTCTGCATCCGAGCAACATCCGTGAGATCATGAACTCCCTCCTGTTTCCCGAAGGCTTTCTCTCCCCGCTCGAGATCGACGCGGCGGTCGACCGCGCACTGGCCGAAGACCTCGGCCGCGCCGGCGACGTGACCTCGATCGCCACCATCCCCGAGGGCACGCCTGCACGCGCCGTCGTGGTGGCGCGCAAGGCTGGCGTCATCGCCGGGTTGCCGCTGGTCGCGGCCGCATTTCGCCGGCTCGACCCGGACATCAGGATCGAAGCGCGCGGACGCGACGGCGACACCGTGGACGCCATGACCGCGCTGATGACGGTGAACGGAGACGCCCGCGCCGTGCTCTCGGCCGAGCGCGCGGCGCTCAACCTGCTTGGCCACCTCTCCGGCGTGGCGACTGCAACGCAGGAGCTGGTGCGCCGCGTCGCCGCCACCAAGACCCGCATCTGCTGCACGCGCAAGACCACGCCCGGCCTGCGGGCGCTCGAGAAATACGCGGTTCGCTGTGGCGGCGGCTTCAACCACCGCATGGGGCTCGACGACGCCATGCTGATCAAGGACAACCACATCGCCGTCGCGGGCGGCGTGCGCGCCGTTCTGGAGCGCGCGCGCGCCTGCGCCGGCCATCTGGTCAAGATCGAGATCGAGGTGGACAACCTCGACCAGTTGGCCGAGGTGCTGTCCGTTGGGCTCGCCGACGCGGTGCTGCTCGACAACATGAGCCGCGACGACCTGCGCAAGGCGGTCGAGATGACCGCAGGCCGCGTGCTGCTCGAAGCTTCCGGCGGCATCACCCTCGACACCATCGAGGCGGTCGCTGCGACCGGCGTGGACTACGCGTCGTCGGGCTGGATCACGCACTCGGCGCCGTCGCTCGACGTGGCGCTGGATATCGAGATGTAGCGCGAAGAGTCCTACAGAGTCCTCGTCGCCGCGGCGGTCGCGACCGGATCGCCCCACGCCGGCGCATCGGAGCCGTCGCCCCATTTGCGCGGGCGATAGAACGTGTGCACGCCGATCTTGTGCAACCGCGTCATGGTGCGCACCCACCACGGCCGCACCCAGTAGGCGTGGTAGTGCGTCGCCTTGCCGACTTCCGGCAGCCACAGCTTGCCGTCAAGCGTACCGGCCGCGATCTTCCTGGCGCGCTCCCAGGCATTGCGATCGCGGACGACGTCGGGATGCCGGTCGCAGGCAAAGGTGAACTGGCAGGCGAGATAGCGGTGGGCGTTCTGGTAGACGACGCCGCATACATTGGTCGGGTAGTGACCGGAGAACGCGCGATTCAGGATCACCTGGGCGACCGCAATCTGTCCGCGCACCGGCTCGCCGCGCGACTCGAAATAGATGCCCTCGGCCAGGCATTTCTGCGCTTTGGCACGCGAGGACGCCGTCAGCTTGAGCCGCTCGGCCGGAGTCATTGGCCGCTTGCCTTCGCCGGTCACCTGGCCTTTGTTGGCGATGGTTTCGCCGCTCGACGTGCCCGCGTGCGGCGCCGCATCGCCGGGTGTCGCATCGGGCGCCGGCGAAGCCGGGGTGAGCGCCGCCATGCCGACCTCCGGATCGACCGACACCGGCAGGGTTTCGACCTTCGGCGCCTCGCCCGTGGTCCATGGCTTGATCGGATCGCTCGCCTCGCCCATCGGGGCGCCGCCGAAATAGAGCCGCGCCATCCGGACTTTCGGATCCACCTCCTCCGCCGTGATGCCGTAGCCGACAACGAGGTCCTCAACCTCGGGCGTGATCGCGGCGGGCTCCGCAGCCGCCTCGTCGGGCGTGGCATCCGGCGTGGCGGGCGGCGACGCCGTCACCGAATGCGGATCGATGCTGGCGAGCATATAGGAACCGGCGCTGGCGGCGGACCGCTCCGGCGCTTCCTCGGTTGGGGCTGATTGCACCGCGACGGCGGGCTCAAATGTCTCGTCGGGTGGCGATGCGCCGCGCTGCGTCACCTGCGGTTCTGGCTGCACCGCAGCTTCCGCTGTCACCGGCTCGACGATTGGCCGGCCCGCGGCCGTCACCGCCGGCTCCACTTGCGGTGCATTTGCGGTTGGTATTTCGGGCAGTCGCTCAATGATATGGCGATCACCCTTGAGCCTTCGGTTGACCGTCGGCAGCGCAGGCGATCCGCCGCCGTCATCGCCGAGGATGCGCTCGCGGATTGATCCGGTGATATCCGCATAGCTCGTGTCGAGGCCCGCCAGCGTGTAGCTTAGCGATGGCGGCAGCGCCGCGCTGATCGGATGCGGCAACTGAAGAGTCGCGACGCGGATGGTCGGGAATGTCGCGACGGCGGCGCGCGACGCGATCACGGACCGCGGTACGAGCGCCGCCAGCTCTTGCGAGCCGATTTCGTTCGGCGCCACGAGGAACGCCAGCATGCCGAGGCCGAAGGGGGCCGCACGACCGCCCTTCGGCCTGTTACGCGACGCAACCATCCGCACTCACACTACGCAACGCTACAGGACGCGACAGATACTCACGCCGCGAGACGGCGCCGTCGTGGCGCAAATGCGACGGATTCTTTTATTGACGAATTAACCTTGCAATCGCGTTAATTGTACGCACGCTCAGCGGTCGCACGAACTGGCGATCGCTGTTGCCGCCTGCGGGTTTTGGTAAACGGTTCGTCAACGCTGCGGCGTCAGAGAGTCAGCGCGCCACAATCACATGTACGCTGAGCCAGTTCCCGATCAGGAAACCGGCAACTCCCAACAGAAATCCGATGACGAGCGCCCGCTCCGGAATGACGTCCGGAACCGGCCGGCCCAGAACCAAGCGGACGATCAGCAGCGCGGCGGCGACGCCGCCGGCAAACACGACGAGCGGATGCGCGATGAAGCTTTCGCCGAACGGGCGACGATCGCCAATGAGGCCGAAGGCAAGCCCGCCCGCGATCATCGAGGCGCGCCACCAGACAATGGCAGCACCCTTCATAAGCATGCCCCACGAATGCGGGACATGCAAAGCGCCGATGCGCCGGCGGGCTTGAGGTGAAACCGCAGCGGCCTCACATCTTCACGCCCTTCTCCTTGTAGTACTTCAAGGCGCCGGGATGCCACGGGATCGGCGTGTTCGCCGTCTTCTGATTCGCAAGGGTGATGCTGGCCGCCTCGCGATGCACCGCGACGAGCTCCTTCTGCTTCTCGATGAAGGTCTTGACGATGTTGTAGGCGGTCTGGTCCGACATCTTGGCGTTGGCGATCAGGATGTTCCAAACCACCGCAACGCGGTTATCCGTCGTCTGGCCGGGATAAGTTTTCGCCGGGATCACGCCCTCGCTGTAGAGGCTGCTGTATTTGGCGTTCATCTTGGCGACCGTCGCGGCATGGTCGATCATCTTGATTTTCGCGCCCGGGCTCGCGCCGAGGTCGGTGACAGCCGCAGTCGGCAAGCCGCCGACCCAGAAGAAGGCGTCGATCCGGCGATCCTTGAGCGCATTGACGGATTCGGCAGCGCCGAGGCGCTCGCGACGCATGTCACGGTCGCGGTTGAGGCCGGCGGCCTCGATCACGCGGAACGCCATGACTTCGGTCGCGCTGCCGGGCGAACCGGTGGATACGCGCTTACCCTTGAGGTCGGCCATCTTGTTGACGCCGGTGCCTTCGACCGACACCACATGCATGCGGTTCGGGTAAAGCACCATCAGGGTGCGTACCGCGACCTTGTTGCCCTTGAACTTGGCGACGCCGTTGAGCGCATCGAGCGCGGCGTCGACCATCGACAGCGCGACCTCGCTCTGCCCGGAGTGAATGAGCTTGAGGTTGTCGACCGAACCGCCGGTCACGCGTGCGCTCGCCTGCATGCCCGGAACGTATTTCGAGAGCACATTGGCCATGCCCCCGCCGAGCGGATAGTAGACGCCGCCGGTTCCACCGGTCGCGATCGCGATGTTCGTATTCTGAGCGAGGGCAGCGCCGGCGAGAACGGCGGCGCCCAGCGCCAGCGCAGCAGTCAATCGGGTGCGTTTCGACATGTTGTCCTCCCTAACATCAGCTCGACAGTCTGGCCTCCGGAGGGGCCGGCAACAACCACTGTTTTAGCAAAGCCAAGGCCGCAAGCAGCAACCCTATTGTCGCGGTGAAGGCGCTGCTGCCGCCCCAGAGATTGACCGCGAGCGTCCCGAACAGGCTCGGGAAGCACAATACGGCGCCACCCAGCAAGAGCAGGACACGCTCCACCCTCGTGGTCCGCCGGAACGCCCAGCCTTGCGCCGCCGCCGCCAGCGCGGCCAGGCCGAGAGCGGTCCGCGCAATGATCAACACGACGTCGAAGGCGGAGCCGCCCTTGGGAACCTCTAGCAGGAGGCCGATGCCGTTCGGATCGAGCACAAAAACAAACGGCACCAGGAAAGCCGGCAACGTGTATTTCCATGCCTGCAGCGTGGTCTTGTAAGGATCGCCGCCGGTGATGGCGGCAGCCGCAAACGGCGACAACGCGGTCGGCGGGGATACCTCCGAGAGCACCGAATAGTAGAAGATGAACATGTGCGCGGCGACCGGCGGCACGTCGAGCTTCATCATCGCCGGCGCCGCGATCACTGCGCAGATGATGTAGGACGCGGTCACCGGCACCGCCAAGCCAACGATCCAGACCACCAATGCGGTGAAGATCGCCGTGAGCAACAGACTGCCGCCAGCATAGCTGATCACGATATCGGCGAACTTCTGCCCGAGGCCGGTCAGCGTCACCACGCCGACGATGATGCCGGCGGTGGCGCAGGTGGTCGCCGCCGTCAGCACGCTGGTCGAGCCGTCCGCCAGCGCCCGCACCAGCCGCCTGGGGGTCAGCGCGGTCTCGCGGGTGAGGAAGCTCAGCAGGAAGGCGAGCACGGTCGCGTAGAACACCGACAGTGCCGGCGAGCGGCCGAGCAGCATGAAGACGATGATCGCGATCAACGAGAGGAAGTGGAACGACTGCCACCAGGAGAAATCGTCGGCCTGCATCGTTCCGCCGGCACCGTAGCGGCGGCCGTCAAGCTCAACCATGAACAGGAGCGACATGTAGTAGAGGCAGGTCGGGATCGCCGCCATCCAGATCACATCGAGATAGCTGATCTTCAGGAACTCGGCGATTAGGAAAGCGGCGGCGCCCAGCACCGGCGGCGAGATGATCGCGCCGAGCCCGCCGGCCGAGAGCAGGCCCCCGGCTGCGTTCTTGTCGAATCCAGCGCGCTGCATGGTGGGATAGGCGACGGCCGCAACCGTCACCGTGGTTGCAACCCCAGAACCGGACGGGCCGCCGAGCAGGAACGACGACAGCACCACCGTGCGGCCGGCGGCGTTCGCCCGGTTTCCCATCAGCCGCATCGAAAAGTCGATGAAGAACTTGCCGGCGCCGGAATGCTGGAGGAAGGCGCCATAGATCGTGAACAGGATGATCAGGCTCGCGGAGACATCGACCGGAATGCCGAAGATGCCTTCCAGCGTGATGAACAGATGCCCGACGAGCTGGCCGATATCGTAGCCGCGATGCGTCCACGGCGGCGGCAGATAGGGCCCGAACATCGCATAGGCGATAAAAGCAATCGCGACCGCTGGGACGATCCAGCCGATGGTGCGGCGCGTCGCTTCCAGGAGCAAAACGACAAACAGCGTCCCGAGGATCACGTCGGTCTGGTTGGGCACCGTCGCGCGGTCGGTGAAATCCTCGCCGCCCTCGATGGCGTAGATCAGGAT
>JBOHIG010000336.1:0-2970 GCA_050725815.1 Xanthobacteraceae bacterium
AACCGTGGCATACTCGCATCCGGCAGGTGCGTCAGTGTGATCAGATCTCATCGTTGATCCTCAGGTGGGCTGGTGGTTGCAAACTCAACCTACCTCCTGACCACCTGCCACCCCATAGGATCTACGAATAGGCGAATTAGCCGCCGTTCTTCGCCTTGTGCTCCTCGATCAGCTTGAGGATCTTCGGCGGCGACATCGGCAGCGACTGCGGGCGCACGCCGATCACCTGGCCGACCGCATTCGCGATGCAGGCCATGGTCGGCACCACCGGCACCTCGCCGACGCCGCGCAAGCCATACGGATGCCGCGGATTCGGCACCTCGACGATCTCGGTGCCGATCATCGGCACGTCGGACGCCACCGGCATGCGGTAGTCGAGGAAGCTCGGGTTCTGCATCCGCCCGTCCTCGCCGTAGTAGTATTCCTCGTTCAGCGCCCAGCCGATGCCCTGCACCGCGCCGCCCTGGTACTGGCCTTCGACCTGGAGCGGATGGATCGCCTTGCCGGCGTCCTCGACCACCGTATAGCGCGCGATGTCGACGCGGCCGGTCTCCTGGTCGACCGCGACGTCGCAGATGTGCAGCCCGAAGCCCGGACCCGCACCGGTGACGTTCATCTCGGAATGGCCGGCGATGGCGCCATGGCTTGCCATGGTCTTGGCCGCGATCTGCGCGATCGACATCGGCTCGAAGCTGCCGACGTTGGAGCTGGCCGGCTTGCAGTGGCCGTCCTCGAACGTGACGGCGTCCTCGGGCACGCCCCAGATGCCGGCGGCGCGCCTGCACAGCTCGGCGATCGCCTTGCGCGCCGAGTCCACGATCACCATGCCGGTGGAGAAGGTGGTGCGGGAGCCCGCGGTGACGCGGTTGAAGCCGAGCGAGTGGGTGTCGGCCATCACGGCGCGCACTTTGTCGACCGGGATGCCGAGCTCCTCCGCCGCCATCATGCTGATGGAAATGCGCGAGCCGGCGACATCGGTGGTGCCGAGGATCAGCGTCACCGAGCCGTCGATGCCGACATTGAGCGTGCCGGTGGTCTCGCCGCCACGGTTGAACCAGAAGCCCGAGGCGACGCCGCGGCCCTGGCCCTTCGGCACCGGCGAGTTGTAATGCTCGGACTTCTTCGCGGCTTCCAGTGTCTGCACGAATCCGATCGGGCCGAACACGTCGCCGTAGATGGTCTTGTAGCCTTCGACAGCCGCATTCTTGAGGCGGAAGTCGATCGGGTCCATGCCGATCTTGCGCGCCATCTCGTCGATCACGCCTTCGACGCCGAACACGATCTGCGGCACGCAGGGCGCGCGGAACGAGTTCACCTTGGGACGGTTCGACACGACCTCATACGAGGTCGTCTTGACGTTCTTGAGCGCATAGCGCGTGAACATCGCCTGCGGCGCGTTGGTGAACGCGGAGCCCGTGAACGGACCGGTCTGGAAGATCAGCTCGGCCTCCGCGGCGCAGATGGTGCCGTCCTTCTTGCAGCCCATCTTGATGCGCGATTTGGTGCCGGACACCGGGCCGGTGGCGCGGAACACCTCGTTGCGGGTGAGCTGGATCTTCACCGGCCGCTTGGCCTTGCGCGAGAGCTGGATCGCGATCGGCTCGGGATAGAAGCCGGTCTTGCCGCCGAACCCGCCGCCCATCTCGGACTGCTGCACGCGGATCTTCGCGGTCTCGATCTTCAGGATGTTGGAGAGGCGATCGCGGAACACCCACGGCGCCTGCGTGCAGCACCAGAGCTCGATCTGTCCGTCTTCGGTGCAGGAGGCGACGCAGGCCTGCGGCTCGATGTAGCCTTGGTGCATCGGCTTGGTGTCGAACTCGCGCTCGACAATCACGTCGGCCTCGGCGAAGCCGGCCGCGGCGTCGCCCATGTTGAGCTCGAGCCTCTCGACCACGTTGGTCTGCTTGTCGCCGGCGTCCTTGACGCCCTTGGTCCGCAGGTACGGATGCAGGATCGGCGCGCCATCCTTCATGGCCTCGACCGGATCGATGACGTGCGGCAGCACTTCGTACTCGACCTTGATCAGTTTGAGCGCGGCCTTGGCGATCGACTCCGAGGTCGCCGCCACCGCCGCCACTGGGTGCCCGTCATAGAGCGCCTTCTCGCGCGCCATGGCGTTGCGCGTCATGTCGCCGTCGGCGCTGCCGGCCTTGATCTCCGGGAAGTCGTCGCGGGTGATGACCGCCTTGACGCCGGGAAGCTTCTCGGCCGCCGATGTGTCGATCGACTTGATGATCGCGTGCGCGTGCGGCGAGCGCAGGATCTTGCCGACGATCATGCCCGGCAGGAAGAAGTCCGCGGCGAACTTGGCGCGCCCCGTCACCTTGTCGAGGCCGTCGTGCTTGACCGGCGAGGAGCCGACGATCTTGAGCTTCTTGTCGGGATTGAAACCGCTCTTCTCCAGGATGGGATGCGCTTGTGCCATGGTCAGCCTCCTCGCATTTCTTTCGCCGCCGCCTGCACGGAGCGAATGATCTTGTCATAGCCGGTGCACCGGCACAGGTTGCCGGCGAGCCAGTAGCGGATTTCGGTTTCGCTCGGATCGGGGTTGCGCTCGAGCAGCGCCTTGGCGGCGATCAGGAAGCCCGGCGTACAGATGCCGCACTGGGTGCCGTTCAGCTCCAGGAACGTGCGCTGCAGCGGATGCAGCTCCTGGCCCTTCGACATGCCCTCGATGGTGTCGATCTTGCAGCCGTCGGCCTCGACCGCCAGCACGAGGCACGAGCAGACCATGGCGCCGTCGAGCATCACGGTGCAGGCGCCGCAGTCGCCGGTGGCGCAGCCTTCCTTGGTGCCGCAGAGCGTGAGGTTGTCGCGCAGCACGTCGAGCAGCGTCTGCTGCGCCTCGCAGAGCACATCGTACTCGTCGCCGTTCACGGTCGTGGTGATGTGGTACTTCTTCGCCATCTACATCTTCCGTTTGTTGAGCACGGACTCATCCCTCCCCGCGGAGCGGGGAGGGTGGCC
>JBOHIG010000337.1:0-12371 GCA_050725815.1 Xanthobacteraceae bacterium
GAAAATGCCGCTTCGCGATGCAACGTTGTCCGGCACCGAGATCGGTTTCGCGGTGGAGATCAACGGACTGCCCTATCGTTTCCAGGGCCTCGTCAACGGCAACCGCATCGACGGGCGGCGCAACGAGTGGCGCGGGACCAAGGACGGAAACGGGTGAGAGTTCTCCGTCATTCTGAGGTGGCCGCCACTAGCGCGTTTACGCGCGTCTTCGACGCGCATGGCGGCCCTCGAAGGATGCACGGCCAGTGAATCATCGACCGTCGCCCTTCGAGGCTCGCTTCGCTCGCGCTTCAGGGTGACGGAACAGAGTCATTCGCAAACATTGAAACCTGAATCTCAGACCAAACGAGTGTGCCATGCTGGACGATAAACCTGCGCTGCCGCGCGCAAGCCTGACCGTAATCGACGGCATCTCGATGGTGGTCGGGATCGTAATCGGGATCGGCATCTTCAAGCTGCCGTCGCTGGTCGCGATGAACGTCCCCGACGGCGTGACGTTCATTACGGTCTGGGTCGTAGGGGCGCTGATCACGCTCATCGGCGCGCTGGTCTATGCCGAGCTTGCGGCCACCTATCCGAGCACCGGCGGCGAATATCACTTCCTGTCGCGCGCGCTCGGCCAATCCGTCGGCTTCCTTTTCGCCTGGGCGCGCATCAGCGTGATCCAGACCGGAGCAATCGCGGCGGTCGCATTCGTGTTCGGCGACTACGCGCAACAAGTGTTTCCGCTTGGACCCCATGGCCCCGCAATCTATGGCGCCGGCTCGCTCCTGTTGCTCACGGCGATCAACATCGCCGGCACCTATGAGGGCAAGTATACGCAGCACGTGCTGGCCACGCTGACCATGCTGGCAGTGCTCGCGGTCATCGTCGCCGGCCTGACCGCACCGGGCGCGGCGGCGCCGGCCGCGGCAGCCGCTCCGGCGCAAGTCTCCGTGGGCGCGCTGGGCCTGGCCTTGCTGTTCGTGCTGTTCACCTACGGCGGCTGGAACGAGGCGGCCTACATTTCCGGCGAAGTGCAGGACCCCGGCCGCAGCATGATCCGCATCCTGGCGTTCGGCCTCGGGGCCGTCGCCGTCATCTATGTGCTCATGAACCTCGCCTATCTGCACGTGCTCGGCCTCGAGGGCATGCGCAAGAGCAGCGCGGTCGGCGCCGACACCATGCGCCATGCATTCGGCGGCGGCGCTGCGCTGGCGCTGAGCCTCGCCATCTGCGCGACCTCGCTGAGCACGCTCAATGCGACCATCTTCACCGGCGCGCGCGTCTACCACGCGCTCGGCGAGGACCTGACGGCACTGCGCGGCATCGGTTCGTGGAGCGGCATCGGCAACAGCCCGCGCAAGGCGCTGGCGCTGCAAGGCGTGATCGCGCTTGCGCTCGTCATTTTCGGCGCCGTGACCCGGAACGGATTCCAGACCATGGTCGAATACACCTTCCCGGTGTTCTGGCTGTTCCTGCTGCTGGTCGGAGTGTCCTATTTCGTGCTCCGTAGCCGCGACGCCGGCCGTCCGCGGCCGTTCAGCGCCCCGCTCTACCCGCTGACGCCGGCGATCTTCATCGCCACCTGCGCCTACCTGTTCTATTCGAGCGTCACCTATTCGGGGGTCGGCTCGCTGGTCGGGCTTGCGGTGCTGCTGGCGGGTGTGCCGCTGTTATTGTTGCTGCGGGCGACGAAGCCGGCATAGGAACAGCGAATGCCGTCGTTCGGCCGCAAAGCCGAACGACGCTGCGGTGCCGGAGGCATGCGCCGTGCATTATCGCCTTGCAGCTATGCTCCTGCTCGCCGCCACCGCCGTGGCTTCGGCCGCGCCGAATATTCCGTCGAGCGAACTGCCCGGCCGCGACCGCCAGCGCTTCCAGGAGCAGCCGCTCGACCGTTTCACGCAACCGGGCTCGCCGCAGCAAGGCAAGCCGCTGTGGCGCTGGGACTGCGAGCAGCCGAAAGCCAAGCGCAAGGGCAAATCGCGGACGAAACGCAAGACGCGCTGTTGAGGGGCGCCCTTCAGGCGGGCTTAGGCTTTGTCTACGCGCTTCATGTCCGGCGGGACGGCCTCCCCCGCAAGCGCCGCCAGCGCCTGATCGAGCGGCATCACCTGCTGCCCTTGCTTGCCCAATCTGCGAATGGAAACAGTCCGTTCGGCCGCTTCCTTGCGACCGACCACGAGCAGCGCCGGAACCTTGGCAAGCGAATGCTCCCGCACTTTGTAGTTGATGGTTTCGTTGCGGTGGTCGCTCTCCACCCGCAACCCCGATTCTTGGGCGGCCGCAACGACTTCGCGTGCATAGTCGTCGGCATCCGAGGTGATGGTCGCAACCACCGCCTGCACCGGCGACAGCCACAGCGGAAGGTGGCCGGCATAGTGCTCGATTAGGATGCCTGTGAAGCGCTCCAGCGAGCCGAACATCGCGCGGTGCAGCATCACCGGCGTCACCTTGTTCGAATGCTCGTCGATGTAGAATGCGCCGAGCCGCCCCGGCATGTTGAGGTCGACCTGCACGGTGCCGCACTGCCAGTCGCGGCCGATGGCGTCGCGCAGCACGTATTCGAGCTTGGGTCCGTAGAACGCGCCCTCGCCCTTGTTGAGCGTCCACGGGCGTCCGGACGTATTGAGCGCCTGCATGAGCGCGGCCTCGGCCTTATCCCAGACCGCGTCGTCGCCGATGCGTTTCTCTGGACGGTCGGAGAATTTGATATGCACGTCGGAGAAGCCGAAATCCTCATAGATCGACAGGATGTGATTGTTGATCTTGAGCGCCTCCTCGGCGATCTGCTCCTCGGTGATGAAGACATGCGCGTCGTCCTGCGTGAACGCGCGCACGCGCATCAGCCCGTGCAGCGCGCCGGACGGCTCGAAGCGATGGACCTTGCCGAATTCGGCGAGCTTGAACGGCAGATCGCGGTAGGATTTCAGGCCGTTCTTGAAGATCTGGATATGGCCCGGACAATTCATCGGCTTGACGACGAAGGTCCGCTCGTCGTCCTCGCGCGCCTGCGTCAGGAACATGTTTTCGCGGAAGGTCGCCATGTGGCCGGATGCCACCCAGAGCGATGAGTCCATGAGTTGCGGCGCGTTGACCTCTTGATAGCCGGCCGCCTTCTGCCGGCGGCGGATGTAGTTTTCCAGCGTCTGGAAGAGAGTCCATCCTTTCGGGTGCCAGAACACCGAGCCCGGCGCCTCCTCCTGGAAATGGAAGAGGTCCATCTCGCGGCCGACGCGACGATGATCGCGCTTCTCCGCCTCCTCGATCTGCTTGAGGTAGGCGTCGAGCTCCTCCTGCTTGGCGAAGGCAGTACCGTAGATGCGCGAAAGCATCTCGCGATTGCTGTCGCCGCGCCAATAGGCGCCGGCGCCCTTCATCAGCTTGAAGGCCTTGCCGACCTTGCCGGTCGAAGTCATGTGCGGGCCACGGCACAGGTCGAACCAGTCGCCCTGCTTGTAGATCTTGATCTGCTGGTCGGGAGGGATGGCGTCGATCAGTTCGACCTTGAAGCGTTCGCCCATGTCGGCGAACTTTTCCTTGGCCTCGTCGCGCGACCACGCTTCCTTGGTGAAGGGTTTGTCGCGCGCGACGATCTCGCGCATCTTCTTCTCGATGACGTTCAGGTCGTCTGGCGTGAACGGCTCGTTGCGGAAGAAGTCGTAATAGAAGCCGTTCTCGATCACCGGGCCGATGGTCACCTGCGTCCCCGGCCACAGCGACTGCACCGCCTCCGCCAGCACATGGGCGCAGTCGTGCCGGATCAGCTCGAGCGAGCGCGGGTCTTCGCGGGTAAGGAATTCGATCTTGGCATCGCGCTCGATCGGGTCGCTCAGGTCGGCGACTGCGCCGTCCAGCGCCATCGCGACCGTGCGCTTCGCGAGCGAGGGCGAGATGCCCTTGGCGATGTCCAGACCTGTGATGCCATTGGGATAGTCCCGACGCGCGCCGTCGGGAAAGGTCAGCGCGACCATATCGTCTCCTTTCGCTCACTCCTGCGTACAAGCGCAGGTAAGCCAGTCACTATGCGTCTGTGCGGGGGGCGGGATACCGCAATCGCCGCACCCTTGCAACCTGGTTCCGAGCGGCGCTCGATGCCAGCGATCACCACGCACAATACGCCATAAGACTCCGAGCGCGGAGATGCGACGCAATTTTATTCTGAACGAGTCTCACTAAACGATCGCGTTCGCGTACCCACCTACCAATCTTGGTATTCGCGTGTTCATCGCCACGTCCATTTGCGAAACCCGCGTGTGAGGCAGCGGGCGCAAGCAACGGCTGCATCGCGCGAAAATCATTTGCGCGAAAAATGCGGTGCGATTCAACCGGCCCCACAATGATCAATTGAACATCACACCGCAGCCTAATTTGCTGGGAACCATCGCGCCCGTCCGAACAAGGCGCCGCGACCTCAACGCATCGCAGATTGAGCGGACGCGTTAGCAACCGACCGGGTTCGCTACGCGGTATTTGTGTGTGCGCGTAGCCGACCCGCCGCAAATGGGGGTGAGAATGGGGGGTCTGCGGCGGCCGTGGAGGCCTTTTCGGGTAATTTGCGTACTGGCCACGGCCGTGGTCGTCGCAGTCTTTTCCATCTCTCCTTCCGATGCGCAGCGATATCGCCGGAACGGCAACCAGCCGATCCCGGACAAGCCGGAGCTTGGCAGTCTCGGGGCGCAGATCAACGCCAACACGATCGCGATCGTCTCGGGCAACATCAACGCCGCCTGGCTGACGATTGCCTACGATCTCTCCGCCGTGCTCGACGACGGCAACGATTTCCGCGTACTGCCGGTGATCGGCAAGGGCGGCGCACAGAACGTCCGCGACGTGCGCTATCTCAAGGGCATCGATCTCGGAATGACGGTCGGTCCCGTGCTCACCCGGTTTCGGCAATCGGGCGAGCTCGGCAACATCGACGACAAGATCGTCTACATCACCAAGCTCTTCAACCAGGAAATGCACGTCCTCGTCCGCGCCGACTCCGGCATCACCTCGCTCGAGCAATTCCGCGGCAAGAAAGTGAACTTCAGCGACGCCGGCAGCGCGACGCAGCTCTCGGCGCGCGACATCTTCAAGCGCCTGAACATCCAGGTCGAGGAGGTGAACACCGGTCAGGGCGATGCGCTGGTCAAGATGCGCAACGGCGAGATCGCCGGCACGTTTCTCTCCAACGCCAAGCCCGCGCCCGTGATCGCCAAGCTGCGGCCCTCCGACGGCTTCCGCCTGCTGCCGGTGCCCTACTCCAAGCAGCTTCATCAGGATCTGTTCCCGGCGACGATCACGCACCAGGATTATCCGGGCGTCATTCCGCAGGGCCAGAGCATCGAAACCGTCGCCTACGGCTCGATGATCATCGCCTACAATTGGCCCAAGGGCAGCGAACGCCACCGGCGGATCGCGCTGTTCGTCGACCGCTTCTTCTCGAACTTCGCCGAATTCAAGAAGCGGCCGCGCCATCCGAAATGGCGGGAGGTCAACCTTGCCGCCGAGGTTCCGGGCTGGAAGCGGTTCGACGCCGCCGAGGAATGGCTCAAGAATCATCGCGAGACGCAGCAGCACGCCACCGCCGAGCGCACCCGGTTCGACCGCTTCCTCGCCTCGGGGCGAGGCACAAGCGGAACAGTGAACGCGCTGTCGCCGGCCGACCGCGAACGCCTGTTCCAGGACTTTCTCAAATGGCGGGGGAAGTGACACGGATGAATTGAGCATCGGCTCAGTGTCCCGAACGAGTTGTCGCGCCGGCCAGAAGTCCGGACAGGGAGGGGATCGTGAGTGCTCCAATCGAAAACGCTGCCCAGGTCGATGATGCCAGGCTCTACGCGCCGCCATGGGCGCGGTCGCAGCAGCCGGCCGAGGACGAGTCTCCTGCCGCAGGCTCGCCGCCGATCGCGCCCTTGCCCGAAGGCGCGGCGCATGCGGCACCGGTGCAAAAGGCGCCGCCGCGCATGCCCCGAGGCGGACCGAACATCGAATGGGCGCCTCGTGTGCCGCCGCGGCCCCCTCGCCTGCGATTTGAGGGCGACATCGCGCTGAAGGAATTGCGCCACCGCCTCTCGCTGGCTCCCGACGTGGTGCCCGAGCCACCGCTTTGGATGCGGCAGGAACCGCCGACGCGCTGGATCATTCGCTTCTCGTTCGTAATCCTGGCGGCAGGCGTTGCAGCGTTCGGGCTGACAGCCGTTTCGAGCCAGAACTGGTCGAGGCCGCCGGCGGCCGAGTCGGGGACCGATGGACTAGCCGCGGCAGCACCCACCGCGGCCGCACCGGAGCCGGCGGCGCGGCTGGTCATCGGCGCCCGCCGCGCATTCGCGAACGAGCCGCTGCCGCTGGGGCTGTCGCTCAACGGTACAGACGGCGGCGAATTCCTCCTGCTCAAGGGTCTGGCGTCGGGAACCCGGCTGTCCGCCGGCAATTCATTGGGGCCGGATGCCTGGCGCGTACCAGCACGCGAAGTCGGCGAACTGTTCGCCTACGCGCCCAAGGACTACGTCGGGACGATGGACGCCGCAGTCGACCTACGCTCCGCCAATGACCGGCTGGTCGATAGCCACGTGATCCGCCTGCAATGGATCGCAAAGGCACTCGAAGCGCGCCCCAGCGTTAAGGTCTGGCCGGAGAAAAAGGTTCTCAAGCCGGTGCTGAAACTCCCGCCCGAGGAGATCGCGATGCTGCTTCGGCGCGGGCAGGAATTGTTGAAACTCGGCGATATCGCCGCCGCCCGGCTGATGCTGCGGCGCGCCGCGGAAGCCGGAAATGCCTCGGCTGCGTTTGCGCTCGGCTCGACCTACGACCCGGTCGTGTTGCGCGAGTTTGGCGTCATGGGCTTCGCTCCTGACGCGGCGCAGGCGCGGACCTGGTACCAGCGCGCGACCGCGCTTGGATCGACGGATGCGGCGGGCCGTATGGAACGATTGGGGCAGGCCGGAGCCCATTGATGGAACTTTTCCGAGATGGGAGGGAGGCGCGACTGTTGCGCCGGAGCGGCACATTGCAAAAATCCCGAATTGGTACCGGCCTGGTCACATAATTCCCAAGTTTTGCGTCAATTCGACACTGGACCAGACTCAATCCCCGATTTATGAGGTTTGGTCAGTGGCTCGTCCCTTGCTTTGAAGAGCGACGTGAAGTCGCCGGCGCGGTCGTCCTCGAAGGCGGTAGCGCCCAGGCAATCGACGAGACGGGAAAGGGGTCAGCGTGACTCGATATCTCGCAATTGCGCGAGCATCCGCTTGCGCATTGGTTTTCTGCGCCGTCCCGGCTTCGGCCAAGGACGATAAACCGCCGTCGATGCGCTTCGAATGGCACGTCGAGGGTCCGGCCGCGCAATGCGGCAACCATTGCCGCACCTGGATTTCGGCGACCGGTGTGATCACCGATGACACAGTGCGCGCGTTCAAGACCTTTGCCGCAAGCGGCAATCTCCGTGGCGCCACCCTCGTGCTCGATTCGGAAGGCGGCTCGGTGCTCTCCGCGCTCGCGCTCGGACGCGCGGTGCGCGGCCTGGAGATGACGACGACGGTCGGCCGCGCCACGGTGCTGGCGCCGGATCGCAGCGGCGCCGTCCGCGCTACGCTCTCCCACAAGGCGAGCTGCGAATCCATGTGCACCTTCGTACTGCTCGCGGGAACGCGCCGCTACGTGGCAACGGAAGCGCGCGTTCTGGTCCACCAGATCTGGCTGGGCAGCAAGAGCAAGCGCGCGCGCGAAGCCAGCTACTCCGCCGACGAGCTTAATCTGGTGCAGCGCGACGTCGGACGGCTGGCGCGCTACACGGTCGAGATGGGTGGCGGCATCGAGTTGATCGAGACCGCGCTTCGGGTGCCGCCGTGGGAGCCGATGCATCGGCTCTCCCCCGGAGAACTGCGCAGCATGCGCGTGACCACGGTCGACTATCTGTTCGAGCCGGCACCGGAGGCGCCGGCGGTGGCCTCCCCGATCCCGAATGCGGGATCGACCACGGCACGCGGCCAGCGCAAGAATTAATGGAGTGGATTTGACATTCGCTACCGACCTTGCCGCGGGCGCCCAATGCGAATGTTAGAATCGGACCACTAGGTTCCTTCCGCTATTGACGGCATGCGACCCGGCAGCCCTAATGCCGGGCATGCAGCCATGTGCGACCGGCGCGCAGGCGGAGAGAAACACCATGGCAAAATTCACCATCCAGCCGCACGGGCGGCTGCAGGAATGGATTGCGCACGAGAAGGGCTATTTCCGCGACGAGGGCCTCGACTATGAATTCGCGTTCGGGCCCTCGACCGGCAAGCCCAAGCAGATCGACGCTGCCGGCAAGGTGTCCGACCTGCTCTCCGGCGCATTCGAATCCTACAAAGGCGCCGGCGGCAACAAGGGCGTGAAGTCGGACATCTCCTGCGCCTGCCACTGGACCGTAAACCAGGCCGCCTCGCAGCAGATCGGGACCATGTGGGGGAAGTCCTACGTCGCGACCCCAGGCGGCATCATGGTGCCGCCGGAGTCGCCGATCAAAACGCCAGAGGACCTCGCCGGGCAGGAGATCGCCGTCGGCTACCACTCAGGAAGTCACTTCACCACGATCCAGTCGCTCGAGCCGTTCCTGCCGCGCGAGCGCATCGCGTTGAAGTTCGTCGGCTCGGTTTGGGCGCGCGTGGACGTCGGCGTCGATCGCGATCTGCCGGCGACCAGCGTGTGGGGATTGACGTACCTGGTGCTGGAACAGCTTGGATTCCGCAAGATCGTGGACAGTTCGTTCATGATCGGATTCATGTTTCCGGCCGGCGTCGATACCGCCGACGTCGAGAAATACATGAACGGCATGAAGCGGGCGCAGATGGATCTCGATTTCGCGCCGGAGAGGTACAAGCATTATTATCTCAACGAGGTCCCGGAGCGCTACAAGGCGAAGGTCGATGTCCGTCGCTTCGGGCCCGGCGAACGGATCGTGTTCCTGCCCTATTCCGAAGCCGTCTATACGCAGACGCAGGCATGGCTGCACGAGCGCGGTCTGTTCGACGAGCGGCCGTCGGTTCAATACGCGGGCTCGGTCACCGCATAGCTGCAATCAATTTCCACTACGACGTCGTTGCGTCTTCGTTCGTGCCGCGCCAGCGTCCGTAGCGCCACGGCAGGAACCAGCGCGCACGAGCCGGAAATTCCTCGGGCACGAAGTCGAGACCGCGCGTGCCCCAGGGATGACAGCGGCACAGCCGCGCCAGCGTCATCCAACCACCGGCCCATAGTCCGAACCGGCCGATCGCCTCCTCTGAATAGTGCGAGCAGGTCGGCAGGTGCCGGCACTCATAGCCGACAAGAGGAGACAACGTGTAGCGGTAGGCCGTCACCAGCCCGCGACCAAGCACGCGCGGCAGACGCATGATGCTGCGCCACGCTGTTACGACGGCCTCCTTATGCTCAATCATGATCTTTCTGCACCATTCACGAAAGCTTACCACGGTGCACAACGCATTCGGTTCGCTCTACGGTACGGAAGAATACCGGCCCCGCGTTGTTTATCCCCCCGGGAAAGGCGGGATCGGGACCATGACGCTGGCCGACAAATACAAAAGACGAGCCGCCGAATGTGTGCGCATGGCTGAAAGAGCCGCCAATCCCGAGGACAAGGTGCTGCTGCTGCAAATGGCGGACACCTGGTTGCGGTTGGCCGAAAAGGCGGAAGATCGCGAGCCTGACAAAGATATGTGAGCAGCTACCGCCCAACGGCGCAAAAACCAGCCGCAAAAAATGAGCCCCGGCCGCTGGGCGGCCGAGGCTCGTCACATCCCCACGCATCTCCCCGGATGTTCATTAGAGCCGATCACCGATTCTGGAGCGCCGGCTGTGTCGTGTGGATGGCAACGCTAAGCCAAGCTTGGCCGCCGCGCCACGACATCCGCCGCTTAACGCTAACGCCAGAGCGCGCAATCACCCCATCCCTGCCACGCTCCGCGGCACGTCCCCTGCACCGCATGCACGCGATCGCGGCCGGCACACCCCTTCTGTCCCGAACGGAGACGCCGGCAGCCGCCCGCAGCGGCACAAGTGAGACAGGGGCGCGCGTTGAAGCATCCATCAATCCGGGAACTGTACGATTATTGGAATGCCCGGCGCGGCGGGCACGCCGTTCCGGACCGCAGCGATATCGAGCCGGGCGCGATCCGCCACGTGCTCGCCGACACTTTCATTCTGTCGGCCGAGCAGTCATGCGGCTACCCGTTCCGTGTCGCCGGCACACGCGTCTGCGCCATATTCGGGCGTGAGCTCAAGAACGAGCCCTATCTCGCGCTATGGAACGCGGAGGCCAGCAAGGCGGCGCACGACTTGCTGATGGTCGTCACACGGGAAGCGGTCGCCATCGTCGCCAGCGCCACCGGCACCGGGATCGGAAAATCGCAGCACGCGCTCGAACTCCTGCTGCTGCCGTTGAGCCATCGTGGCGCCACCGACTTGCGCATCCTTGGTGCGCTTACGCCCGCAGGCGGCGCTCATTGGCTCGGCGAGACTGCGCTTGAGCGCCTGACGCTTGGGTCGCTACGCTATCTCGGTCCGGAACGAGCGGTCAGCCGTGCTCCGGCGATTGCCCCAGCACTACCGGCCGGGCGGCCGCGCCGCGGTCTTATGGTCTATGACGGTGGCCAAGCTTGAGCGGAGGCTACCGGCTACGAGCCATCGACTAACGCACCATTAACAAAGCCTGCCTAGGCTTGCTCCGTTCTGCATTGATTCATTCACCGCGGGGTTCAGGAGCCGCATGGCAGTCGCACAAAAAAGATCGTTGATACTGCCGTTGGCCGATGAACGCCGGCGCTTCCAGCGCGTCCGCGTCAACCTGCTGGGCCGCTACATGCTGACCGACCGGCGCGAGTTTCCGTGCCAGGTTACTGACATGTCGCCCGGCGGCATGGCGATGATCGCGCCAGTCATCGGCCAGCTCGGCGAAAAAGTGATTGCCTATGTCGATCACGTCGGACGTCTAGAAGGCGTTATCGCGCGTCATTTCCAGAATGGCTTTGCGATGACGGTTGCGGCCACCTCCCGCAAGCGCGACAAGCTCGCGGCGCAACTCACCTGGCTAGCCAACCGTCATATCCTCAATCTGCCGGAAGATCGCCGCCACGGCCGCTTCACGCCGCGCAACCCGGCGGCGCGTCTGATCATGCCGAACGGTATCAACGTCGCCTGCCGGGTCATCGACTTGTCGGAATCGGGCGCAGCGATCAGGACCGACCAGCGCCCGGATATCGGCGCGCTGATTACCATCGGGAAAACCACCGGTCGCGTGGTCCGCCACCTCGAAGACGGCTTCGCAGTCGAATTCACGCGCCTGCAGCATTCGGACTTTGTCGAAGAGAACGTCACCGGCGGGTAAACGCCGGGACTGCATTTGCACGCGTCCGATGTCAATTTCCCCACCCGCGCGCCTCCACGGCTGCCCCGATCGAGGGCAATCCTCGTCCCCAAGCCGTCGCCCGCCGGTTAACGCACGCCTGCGCGCCGGCTGTCGCACGCCGTGAAACCGGCATTTGCCCGGTTAATGCATCGCATTTTATTCAAAGTGCGCTAGATCGTATTTGAATCGTATTTTCCAAAAACAATAATCGTATTCGTGTCCATCTCTACTTTGTTTGTCTTCAAATCTACTTTGCAAGATTAGCAGCGACTCAAAAGCTTTGTGCGAAACGTGGCCCCGCTAACAGGGAAGGGGCTACGGGAAATGTACTCAAACAACAAAAAGCACTGGTGTGCGGGACTTGCCGCGGCCGCGCTATTGGTCGTGCTCGCAGGACCGGCTGCCAATGCCAGAAACGAAAGGCCGCTGTTCGTCTCGCTCGGCGCCGGCGCGCGCGCACCGATCGGCTGGATCGAGTTCTGCAACGAGCACAAGAACGAATGCGGCGGCAAGGCGCTCGTAGCGCGCGATGTCGTTCTCACACCCTCGGCGTGGCGCGACCTCGTCCGGATCAACAAGTGGGTCAACACGCGGATCAAGCCGCTGACGGACCTCGAGCACTGGGGCGTCGTCGAGCGTTGGAGCTACCCCGACGATGGCTATGGCGACTGCGAAGATTACGTCTTGCTCAAGCGCAAGCTCTTGATCCAGGCAGGATGGCCGCGCCAGGCACTGCTGATCACGGTGGTGCGCGACAAGCGCGGCGACGGCCATGCCGTGCTCACCGTGCGCACCACCAAGGGCGAATTCGTCCTCGACAATCAGGAAGAGAAGGTCCTGCCCTGGACCGAAGCCGGTTACCGCTTCGTCAAACGCCAGTCGCAGTCGAACCCGAACGTGTGGGTCGTCCTCGACCACGCGCGCCCGGCGACGGCAACGGCGGCATCGCGTTGATTTAATCCAGAGGGGTTTACGAGCCCGGTCACGTCCCCACCCCTCCCCGTCCCCGGACCGGGTT
>JBOHIG010000338.1:0-7647 GCA_050725815.1 Xanthobacteraceae bacterium
GCGCCGCGCGGAACGTCCATGCGCGCGCCTTCGAAGCGCGGGGCCGCCGCGTTCCCCTGCGCGGCTGCGACACCGCCATTGCCGCTGCTGTGACCAACGGGCGCCGCGCCGTTGCCGTCGAGCGAGCGGATGGCCTCGTCGGGCGTCGGCAGGTCGGCGGCATAGGCCATGCGCACCAGCACCATTTCGGCGGCGGCGAGCGGACGGCCGGCAGCCTCGACCTCGGCGATGCCCTTGAGCAGCATCTGCCAGCAGCGCGAGAGCACGCGCATGGAGAGCTTCTCGGCGAAGGCACGACCGCGGACGCGTTCGTTCTCGGCAAACGACAGATCGTCGGCGACCGCCGGCACGATCTTCACCCGCGTGACGAAATGAGTGAACTCGGCGAGATCGGACAGCGCCACCGCCGGATCGGCGCCAATATCATACTGCTCGCGCAGCTCGTTGAGCGCGGCCGCAGCGTCGCCGCGCATCACCGCCTCGAACAAGTCGATGGTGCGCGTGCGGTCGGCGAGCCCCAGCATCTGCCGGATATCCTCGCCCCGCACCGCACCGGCGGCGGTCGTTTCGTTGCCGGCTCCGCCGGCATGCGCAATCGCCTGGTCGAACAGCGAAAGCGAATCCCGCACCGAGCCCTCCGCAGCGCGCGCGATCAGCGCCAGCGCCGCCGGCTCGACCTCGATCGACTCCTTGGCGGCGATGCCGGCGAGATGCTGCACCAGCACAGCGGCGTCGACGCGCCGCAGATCGAAGCGCTGGCAGCGCGACAGCACCGTCACCGGAACCTTGCGGATCTCGGTGGTGGCAAAGATGAACTTGGCGTGCGGCGGCGGCTCTTCCAGCGTCTTGAGCAGCGCGTTGAACGCCTGCGGCGAGAGCATGTGGACTTCGTCGAGGATGTAGACCTTGTAGCGCGCCTGCACCGGCGCGTAGCGCACCGCGTCGTTGATCTGGCGCACGTCGTCGACGCCGTTATGCGACGCGGCGTCCATCTCGATCACATCGAGATGGCGGCTTTCCATGATCGACTGGCAATGCACGCCGGGCGTCGGCATGCTGATCGTCGGGCCGGCGATCGAACCGTCGGGCAGTTCATAGTTGAGCGCACGGGCGAGGATGCGCGCGGTGGTCGTCTTGCCGACGCCGCGCACGCCGGTGAGAATCCAGGCTTGCGGAATCCGCCCCGTCTCGAACGCGTTCGATACGGTGCGCACCATCGCGTCCTGGCCGATCAGATCGTCGAAGGTCGCCGGGCGGTATTTGCGCGCCAGCACGCGGTAGCCGCTACCTTGCATGGTTGACTGCGTGGCGTCGTTCATACTCAGTCCGAACCCGCAAATTCGGCGGCTGCCCTCTCCCGCAAGGGGAGAGCACAATAACAACCGCCGCAGCCTGGAATGACGATCGCTTGTGCCTAGGTGGGAGGCTGACGAGCGACCCGAACCGGAGCTCGTTAGGGCTGCTTCCTTCCGGACCTGACCCGGTTGGCGAGTGGCTCGTCCACCGCCAACCTCCCGGTCTTTATATCGGCGGAACGGAACGGGAATGCAAGCGCCCACCTCCCGTCATGCTAGCTTTCCACTGCACGCCAAAAAATCCACGGAATTTCCCGCATGATCGTGCCAAGTCCGCCGCCGACGCCCGCGTGGGAGCTGCATCCGCAACTCGCCCGCGATACGATCAATATCGGCGACCTGCCGCTGTCGCGCGTGCTGGTCATCAATGATGCCAACTATCCGTGGCTGCTGCTGGTGCCGCGCCGGATCGGCGTATCCGAGATCGTCGATCTTGACGAGGTCGAACAGGCGCAACTGATGACGGAGATCGCCCGCGCCGGACGTGCGCTCAAGTCGGTCACCGAATGCGACAAGCTCAACATCGCCGCGCTCGGCAATGTGGTACCGCAGCTCCATGTGCATGTGATCGCGCGCCGGGAGGGCGACGCCGCCTGGCCGCGGCCGGTCTGGGGCGCGGTGCCGCCGCTCGCGCATGACACGACGGAGCTTGAACGCTTCATCCAGGCACTGCGCAAGAAACTCTGGCTGGGCGAGCGGGCTTGACGCGCCGGACCGAAGGGCGATCATGCAGGCGCCGCAGGGGATACGAGTCATGACCTTCCGCATCGCCGTCGTACAGCCGATCTGCCACCGTCCCGGCGCCGACGAGAACAACGTCGCCGAGGCCGTGGCGACCGTCGCAGCGGCGGCAGCGCAGGGCGCGCAGTTCGTCTGCTTCCCCGAGACCTATCCGGGCCCGTGGCGGATGCCGGCAACGTTCGATCCGACCGCGGCGATGGTCGAGGCCGCGAAGACACATGGCGTGCACGTGGTGTTCGGTACGATCGAGCCGATCGATGACAAGGCGGCAACCGCGTACAACCTGATCTGCATGGCCTATCCCGACGGCCGACGGCCTGCGCGCTACCGGCGCACGCATCCGAACGGGCCGTGGATCTATACCGGCGGCACGGCGTGGGAATTCCAATATGTGCCGGGCGACGAATTCCCGGTGTTCGACACCGTCCACGGCAAGGTCGGGCTCGCGATGTGCAGCGAGGTCTACATGCCGGAGGTGACCCGCGCGCTGGCACTGCGCGGCGCCGAGCTGATCTTCATGCCGGCCGGCAAGGACAAGAAGACGCTGTGGGCAACCTGGCGCACGCTGATCTGGGCGCGCGCGATCGAGAACCTCGCATTGGTGGTGACGACGCAAAACCTGTTCGACCACTCCGAGCGCGGGCTCGCGATGGTCGCCGCGCCCGAGGAGATCATGTTCGAGTCGACCGCCGCCGGCATGACGGTCGTGGATGTCGATCTGGCGCGCGTGCGCCACCTGCGCGCGACCCGCGATGAAGTCGGATCGTCCGATGCCTGCGCCGCCAAGCAGGGCCTGCTCGGCCCGCAATGGCAGCGGCCGAAGCTGTACGACCTGATCCATCCGCGGCCGTTGCGCGAAGCGGCGGAGTGAACGCGCCGCGCATGTCCCCTCGCCCCGATCTCGGCGCCTGGCCGCGTCTTGGCTATGCCGCAAGCCAAATCGAGCGCGCCGCCGAGAAGCGCGCCGATGCCGAGGCATTGCGCGCGCTCGAAGCCGACGCCGCAGCGCGCTGGTATGTCGTCGGCGGGGAGCTGGTGGCCTTGCGCAAGACGGCGGCGGCTTTGGACCCGCTGTTCGAGCGCGGCCATGCGCAAGCGCTTGGCGATACGGTGGGCACGGCCTTTCTGGGACTGATGGGCGGCGCGCCGCGCTTTGCGCTTGCGATCGAACCGTCCGCTATCGAGGCGCTCAAGGCGAACGACGGATTCGAGATCACCGACCTCCGCACCATCGCCGTGCGCGGCCTGGTCGCGGAAGAGCACCTGCCGCCGCTGGCCGAAGGCAAGTCGCTGCTGGTCTGGCATGCGCGCCACACGCTCTGCTCCAATTGCGGCGCGCCGACGCGCTCCGTCGATGCCGGCTGGCGGCGCGATTGCCCCGCATGCAAGGTGCAGCACTTCCCGCGCACCGATCCCGTCGTCATCATGCTTGCGATCGACGGCGAGCGTTGTCTGCTCGGCCGCTCGGGACGTTTCGCCTCAAATTCCTGGTCGTGCCTGGCAGGCTTCGTCGAGCCGGGCGAAACCATCGAGGAGGCGGTGCGCCGCGAAGTCCGCGAGGAGGCGGGCATCGTCTGCGGACAGGTGAAATATTTCCGCTCGCAGCCGTGGCCATTTCCCTCCTCGCTGATGATCGGCTGCCACGCGCAGGCGCTCAGCCGCGACGTCGTCGTCGACCACAACGAGCTCGAAGGCGCGCGCTGGTTCGACCGCGAGGAGATTGCATTGATGCTTGCGCGCCAGCACCCCGAGGGACTGATCACGCCGGTGCCGGTCGCGATCGCCTATCACATCATCCGCCACTGGGTGGAGAATGGCATTGAGTTCGCCTGACAGCCATCGCCACAGGCCGGTGGTGCTGTGCGCCGGCATCGCGGTCGAGGATTTCCTGTTCAAGGTCGAGCGCTTCCCGGAGCCGGGGGCCAAGGTGCGCGCGCAGGCGCTGGCGGCGACGACTGGCGGCTGCGCCGCCAACGCCGCGATCGCCGTTGCCCGTCTCGGCGGCGTCGCGCGCTTCGCGGGGCCGATCGGGACCGATGCGGCGAGCCGGCGTTTCCTCGCCGCGTTTGCGGGAACCGGCGCCGATACAAGCGGCATAACCCAGGTCGAGGGCGGCTCGATCTCGGTCTCGGGCATTTTTATCGACCGCGACGGCGAGAAGATGGTCGCGACCCGCCACGGCGAAAAGCTCGACGGCGTCGCGCCGCGCAATCCCGAGGCATTGCTGACCGGCGTCGACATCGTCATGGCCGACAACCGCTTTCCCGACTACGTGCGGCCGATCTGCGAGGCTGCGCATGCGCGGGCGACACGGGTCGTGCTCGATGTCGACAAGGCGACGATGCCGGGCGATCCGCTGTTCGCCCCGGCGTCGCATGCGATCTTCTCGGCCGAGGCGCTGCGGACGACGGCCGGCATCGCCGACCTTGCCGCGGCGCTAAACACATTCGCGGCCGGCTTTCGCGGTTTCCTGGCGGTCACCGACGGCCCCAACGACGTGCTGTGGATCGACGGCGGCGGCGCATTGCAGCGCATGCCGGTGCCAGCGGTGACAACCGTCGACACCCTGGGCGCCGGCGACGTGTTCCACGGAGGCTTTGCGCTGGCGCTGGCCGAGGGGCGTGGCGAGGCCGAGGCGATGCGCTTCGCCGCCGCGGCCGCCGCCCTGAAATGTCGCCGCTTCGGCGGCATCGCGGGGGCCCCTGGCCGTGCCGAGGTCGAGGCGCTGCTGGCGCATCGTGGCACTTGAAATAGAAATAATTTCTCTGTAGATATCACTTTGTACGCTGATGGGAAATTTCCTTCTAACGCCGGCTTAGGACATGAACGCGCCTTCCAAGGAACGCGCCTCCAAGATGGACGCCACCGATCGCAAGATCCTGGTGCTCCTGCAGGAGGATGCCTCGCTCTCGGTCGCCGAAATCGGCAACCGCGTAGGCCTCTCCTCGACCCCCTGCTGGAAGCGCATCCAGCGGCTCGAGGCCGACGGCGTGATCCAGCGGCGGGTGGCGCTGGTCGATCAGGACCGGATCGGGCTGGGCATCACCGTGTTCGTCTCGGTGGAGACCGGAGACCACTCGCAGGACTGGCTCGCCCGCTTCGCCGACGTGGTCGGCGCGATGCCCGAGGTGATGGAGTTCTACCGGATGGCGGGCGACGTGGACTACATGCTCCGCGTGGTCGTGCCCGACATCCAGGGCTACGACACATTCTACAAGAAGCTGATCGCCTCGGTGCCGCTGAAGAACGTCACCTCGCGCTTCGCGATGGAGAAGATCAAGTCGACGACGGTGCTGCCGATTCCGTAGCCCCCATCACGTGGGTGAATACGTCACCTTGTCCGAGAGCCGCGGGCGCATGTAGATCTTGTCGGCAAGATTGAGCGAGCCCGTCACCACATAGCCGATCGTCGGCGTATAGTTGTACGACACCTCGCTGAAGATCAATTGCGTATCGGGCACATTCAGCGCCGTCGGAAGCGCAATCGACGAGCCCGTTGCGCGTTTGGTTCCATTCAGCGTTTCGCTCCAGTCGATCGTCGCGTTTCCGTTGGCGTCGATCTTGACCTGCGACACCGTCACTTTCAACTGATTGGTATCGAACGGGGCGATCACCGCCGCCGACGCCTTAAGCAGGTTGCTCATGTCGGCGCTGTTGATGCTCGACACCTGTGAAGCCAGATCGGCGACGGTGCGCGTTGTCAGCGTCACCTTGCGATTGATGGCGACGCCCTGCGAAATCTCGACGGTGCCGAGATAGAGCGTGATCATCAGCGGCAGCAGCATCGCGAATTCGACGGCCGACACACCGCGCTGATCGCGCTTGAAGCTGGAGAAACGCCGAGACAAGCCGATAGAGAACATCATGTCACGTCACTCAGTTTGCGTACGGCTCGTTGCGGAACGCGTTGGTCGCGATCAGCAACCGCTTATTGCCAGACATGTTCTGCAGCAATGATACGAAGATCGGCCATTGATAGAAGAGCCGCACGACCACGATTTCGCCGGGGCCACCGGGCTGATAGGAGAAATTGTTCTGGAAGTTCCCATTCGCATCGATCGGCGGCGTCATGTTGACGTTGCTGAACGAGGTATAGGTCTTCACGTCGACATGGACTCCGCCCTGACAGTCGAACAGCCCGTAGACTTTCTGGCAGACCGCGTTCTTGAAGGCGGCTTGATCGAAGCCTTGCGATTGAGCCTGGCCGGTCATGATCAGCCGCGCGGCGTCGGCAGCCGCCGTCTCCAGCGCCTGGCCCGCGAAGAACACGATCGCGGTTTCCATAATGGCAAACACCAGAGCGAGAAACGGCGCGGCGACCATGCCGAATTCGACCGCGGCCGAGCCATCCTGTTTGCGCACCAGGCGGCGCGAGCGCAGAACAATCAGCCGATACGCGCGCGTTGCGAATTTTTTGCTTATCAATTGAAACATAGCGACACCCAACATTCGCGCCATTTCACTCTGCGAGCAGTTGAGCAATAACAAAGAGGTGTTGTCGAATTGTTGTGGTAATCGCCGACAAAGGCGGCGGAGATTGCAACGCTTCGATAACCAAGCGCCGCCGGCGGCGGCTCGCCGCGGCGCCCCGGGTCAAGCCCCGGCCAGGCGGGTCACTTGCCAGGGGCGACGCCCAGCGCCAGCGCGTTGCGCTGGGTAATCTGGTTGGCGGTCTGCTGGAAATAGGTATTGCCGTCGCCGAGCATCAGGCGACGTTCGCAATCGGGCGTGCAGCTATAGGATTCGCGCTCTACGCCCTTGTAAACCACGACCACGTTGCGCGGGGCGGCGACCGTGACCGACGTCTCCAACAATACCGCACCGCTGCGGTCGAGCGCGATGATATTGGTCGTGCCGTAGCCCTTGCCGGTGATGATCATCATGCCACCGCTCTGGACGGTGGCGTCGGCGATCACGGGATTTCCAATGACGATGGTGGCAACCCGATCCGGCAGCTTCACCAGCTTGGCCTGGTCCAGCACGACGTTGATGTCGGTGGCCGAGGCCGGCGGAGGAGCCGCGATGATGAGGAAAAGGGCGAGCGCGGGGATGAAGAACGCGCTGCTACGCCCGTAAAGATACGCCATCATACTCCCCCGCACCTTACGCCTCGTCGGCCAACAGGCGGCCGTCGATTGGGCAGGCTGTGAGGCGAGTTGACTTGAAAATGGTGAATGAATCGCAAAGGTCATGGCTGGCGGCACATTCAGCAGGGCTATCGCATATGACTGAGCGACGTTGCAGCGTCCACGACGTTTGTGAATGCGCCCTCTCCCCGAGGGAGAGGGCAGGAATGCCTTTCGACAAATGATTATCGGGTGAGGGGTTTCTTCGTAAGAACTGTTGCGGTTCTTGCGAAGAGACCCCCTCACCGAGCATTGCATTGGAGCACGTCCACCTCGGGGGGAGAGGGCGCAGCAATAAGCGCCACACATATGCGATGGCCCTGGCACATTCAGGGGCTCGCGGGCGCGCCCGGCACAGGCTGTGCAAGCTTCGGGTCCGGGCCATCAGCCTCGCGCCGGAACGGATAAAACATCTGCGCGCCGAA
>JBOHIG010000339.1:0-9950 GCA_050725815.1 Xanthobacteraceae bacterium
CCTCCCGACCGCTTCGCGGTCGACCTCCCCCGTAAGGGGGGAGGTGGACTCAGCATTCGCGGCAGTTCCGCTTGTCATGCTTGCTTACCGAGCAGTCACTTCGATCGTGCCGGTCGCCGTGCGGCCGAAGCGGTCGGGCCGGTACATGTCCTCCACATAGGCCTGCGGCAGCACGTATTGGCCCGGCGACACCGCGCGCACCACATAGGCGACGGCGAACACCGCCGGATCGCCGGCCTTGCGGTTGAACGCAGCGCTGAAGCGGTCGTCGCGAAACTCGGCATTGACCGGGACCGCAGCGTCCTGGATCCAGCGCAGCGCGCCGGCATTGCCCGACGACACCAGCCGCGGATTGTCGATCTCGAAGCCGGCCGGCAGGTAGTCGGCGACGATGACGCGGCCAAACTGCGGTCGCGGCTCGGTGATGCGCAGCACGACCACGAAACGGTCGTTCTGCCGCGCCTTGGACGGATCGGCAGGCTGGCCGTCGAGCGTGTAATAGAGACGCTCGATCTTGAAGCCGCGCTCGGCGGCAGGCTCCGCCACCAGCGGCGCGCCGTTCACCGTTACGACGGCCTGCAACTGTCCGTCGCCGGCATTGGTGACACGCACCGGCTTCAGCACGTCGCCCGGCCGGAAGCGCCGGTTGAACGCGCCCTTATGGGCCGCGCCGGCAACGTTCAGCGAAACGTTCGCGGCGTCGCGTGCGATCGCGCGGGCGGCCAGCACCATCCACGCGTTCTCCTGCGTGGACGTATAGGGCGTGAGCCCACGCGCGGCCTCCACACGCTGGACCGCACGAGTGACGGTCGCGCGCGGCGCGCCGCCTTCCGAAGCGAGCGTGACCAGGGCGGCCGCATCGCGCAGCACCGAGCCATAATCGGTGCGGCCGTATTCGAGCGTGGGCTCGGGCTCGAGCGCGCGCAATGCTGCGGCGTAGACACGCTCGGCGCGCGGCTTGTCGCCGAGCATTCCGAGCGCCGCGGCAAGCTGCGCCTTGGCGATGGCGGTTACGAAGTTGTCGAGCTTGGTGTCGGCGAAGTAGCGCAGATCGCCGACCGGAGCCGCGCCGTTGCGCGCCAGCACGTAGAGCGCATAGGCGAGATCGCGGCCGCCGTTGCGGCTCGGGTCCTCGGCATTGCTCACGTAGTTGCGCAAGCGCTGGATCGCGAGCTTGAACGCCACATCCGGAACCGCGAACTTGCGCTCGCGGGCGCGGGTGAGGAAGTCGGTGACATAGGCGTCGAGCCAGATGTCGTTGCCGCCCGCCGCCCACAGCCCGAACGAGCCGTTGTAGCCCTGCCGCGCCAGCAGCCGGTCGATCGAGTCGCGGATGCGCTGATCGACCGTGCCGTCGAGCGCAAGCTGCGCTGCGTTGGCGAGGTCGTTGACGTAGAGCAGCGGCAGCGCGCGGCTGGTGATCTGCTCGGAGCAGCCGAACGGGTAGCGGTCGAGCGCCGCCAGCAGCGCGGCCGCGTCGAGCGCGCTGGAGAGCCCGACCGAGATGGAAACGCTACCGGTGCCGGGTACGAGGTCCGAGAACATGTCGTTCGACAGCGTGACGCTCTCGCCGCGCGCGATCGGAGTGACCGTGCGGCGCGCAAGCACCTGCGTCGAGGGCCGAACGGCCAACGCGTAGCTGCGCTCGAGCGCGAAGCCCGCCGGCCCGCTCACGCGCACCGTCACATCGGCGATCCCCGCCGACGGTGCGGCGAGCGGCACCGAAATCGACCGGCGCTGCTTGGCATTGAGATTGAGCGTCTGCGGCGCGGCACTGCCGACCACGTTGACGCCCGCGCTCCTGACCGCGATCTGGTAGTCGCCGGGCCGGCCCGAGACGTTGTCGAGGTCGAGATGCATGGTGCCGCGGTCGCCATTGCGCATGAAGCGCGGCAGCGTCGCGGTGAGCACCACCGGATCGCGGATGGTCACATCGCCGCTGGCGCGGCCGACCTTGCCCCGCGACCAGGCCACCGCCATCACGCGCGCGGTCCCGGCGAAGTCCGGAATGTCGAAGGCCACTTCCGCGGTGCCGTCCGGCTTGACGGTGACGATGCCGGAATAGAGCGCAAGCGGCTTCTGGGTGGGCGGACTTGCTTGCAGCTCTGCCGATGCGGCATCGCCGCCGGTCCTGATCTGCCCGCGGACACCCTGCATCCCGTCGATCAATTGACCATAGAGATCGCGGATATCGGCGGAGAGCCGCCGCTGTCCGAAGTAGTAATTGTCGGGCGCCGGCGGCCGGTAGTTGGTGAGGTTGAGAATGCCGACATCGACCGCGGCGACCACGATGCGCGCCTGCTCGCCGGCGGCGAGACCGCCGATCTTGACCGGGATGCGCAGCGCCGTGTTCGGACGCATGAGCTTCGGCAGATCGAGATTCACCGAGAGCGTCCTCGCCTTGCGATCGACGCCGAACCACTGCACGCCGATAGCGCGGCCCGGCATGCGCTGCGCCTTGGCGTCGAGCGGACGGCGCAGCGTCGCGACCACATAGGCGCCGGTGCCCCAATCCTTGCCGACCGGGACGCGCAGCCGCGCGGTGCCTACCTGTACGTCCTGGGTGATCGTGCTGATCAGCCGGTCGCCGACGATGTTGAGCGTGACCTTGCCCGGGGTGCGCGCGGTGATTGCCACCGTCATCGTGTCGCCGGGAGTGTATTCCGGCTTATCGAGCGCGACTTCGAGCATGTCCGGCGTGTCGGCGCTGGCGTCGGCATACCAGCCGGCGTCGAACTCGATCGAGGTGACCGGCCCGTCGCGTTCGCCGCTCGACACCTCCAGCCGGTAGCGGCCCCATTGCACGGGCAGCGATAGCCGCGCGGGCGCGCCGGCCGTCACGTTGAGCTGGCCGTCCGCCATGCGTCGGGTGAGCTTGATCGGCTCGAACTCCCAGGAGTTATCGCGCCGGTACCACTGGTAGCGCCGCTCCACCTTGAGCAGTTCGTAGCGCAATCCGCCGCGCGCAAGCATGGTGCCGTCGGGCGCGGCCACGATGACGTCGAACGTCGCTTGCTCGCCCTCGCCAAGCGAGCGGCCGGAGAACAGGGGGCGGACACCGATCATCGGCCCGCTCGCCGCCACCGGCAGCGTCAGCGTGCGTTCGACCGCACGACCTCCCCGTTCGGCAAGCCGAACGGTGACGCGCGCTTCGAGCGGACGCGTCGCGCTCGGCACCTTGTCGAGGTTGACAGTCAGCGCCGCCTTGCCGGCCTGATCGGTTGTCGGCAGATTGTCGAGCGGGAAACGGGCGGCTTCGATCTGCTCGTCGGACAGGCCGAAGCGGTAGCGGGGAAAGCCCGCGCGCTCGGCTGCCGGCGCCACAACCACCTCGCCCGAAACCTCAAGCCCCGCGCCCGGCGCACCGTAGAGATAGTGACCGTCGAGGGTCACCAAGGCAGGCTCGGTGCGCGCGATGGTCTTGGCCGGCGTCGCCAAGTCGAATTCCAGGCGGTCGGGCACGTAGTCCTCGACCATGAACGTCGTCTCGCCGACCGCCGGACGGCGCGGATCGGTGAAGGCGCGCACACGCCAGGTCCCGGTCGGAGCCGACGCTACCAGTGGAATCTCATAAGCGCGTCCGCCGACGCCCTGATCGGCGACGGTCGCGCGGCGGTATTCGACGCCGTCCGGACGCTCGACCACCAGCGTCAGCGGCACGCCAAGGGCCGCAATGCCCTGCGCGTCGCGCAAGAGCGCCGTGATGTGCGCAGTCTCGCCCGAGCGATAGACCCCGCGTTCGGCATAGACGAACGCATCGAGGCCCGACGGGGCGGCGCGGCCTGCGACGCCTCGATCGGTCAGGTCGAAGGCGGGCGAGCGCAGGCTGAGGAACGCGTAATCGCCGTTGGCGTCGCTGGCGACGAGCATCGCCGGCGCCATGGCGCCCTCGCCGCGCGCGAGCCCCGCTTCGAACTGGACATAACCGTTCCTGTCGGTGCGCTTGGTGGCCAGCACCTCGTTGCCGCGCGACATCAGCCGGACCTCGACAGCGCTGCCGGCCTGCGCGGTCTCCAGCGAATGCACGAAGGCATGCACGCCATCATTGCCGGAAAACGCAGTGAGGCCCAGGTCGGACACGATGAACCACTGGGTCGCGCGCGCCTGGTGGCTTTCGCCGGCGATGCCGCCGGCGCGGGCCGTCATTACATAGACGCCGGCGGAGAGATTGCGGATCGCTTCGCCGACCGGAAACGCCGTCGTGATCTCGGTGTTGAGCGACTGCTTGACCTGAAGCTCGCCCTTCCAGACCTGCTGGCCGCGCTCATTCTTCAGTCGCGTAAGATCGTAGTTGCCGAGATTGCGCTGGAAGTCGTAGCCGAGCACGGTCGAGACGAGGTTGCGGTCGCCAATGCGATAGACCTCGATCGCGACCGAGGCGGTATTGACGCTGACGACCGGAATGCCGCGCTGCCCGATGCGCGGCAGCACATAGGCACGGCCGGAGAAACGCACGAACGGCTTGCGGTCGCGGACATAGATGTTGAACTCCGCGTTCTTAGCGAGCGTCTCGTTGACGGTCGAAGGAATCCCCGCACGTAAGGTAATAGCGTAGCGCTCGCCGTGCTTGAGGCCTTCGACGCAAAGCTGGCGCGCATCGACCGACAGCGCCGGCCGGTCCTGCCCAACGACGGCGACGAAGGGCGAGAAATCGGTGCGCCGGCCCGGCAAGTTCTCCGAGAACTGAAAGCAGGCGCGCGGCGAAGCGGAATCCGCGTCCACCGAGTAGTCGAGCAGCCGGAAGCCGTGGTTCTCACGCAGGCGCTCGTATTGCGCGCGCACGTCCGCCACCTCGCGCTGGGCAAGCGAGAGCCGCAGCGCGTCAAGCGCCGGACGCCAGATCTGGCGGTCGGCGAAGCTGCGCGAGATGATGAGGAGGCTCTCGGCTTCCTCGGCCGACGACTTGGTGCGCTGATAGGCGATGTAGGCGGCGGTCGCCGAGCGTTCGAGCAATGCGGTGCGCTCGCGAACGTTGCCGGGACGAATCAGCAGAACCGACTTGGCGATGCGCAGCCAGTTCGCGGCGTCCTCGGGCGCCGCCACGGTGAGCTGGCCGAGAAGCTGCAATCCGCTACGGAAATCGTTGCGCTGGAAGGCAGCGTCGGCATCGCGGCGCAACACATCGGCAGTCCTGGTGACCTGCCCCGATTCGCTCTTGATCTGCGCCTCGAGCTTGATCGCGGCGTCGGCGAGATCGTCGCGGTGAAACGGCTTCTGTGCAAAGGCGGTGGCGGAGAGCGTAACGGCACAAATGGATACGAGCGCGGCCATCAAGCCGGCGCGGGCAAACGCGATCATGAACGGACCTCCCTCCCCGCCGGCCGACAACCCGCGCGGGCGATGCTTAGGTGAACGGGGAATCGTGTCGAGGTCGTGACGGTAAGCACCGACTGGCGCCGGCGCGGCAGTTAAAGCCGGCGCGAATTGCCGAAGGGCGCGCGGCGGCGCCGACTGACGGGTTTTCCCTTGACGGATGAATGCCTTGGCCAGCCCGCGCGCGCAGCCTCCGCCGGGCTTGCCACTGGCGGCAGGGCCGGTCCTGCGATACAAGCCACCGCATCATGGCCCCGTAGCTCAGCGGATTAGAGCAGCAGCCTTCTAAGCTGTTGGTCGGAGGTTCGAGTCCTCCCGGGGTCGCCAGCTTTCGCGCCGATGGCGGTCTTGATGGTCACCGCATCGGCGCGATTTCCGCGTCTAATTTAGCCTACCACCCGTCGTAGTAACGATAGCCCCGCGGGGTGGCGTAGGTGCCCGGCCCGTAACCTTCGGACGGCGGGGCCGCGTAATACCGGTAGCGGCCGGTTCGAGGATCGGGCGTAATGTCGCGCTGCGTCCAGAGCGGGCAGCCCTGCGGCGGACAGCGGCCGCCGTAAACGCGGTCGCCCACGACGCGACGGTGGGGCAACCCGGAGTGCCACACCTGCTGCACCAGTCCACGCGGCGCGACGGCCGAAGACGAGCCCGAACCGAGCGGCGCTGCCGCGGCCGGGGTCGCTATCGCCGCGAGCCCCAAAGCGATCACCGACGGTAGAAGACAAATCTTGGTTTGCATGACGTCCTCGCGGTTTCGTGCTCAGATCAATGCCTTGGGATAACGGCCGCGATACGCTTTGGTTCCTTGGATCGGCGCGCGCTTCTTGCTTCGCCAATGGCGATCGTCCAGGTGCACGCGGGTTGTGCACACGGGTTAAATTTACGTAAGACAAGGGCTTTTCGCCGGCAAAGCCGCATGCGGGCCACAATCGCCGAGCACCTTCCCGGGCGATCGGACACGATTTAGGAATGGCGTTGCTCCGCAGAGCCACCCTATAATTGTCCAAGCCTAGGGCGACAGATCAGGCGACGAAGCGAAATCCCCGAGCGGGGCTTTCAGTCGGCTCTAACGGAAAGATGGGAGTCTGGAAATGAAACTTGCTACCACGATTGCAGTTCTGGCGGCCGCCACCATTGGCGCGGCGTCTGTCGCTCTCGCCGATTCGAGGCCGCCGATTCCGCGGGCCGCGGCTGGAGCATTGCCGCAGGCCGCCGTGAAGGCCGAGAACCGCAGCGCTCGCGCGCAGACGGCCGCGGAGCAAAAGACCTCCGCGAGCGCGCCGGCGGTTCCTGCCGCCTCGTCGCGGATGTCGACGACAAAGTAACTCACCTCGTCAGTATGGATTTGCGTTCGAGCCCGGCCGTCGGCCGGGCTCTTTAGTTTGTCGCCTTCACGGCAAAACAGAACGGAGCCCGCGCGGCGCGGGCTCCGTGGAATTTCAAGATCGGTGTAGCGCCCGATCGGGAGCGCGGCCCCAAGGATCAATCGATCAGCGTGATGCCGTCGTTGATCGCCTGTTCGTTGATTCGGGTAAAGCCGACGATCTTCTCGCCCGGGCGGCATTGGTAGTCGCCGCTGATGGTGCGGTCGAAGCTGTCGCGCGGGTTGACGCAAGCCTGCGCGTCCTTGCCGGAATAGGTGATCTTGCCGGGAGCGTCTTCGGCGTACCAGAAGAAATCGACCTTCGGATAAGTGCCCCGGATGGGCGCGCACTGGCCGCCCTTGTATTCGGCCCAACCGACCATGCGCCAGCTATTGCCGTCGACTTTGTAGAGCATCGAAACGTAAAGCGTGGTGCGGGACTTGTTGCAGACCTTGAAGGTGAACGTGTTGCCCTGAGCCTGCGGCTGGCCTTGGGGCTGCCCGCCTCCTCCGCCGCCGGGCGACGGCGCCGGTGACGGCCGAACCTGCGACTGTGCCGGCGCGGCGAGACCGACTCCTAAAACAAGACAAGCAACAGCCAGCGCTGACGACCAGGCTCTCATATTGACGCTCCTCGGGTGGGTTAATGCCCCTATCGCAAAGAATGGAACGGTTTTGCGATTGCGACAAGGGGCATCTTGCGGTTAACGCCGCTCCAGCGCCGGTTATATGACGGCGTGCTTCGTCTCGCTGCGCACCGAAGACCCCTGCTCCGCATCGTCCGCCGCCTCGGCGGCATAGCGGCTTGGCGGGCGGCGCAAGCCGAGATGATCGCGCAGGGTGCGCCCCTCATAGTCGGTGCGGAACAGGCCGCGCCGGCGCAGTTCGGGCAACACCATCTCCACGAAATCGTCGAGCCCGCCCGGCAGGAACGGCGGCATCAGATTGAAGCCGTCGCAGCCGTCCTTGCGAAACCATTCTTCCATCTCGTCGGCGATCGCTTCCGGCGAGCCCTTCACCACCGCCTTGCCGCGGGCGCCGGCGACGCGCAACGCGACCTGCTTCAAGGTCAGGTTTTCCTTGCGCGCCATGTCCATCACGTTCTGGAACGTGCTCTGGCTCATGTTCGACTGCGGCAGGTCCTGCGGCATCGGATCGTCGAGCGCATAGGGCGTCAGATCGACATAGCCGAGCACCATCGACAGGATTTCCCGCGCCACGATCGGATGGATCAGCGATTGCAGGTATTCGTAGCGTTCCTGCGCCTCCTCGGCGGTGCGGCCGACGATGCACGACAGGCCCGGCATGATCTTGACCTGGTCAGGATCGCGGCCGTGCGCCGCCACCCGGCTCTTGAGGCTGGCGTAGAATTTGGTCGCATGATCGAGCGACAGCGGCGCGCAGAAGATCACCTCGGCGAATTCCGCCGCCACCTTGATCATGTCCTCGGAGCCGCCCGCCTGCACGATCACCGGCCGGCCCTGCGGCGTGCGCGGCACGTTGAGCGGCCCGCGCACCGAGAAGCTCTCGCCCTTGTGGTCGAGTGGATGCAGCTTGTCGGGATGGAAGAACTGGCCGCTGTCCTTGTCGCGCACGAAGGCATCGTCGTCCCAGGAGTCCCACAGCCCGACGACGATCTGAGCGAATTCCCGCGCCCGCTCGTAGCGCTCGCCGTGCTGGTAGTGCCTCTCGCGCCCGAAATTCTTCGCCTCCGCTTCCTGTCCGGAGGTGACGAGGTTCCAGCCGGCGCGGCCGCCGCTGATATGGTCGATCGACGCAAACTTGCGCGCCACATGGAACGGCTCGTTGTAGCTGGTCGAGGCGGTCGCCACGAGGCCGATATGACTGGTCATCGGCGCGAGCGCGGACAGCAAGGTAAGCGGCTCGAAATTGGCGATGTATTGCGCCGAGCGCGAGAGCGCCTCCATGCTCGCTTCCCGTACGCACACATTGTCGGCGAAGAACACCATGTCGAACTTGGCGCGCTCGGCGGTGCGCGTGATCTCGACATAGTGCTGGAAGTTGATGCCGGCGTCGGCTTGCGCGCGCGGGTGCCGCCACGAGGCCACGTGGTGACCGGTGGGGTTGAAGAAGGCGCCAAGCCGCATCTGGCCTTTGTTGCTCATGCCATCGTCCTGCTTGCAGGCACGGCCCACTATAACACCTCGCCGTCGCCATTTTTCATGTGGTCCGGATTGCTGACCCATCTCTCCGCAAATCGGCTTATGATGACTGCCGAGCGCGCGCAACGCCAAACGCACGCGCCAACCAGGAAGGTCTGCCGAGGGTGGCCGGCGCTGGGATGTCGCCATCGCGGCCGGCAACAGACCGGACGAATTGGGGAGGACCACATGTCAAATTCCGGCAGGTTCCTGCTGCCGCGCCGCCTGTTTGTGGCGGGTGGCGTCGCGAGCTGCGCATTCATTGGAAGGGCTCGCGCCATGCCTCCCACCAGCATCGCAGATGGAACGACCATCGGACGCCAGAAGATGCTTCTGGTTTTCTCGGACGCCTCCGGCCGTATCGTCGCTTTCGATTCATCGACCTACATGGCGAAAAACCCGACTGACCAGAACGACGTGGTCGCGATTGGCTCCTATTGCGGGACGCGTGTGGTGCAGCCGATCTTTGCACGTGGCGTACGCGCGGTGATCGCGACCGACGCGGGCATCGGCAAGGACGAAGCCGGCATCAGCGGGCTCAAGTCCGGCCAGACCATCGGCGTACCGGTCGCCGCGATCGCGGCGATGTCGGCGGAAACGAGCAATGGCCGCGCCACGCTGCTTGGCACGATCAGCCGCGCCAATGCGCTGGCGCAGTCGCTCGGCGTCAGGCCGGGCATGGTCGCCTACGAGGCCGCGATGCTGTTGATGAAGGCGCCGCCCGGCAAACCGGTCACAATCCCGCGCGGCGTCGAGGAAAAGCCGGTCGTCGTCGAAACCACCGCCAAGGGCCGCATCTGGGCGACGCCCGGCACCACCGCAATCCGCGAGAAGATTCCGAACGACGTGATCTGCAGCGGCGCGAACTCCAGCCGCGTGATGTCGGACGGCGTGTTCCGCATGGGCGCCAAGGGCGCCATCGCGAACGACGCCGGCATCGCCAAGAACAACACCGCCGTCGAAGGGATAAAGATTCTCGGCGAGAAGGGCATCCCGGCAGCATCGGTCTCGACCATGAGCGCGCGGCTCAGCGAAGGCCTGAGCACCTGGAACGATGGCGTGATCTCGGTGGTCAACCCGGTCGCTGCCGCGCGCGGCGTCAAGGTCGGTAT
>JBOHIG010000340.1:0-5375 GCA_050725815.1 Xanthobacteraceae bacterium
GTGCTGCACGACCTGGCGCTGGCGGCGCGCTTCGCCGACCGCATCATGGTCATGAATCGCGGTAGGTTGGTCGCCGAGGGCCCGCCGCGCGACGTGCTCACGCCGCAGCGGATCGCCGACGTGTTCGGAGTCGATGCGACGATCGCCGACAGCGAGGTGGGGCCGCTGCCGATCCTGCGCCGGCCGCTTTAGGTTATTCGAGACCATAGGCGACGCGTCGCCGCCTTGAGCCGGTCGAGACGCGTTCCGAGCGGCTGCTCGGGCTCGACATCCTCGGCGAGGCGCAGACCGACGCTGACCACGACGCCGTCCCTCACCTGGTGGGCGACCAACGCAATGGCGCCGAGCGGCAAGGCGTCGCCCTGGTGTGGCGCGCGCCCGAGCCCGTCCTCGAAGTGAGTCGCCAAGGTGGTCGCCTGATCCTCTTCCGCAATCTGCAAGCCGTAGATTTCGGCGAGCTCGCCGAGCGTATGATCGCCGGTGACGAAGAAATCGCCGAGCAGCCGCGGGTCCGGCCGCGTCGGCGGCGGCATAGGCACGAAAAAACGGTCGAGCGCCTGCGCTTTCTCCGGCGGGGCCAGGAAATAGACGTAGTCGCCTTCGCGGACGTCCTGCGCCTCCGTCGGCATCAGGATGCGCTGGTCGCGCACGATCAGGGTCGGCCGCGCCCAGGACGGCAGCAGGCCGCGGCGGAGATAGGGGCTGTTGGAGCGGATCGGGTAGCCGACGATCTCCTGCTCGAGCTGCCCCGGCAGATCGAGCTCGACCCGGCGTGGAAGCGGATCGCTGCGCGGGAACGATACGCCGAGCCAGCGCGCGGACGGCGCGATGGTCCAACCCTGCACCAGCAGCGAGACGAGCACCACGATGAAGCCGACATCGAAATAGAGCTGCGCCTTCGGGCCGCCGACCAGCAGGGGAATCGAGGCGATGAATATCCCGACCGCGCCGCGCAGTCCCACCCAGGACATGAATGCCTTTTCCCGCGCATTGAATGGATACGGGATGAGACACAAAAATACCGCCAACGGGCGCGCCACAAGCATCAGCATCGCGGCGATCGCAAGCGCCGGCAGCAACGTCTGCGGCAGGCGATCCGGCCATGCCAGCAGGCCAAGCACCACGAACATCGCGATCTGCGCGAGCCAGGTCGCGGCATCGAGAAAGGCGACGACGGCATTGTGGGCGCGCATCGCGCTGTTGCCGACCACCAGACCGGCGATATAGACGGCCAGGAAGCCCGAGCCGTGCGCGACGCTGGTCAGCGCAAAGATGACCACCGCTCCGGTCGCCACGAACGGCGCGTGCAGGCCTTGCGGGAGATCGAGCCGGTTGAGCACGAGCACCACGGCACGCCCGCCGACATAGCCAATGAGCCCGCCGAGGAGCGTCTCGCGTATCAGCAGTATGGCCACCTCGCTCCACGGCTTGCTGCCGTGCATCAGGATCTCGACCAGCACGATGGTGAGGAAGATGGCGAACGGGTCGTTGATGCCGGATTCCACCTCGAGCGTTGCGCTCACCCGCGGTCGCAGCCGCAGACCGCGCGCATGGAGCAGGAAGAACACGGCTGCGGCGTCAGTCGAGGCGACGACCGCGCCCACCAGCAGAGCCTCCGTCCAGTTGAGGCCAAGCATCAAAACCGCAGCCGGCGCGGTGGCGGCGGCCGTGACCAATACGCCCACGGTCGCCAGCAGCCCCGCGGGACCGATCACAGTGCGGAAGGTCTGATAGCGGGTCCGCAGACCGCCATCGAAGAGAATCAGCGCCAGCGCCACCGAGCCGATGGTGTATGCGGCGCCGACGTCCTCAAATTGAATGCCAAGTGGGCCGGATTCGCCGGCCAGCATGCCGACCAGTAGAAAGACCAGCAGCAACGGCGCCCCGAAGCGCAACGCGATCAGACTCGACAAGATGCCGGCCAGCACGAGCAGCCCACCGAAGAGGATGCCAATGCTGACCGTGTCGAGTGGGGTCATCGCGACGAAATCTCCCTTACGGGCCGTTTGTTACACGCCCGCAACCGCAACGCCAAATATCACGCGAAAATTTGCCTTCAGTGCGGCCCGGCGGGGTTGTCCGGCGTGTCCGCCTCGCCGGCGCCAGACGCACGAGCCGCCGGGATGCTGGCAATCATCGCTTTGGCGATCTCATGCTCGCCCATGACGACCTGGGTGGCGCCATGCTTGGTCAGGTGCGCGATCTCGTCTTCGGAATGGGCCCGGGCGATGATCGGCAGCGACCCGTTCAGGCTTCGCGCCTGGGCCACAACCTGGCCGCCCTCGAACGCGTCCGGGATCGCCACCAGCAGGCAGCGCGCCGCATCGAGATTGGCAGCCGCGATGATGTCGGGATCGGCGGCGTTGCCCTCGATCGCCTCCCCGCCCGCAGCCTTGAGCTGCGTGGCGCGGTCCACGTCGTTCTCGATGACCAGCAGAGGCGTGTCGGTCCCGTGCAACCGGGCGCTGATATAGCTGCCGACGCGACCGTGTCCGACCAGCACCACGTGACCGGTGAGCCGCGTCATAGGCACCGGCTCGCGTGCCGACGGTTCGGACGATGCCTGCGGCGCGTCCGCGGCGGCGGCGAGCTTTCCGGAGTCGCGCTTCGCCTGCCATCGGTCCAACAACGCGAAGAACAGCGGATTGAGCAGGATCGAGATGATGGCGCCGGCAAGAACGAGATTGCGGCCGCGCTCGGGCAGGAGCGCCAAGCTGACCCCGAGGCCGGCGAGGATGAACGAGAACTCGCCGATCTGCGCCAGGCTCGCCGAGATCGTAAATGCGGTCGAATTCGGGTGGCCGAACAACCGAACGATGGCGAACGCCGCCACCGACTTGCCGATCACGATGATGGACACCGTCGCCAGCACCGCCAGCGGCTCGCGCACCACGATCGTCGGGTCGAACAGCATCCCGACCGAGACGAAGAACAGCACGGCAAAGGCATCGCGCAGCGGCAGCGTCTCGTTGGCCGCCCGCTGACTCAATTCGGACTCGCTGAGGATCATGCCTGCGAAGAATGCGCCGAGCGCGAACGACACGTCGAAGAAGGTCGCCGCGCCGAATGCAACACCGAGCGCGATGGCGAGCACCGCCAGCCGGAACAGCTCGCGCGAGCCGGTATGAGCGACATAGTGCAGGATCCACGGAATCACGCGCTTGCCGACGATCAGCATGATGGCCACGAAGGCTGCGAGCTTGCCCAGCGTGGCCAGGATCGCGAGCGCGAGGCCGGCGGGGTCGAAGCTGTTGGAGCCGGCGCCGCCCAGCAACAATGGCGCGAAGGCCGGAAGCAGGACGAGCGTGAGGACCATGGCGAGGTCCTCGACGATCAGCCAGCCGACCGCGATGCGTCCGCGCTCCGTTTCCAGGAGCCGGCGCTCCTGCATGGCGCGCAGCAGCACCACGGTGCTCGCCACCGACAGCGCCAGGCCGAACACGATCCCGCCACCGAGCGGCCAGCCGAACCACCACCCCAGTCCCATCCCCAACGCCGTCGCGCTGGCGATCTGCACGACGGCGCCCGGAATCGCAATCGCCCGCACTGACAGCAGGTCTGCGAGCGAGAAATGCAGGCCGACGCCGAACATCAGAAGGATCACGCCAAGCTCGGCGAGCTGGTTGGCCATAGCCTGATCGGCGACGTAGCCGGGCGTGAACGGACCGACCAGGATGCCGGCGAGGAGATACCCGACCAGCGGCGATATCCGCAGCCGATGCACCAGCACCCCGAGGCCGAATGCCAGCACAAGGCCGACGACGATCATGGTTATCAATGGCGTGTGATGCGACATCAGCGTGTTCCCGATCCTCCTTCGGCCGTCCGGCGCCGTACTCCACTAGCAATCTATACTTGCTAGTGGTCCTTTGATTCTAACATCGCAAAGTCGCTGCCCAAATGGGATGCGAATGTTAGAATCGGACCACTAGCAAAAGGAGTGCGGCATATACATCTCAAGCTAGCGAACGATTATTCCTTCGGGGAGATATCCATGACGAATGTCACACCGACGCCGCCCACCCCAGACCGCCCGGCCGCCGATTCGATCAATGACAACATTCAGACTAGCAGCCCAAGCCTCAAGGCCACGCTGATCGGCCTCGCCTGCTTCGCCGTATTTGTCGCGGTCGTCACTCTCGTTACGATCTACTACCAATCGGCACTCCCGTAACTTGAGTGCATCACCGCGATAGCGATGCGGCGCACCGCCTTCCGTTCTACGCCTCGGGCCCCGCATACTTGCCCGCTGTATGCGGGAACAGCGCCTTGACGATCTTGAACTTCGAGATGTCGGTGGTGCCGTCCATGTGCGGAAAGATCGCAGCGTCGCGAAAGATCTTCTCGACGCCGAAATCGAGCATCATGCCGTTGCCGCCGTGCAGCTCGACCGCGTGTTGGGCAACTTTCAAGATTTCCTCCGACGCGAACAGCTTGGCCATGTTGCAGAGCGCGTCGGCGTCCGGCCCATTCGCGTCGACGGCCTGAGCCGCGCGGCGGGTGAGCGCCCTCACCGCCTCGATCTTGGTCGCCATCTCCGCGAGCCGCACCGCCACCGCCTGATGCTTGATCAGGATGCGGCCGCCCTGCACGTAGTTCTGCACATAGTCGGCGGTGACCTCGAAGGCGCGCACGCCGACGCCGAGATTCTTCGCCGCCTGGATGATCTTGCCCGGCCGGAAATAAACCCCGGCCTGGCCGAGCGCGTCGTTCTCGACCAGGAGATGATCCTCCGGCACGCGCATGTCCTCAAACACCAGCTCGCCATTGTTCATGAAGCGGCAGCCGAGCGTCTCGTTGCAGCGTGCGATCGTCAGTCCCGGCGTATCGCGCGGCACCAGGAACGACGAGGTGCCCTGCATCATGCCGGCGCCCGGATTGGTGTTGGCATAGACCACGAACAGGCCGGCGTCGTAGCCGTTGGAGATGAACTGCTTGCGGCCGTTGATGATCCACTCCTTGCCCTTCTTCACGGCGCGGGTGTGCATCGCCGCTTCCGGCACGTTGTAGGGCAGCCAGCGGTCGGACGCGCCGCGCGGCTCCGTCAGGCAGTGCGCGAGCAGAAATTGCGGGTCCTCGACGATGCGCGGGAACCAGCGTTCCTGGAGATGGCGCGGCGCGAGATTGCGCAGCAGCACCGACACCTTCCAGATCTGCACCAGCTTGTCGGAGAGTCCGGAATCCCCGCGCGCGATCTCCTCTGCGATCAGCGCGAAGGTCTGCGTCTCGGTGCCCTTCTCAAGCTCGACCCCGCCGAATTCCTCGGGCACGCCGAGCGCGCGGATGCCGACCTTGTCGGCGCCCGCCAGGATTTCCGGCGGCAGCCGCTCCTCCGGCACCATGCTCCATTCGCGCTGCCAGTTGCCGCGGATGAA
>JBOHIG010000341.1:0-6675 GCA_050725815.1 Xanthobacteraceae bacterium
GTTCAGAAGTTCGCTCCCGACCCAGCAGCCAAGTATGGCGAACTTCTGAACCGCCACACTGGCGTCTACTTCCGCGATCCGGATGGCTCGCTGCTCGAATTCATGTCCTACCGTTCCCGCCGATCGAGACTGTGATGACTACGTTGCACGATCCGACTGTGCTGCCCGGCGACCTTCCGGTGCCGCAGGACGATGGCGCCGCGCGGCATCTCGCGGGCGCCAGGCTGCCGCCGCTCGCGCTCGACGCGACGGACGGGTCGCGTATCGACCTGTCCGCACTGCGCGGTCGCGGCGTGGTCTACATCTATCCGCGCACCGGCCGGCCGGGCCAGCCGCTGCCGGACGGCTGGGATGCGATCCCCGGCGCACGCGGGTGCACGCCGCAGTCCTGCTCCTTCCGCGACCATTTCGCGGAACTCAAAGGGCTCGGTGTCGAGCACGTGTTCGGACTTTCGACGCAGGACACCGATTACCAGCGAGAGGCCGTGGACCGCCTGCACCTCCCGTTTCCGATCCTGTCGGACCCCGAGCTCACGCTCACGCGCGCGCTCGACCTGCCGACTTTCTCGGTCGCCGGCATGACATTGTTGAAACGCATGGTTCTGGTGATCGACGACGGCGTGATCGCGAAGGCGTTCTATCCGGTATTCCCGCCCGATAGGAGCGCCGAGGATGTCGCCGGCTGGTTGCGCGCGCCATCGAGATAGGCGCGCACGGCGGCGAACACGGCGTGGAACATCTCCGTCGTCAGCACGCCTGTATTCGTGTTGTAGCGCGAGCAGTGGTAGCTGCTGAACAGCGTGATCGTGTCCGTGCGCACCGTGCGGCCGTGGCCGAACGGCGCCGCCGCCCGCTTGAGCCCGAGCGCGGCGATGGTGCTGTCATGCGCGATGCGCCCGAGCGAAACGATGGCGCGAAGTTGCGGCATCTCGGCGATGGCGGCTGCAAGGAAGCGGCGGCAGGTGGCTATCTCGGCGGTGGTCGGCTTGTTCTCGGGCGGCACGCAGGCGACCGCGTTAGCGATGCGGGCATCGATCAGCTCGAGTCCGTCGTCGATGCGGGCGCGATACTCGCCGCGGGCAAATCCGAAACGCAAGAGCGTGTCGTAGAGGAGGTCGCCGGCGTAGTCGCCGGTGAACGGACGGCCGGTGCGGTTGGCGCCCCGCAAACCGGGCGCCAGCCCGACGATCAGTAGCTGCGCGGTGTGAGGACCGAAGGACGGCACCGGTGCGTTGAACCAGCCCGGTTCGCGGCTCCGCCAGTTTTCGCGAAAGGCCTTGAGGCGAGGGCAGAGCGGGCAATCGCGCCCCGGAATGCTGGATGCGCGCGGCATCCGCGATTACCGGTCGTTGTCGAAATCGTCGTCAGGCGCGCCGGCGCCGGCGCGCACGGGGCCGCGCTGGAGGAATTGCGGTGTATGACGTGGCTCGCGCGGCTCGCGGGCTTCGCGCGCCGCGCGCTCGGCCGGGTCGCGGCCAATCTTCGGTTGCAGCTCGACGATGTCGAGGAAGATGTCGGCCTGCCGGCGCAGCTCGTCCGCCACCATGGGCGGCTGGGTGGAGATTGTCGACACCACGGTCACGCGGACGCCGCGGCGCTGCATTGCCTCGACCAGCGAACGGAAGTCGCCGTCGCCGGAGAACAGCACCATGTGATCGATGTGCTCGGCGAGCTCCATGGCGTCGACGGCGAGCTCGATGTCCATGTTGCCTTTGACTTTGCGGCGCCCGGTCTGGTCGACGAATTCCTTGGTCGCCTTGGTGACGACGCTGTAGCCGTTGTAGTCGAGCCAGTCGATCAGAGGACGGATCGAGGAGTATTCCTGATCCTCGATTACCGCGGTGTAATAGAAGGCCCGCATGAGATAACCGCGGGAATGAAACTCACGCAGCAAGCGCTTGTAATCGATGTCGAAGCCCAAGGCTTTGGCGGTGGCATAGAGATTGGCGCCGTCGATAAATAGCGCGACTTTTTCGCTCGCCGATCCTGATCGTTCCACCTGCGGTGCCATATCTCTCTCTCGTGCTCAAATCCGACCCTCCGCGAGGGTCCGGCGGCGCGGGGCGGCCGTGAAGTTCGCTGGATCGGCGCTGTCGGGAACCGGTGGTCGCGGGCCGTGGACCGCCAATGCACCTCGTTCGTCACCACCCATCCAGTCGCAAAATATTGGACTGCGAGGTGGCTCCCGCGATTGGCCTAACAGAGGTCAGCCCCGCTCGCCAAGACAAATATTTTTCACTTGCGCGCGACTTGCGGGGAGGATACTAGCGGACATATTTTCAGCATAAAGTTCCATTGCGGGAGCAGCCATGGCGCGCGTTACTGTCGAAGACTGCATCGACAAGGTGGAAAACCGGTTCGATCTCGTTCTCCTGGCCAGTCACCGGGCGCGCGTGATTTCGTCGGGAGGGCCGATTACCGTCGAGCGCGATAACGACAAGAATCCGGTGGTGGCGTTGCGCGAGATCGCCGAAACGACCATCTCTCCCGCCGACCTCAAGGAAGAGCTGGTTCACACCCTCCAGAAATACGTGGAGGTGGATGAGCCGGAGCCCGCGACGGTGCCGCTAATTGCTGCGCCGGGCGCCACGGTCGATGCCGATGATACGGAAGTTACGGTCGATCGGATGACCGAGGAGGAGCTGCTCAAGGGCCTCGAGGGCCTCGCCCCGCCCGAGGAACAGCCCGAAGAAGAGGAATAGGGCCGACTGGCTCTGTTGCCGGCGTTACCGGCGACCCGGCTCAAAGCCGGGCCTTTGTGTTTCCGAAAATTAAGCCACGCCGGTTAACGCCCCTTGTCGTCAACGGGATTCGCCGTGATATCTATACCCAGGCGCCGGCAAATGTAGTGCGCGGGCGCAAAGGATGGTCATGGCGCGCGCGTCCACCAACCTGCCGCGAATGCAGAACCAAGCCCGGGTGCGGGTGCCGCTGGAGCGCGGGCTCAATGTCCTTCCGCAGGGCTTTGAAAAAACAGTAAAATCGAACAAGCCGTCGCGGCCGCGGATGATGCGGCAATACGATCTCATCGAACGGGTTCGCCGCTACAACACCGGCACCGACGAAGCGCTGCTCAACCGCGCCTATGTCTACGCCATGAAGGCCCATGGCGAGCAGACGCGCGCCTCCGGCGATCCGTATTTCTCCCACCCGCTTGAGGTTGCCGCGATCCTCACCGACCTCAAGGTCGATGATGCCACCATCGCGGCGGCTCTGCTGCACGACACGATCGAAGACACGGCCGCGACGCGCTCCGAGATCGACGAGATGTTCGGCGAGGACATCGGCGCATTGGTCGAAGGCCTGACCAAGCTCGCCAAGCTCGATCTCGTTACCAAGGAGGCGAAGCAGGCGGAGAACCTGCGCAAGCTTCTGCTGGCGATTGCCGACGATGTGCGCGTGCTGCTGGTCAAGCTCGCCGACCGCCTGCACAACATGCGCACGCTGTCGCATATGCCGCCGGAGGCGCGGCGCCGCAGCGCGGAGGAAACGATCGACATCTATGCGCCGCTCGCCGGCCGCATGGGCATGCATGAGATGCGCGAGGAGCTCGAGGACCTGGCGTTCCGTGAGCTCAATCCGGATGCGTGCCGGGTCGTGAGCAAGCGGCTCGACGCGCTCGAAGCGCGCAATGTCGGTCTGGTCGCCGACATCGAGCGTCAGCTCACTAAGAAGCTCGCTGACCAGGGAATCTCCGCGGAGGTGATGGGACGGCGCAAGCGAGCCTATTCGATCTGGCGCAAGATGGAGCGCAAGTCGGTCGGTTTCGAGCAACTGTCCGACATCGTCGGGTTTCGCGTCATCGTGAAGACGCTGGAGGAATGCTATGGCGCGCTCGGAATCGTGCATACCACCTGGCCGGTCGTGCCGGGGCGCTTCAAGGACTACATCTCGACCCCGAAGCAGAACGACTACCAATCGATCCACTCGACGGTGATCGGCCCTGGTCAGCAGCGAGTCGAGCTGCAGATCCGCACCCGCGCGATGCACAACATCGCGGAGTACGGGATCGCCGCGCATGCTCTCTACAAAGACGGAATGGGATCGCCGACCGAGATGCTATCGCGCGAGTCCAGCGCCTATGCGTGGCTGCGTCATACCATCGAGCTGTTGGCGGAAGGGTCCAACCCGGAAGAATTCCTCGAGCATACAAAGCTCGAGCTGTTCCACGATCAAGTATTCTGCTTCACGCCCAAGGGCACGCTCATCGCGCTGCCGCGCAGCGCCAATGCGATCGACTTCGCCTATGCGGTCCACACGGATGTCGGCAACACGGCGATCGGCTGCAAGATCAACGGTCAGATTGCGCCGCTGGTGTCCGAGCTCGCCAATGGTGATGAGGTCGAGATCATCGTCTCCAAGGGTCAGACGGCGCCGCCGGCGGCGTGGGAATCGCTGGTGACTACCGGCAAGGCACGCGCTGCGATCCGCCGTGCGACCAGGGTTGCGGTGCGCAACCAGTATGCCGGCCTCGGCCGGCGGATCGTCGAGCGGCTCTGCCAGCGTGCCAAGCTGGCCTATTCCGACGAGAAGCTGCAAGGCGCTTTGTCACGGCTAGCGCGCGCCTCGCTCGACGACGTGATGTCGGCGGTCGGCCGGGGCGAGATGCGCGCCGCCGATGTCGCCCGCGCGATGTATCCCGACTACAAGGAGGAAAGGGCGGCGGTCTTCAAGCAGCAAGCGAAGCCCGAAACCGGATGGTTCGGCCTCAAGCGTGTGAAGTCAGTAAAGTACAAGGTGCCTGGGACGGTCGGACCGGCGATTCCAATCCGCGGCGTCAATTCCGATCTGCCTGTGCGCTTCGCGCCCAATGGCGGCGCGGTGCCGGGCGACCGCATCGTCGGCATCCTCAATCCTGGCGAGGGCATCACCATCTATCCGATCCAGTCTGGCGCGCTGAACGAGTTCGAAGACGCGCCCGAGCGCTGGCTTGACTTGCGGTGGGATGTGGACGAGTTGACGCCGCAGCGTTTTCCGGCGCGGATCGCGCTGGAGACCGTCAACGAACCGGGAAGCCTCGCGCAGGTTACCCAGGTGATTGCCGAGCATGACGGCAACATCGACAACATTCACATGGAGCGCCAGTCGCCCGACTTCACGTCAGTGACAATCGATCTGGAAGTTTACGATCTCAAGCATCTGACCTCGATCATCGGGCAGTTGCGCGCCAAGCATGTGGTCGCAAGCGCCGAGCGGGTGATCGCCTAAACGCTCGAGACACATTGTTATTGTTGGATCAAAGCCTTGCCAGAGATTCCGTATTTGCGGCTTGGTGTCAACGTCGACCACGTCGCGATAGTGCGCAACGCACGTGGCGGCCGCCACCCGGACCCTGTGCACGCCGCCAAGCTTGCGATCGAGGCGGGCGCCAACGGCATCACCGCGCATCTGCGTGAGGATCGCCGCCATATCCGCGACCACGACATTGCGCGGCTCAAGGCGGAGATCAACAAGCCGCTCAATCTCGAAATGGCGGCGACTGATGAGATGACGGCGATCGCAGTCAAGACGCGCCCGCACGCCGCCTGCCTGGTGCCGGAGCGGCGCGAGGAGCGTACCACCGAAGGCGGTCTGGACGTCGCGGCTCAGCTCAACCTGATCGCGCCGGTGGTGGCGAAGCTCAGCGCCGCCGGCATCCGCGTGTCGTTGTTCATCGCGGCGGAGGTTCGGCAGATCGAAGCAGCCGCACGTGTGACGGCGCCCGTGGTCGAGATCCACACCGGCGCGTGGTGTGAAGCGCTCGCCGAGGGTCGCCAGGATGCCGCCGAAAACGAATGGCGCCGTATCCGCGAGGGCGCGCGCTTCGCGAAGGGTCTGGGGCTCGAGGTCCACGCCGGACACGGACTTACTTATGCGAGCGCGGAAACGATCGCTACGATTCCGGAGATCGTGGAATTGAACATCGGCCACTATCTGGTCGGCGAGGCTATCGATCTCGGCCTGCCGGAAGCGGTGAAGACCATGCGCGCCGCCATGGACCGCGGCCGTGCGAAAGCGGCGTCATGATCATCGGCATCGGGTCGGACCTGGTCGACGTGCGGCGCATCGAGCGGGTGATCGCCCGGCATGGCGACCGCTTCATTGCGCGCATCTTCACCGCGACCGAGCGCGCCAAGGCCGAGCGCCGCGCAACCCGCGTGGAAACCTATGCCAAGCGCTTCGCCGCCAAGGAGGCCTGCGCCAAGGCGCTCGGCACAGGCTTTCGCAAAGGCGTGTTCTGGCGCGATCTCGGCGTGGTCAATCTGCCATCGGGCCGACCGACCATGGAATTGACCGGAGGCGCGCTCGCGCGGCTGCGGGCCATCACGCCGAAGGGCTGCGAACCGCGAATCGACGTCACAATCACCGACGAGGGGCCGATGGCCCAGGCGTTCGTCATGATCACGGCGGTTCGGCGCGACAAATCAGCCGGCGGCGGTGTCGGAGCATGACGGTCGCGAAAAATGCTGCAAAATGAATTCACAAGGCGGCGCCGGGACTGGTTGCGGTGTGTCCGGCCCCGGCCGTTCCAACGATCTGCTATCGCCTTGAAAATGACGTAGAATCGGCCGGCGGCCGGCTCCCATCAATTTCCGTTGCCTTGATTGCGCGGCGGCACACCAGGGGATAGAACGGTGCAGGGGCCTAGTGGAGTGGATTTGACATTCGCGATCCACTTGGCAGCGGGTTCGGACG
>JBOHIG010000342.1:0-6160 GCA_050725815.1 Xanthobacteraceae bacterium
GAATACCGCATCCGCCAGATCACCAAGGTGACCGCCAATACGCTCGAAGAATTTGCGTCGAAGCTCGAGGGTGTGAACGCGCAGGAATTCCTCAAGACTGTCGCCGAGTGGAACAAGGCGGTACGCACCGACATCCCGTTCAATCCGAACGTGAAGGACGGCCGCTGCACGCAGGGGCTCGCGATCAACAAGTCGAACTGGGCGAACACGCTCGATACGCCGCCCTATGAAGGCTATGCCGTCACCTGCGGCATCACCTTCACCTTCGGCGGCTTGCGTGTGAACACCAACTGCGAAGTGCTCAACACCGACTATCAGCCGATCCGTGGACTTTACGCTGCGGGCGAGCTCGTCGGCGGCATCTTCTACTTCAACTATCCGGGCGGCTCGGGGCTCTGCTCCGGCTCGGTGTTCGGCAAGATCGCCGGCACCTCGGCCGGCCGCGCAAGGGCGAACTAGCGAAGGCAGCAACGTCATGGGCGACCTCAACAAGCTGAGTGCCGCCGACGTTGCCAAAGGCATCGCGGCGAAAAAATTCACGGCCGAGGCGGTCGTGCGCGATTGCCTCGACCGCATCGCGGCGCGCGAGCCGACGGTGCACGCCTTCGCCACCATCGACCCCGACTACGCGTTGATGCAGGCGCGCGCGCTCGACCGCATGCCGTCGTCGCGCGGCGCGCTGCACGGCGTACCGATCGGCGTGAAGGACATCATCAACACCGAGCACCTGCCGACCGAGATGGGCTCGCCGATCTACAAGGGCAACCGCTCGCATGGCGACGCGGCCTGCGTCGCGCTCGCGCGCATGGCGGGCGCGGTGATCATCGGCAAGACGGTGACCGCCGAATTCGCCGGCATGTTCCCCGGGCCGACCGCAAATCCGCACAATCCCGAACACACGCCCGGTGGCTCGTCGTCGGGGTCGGCCGCTTCGGTCGCCGATTTCCACGTGCCGGCCGCCTATGGAACGCAGACCGGCGGGTCGGTGCTGCGGCCCGCGTCCTATTGCGGCTGCGTCGGCTACAAGCCGACGTTTAATCTGATCAACCGCCAGGGCATCTGCTTCGCCGCCGAGACGCTCGACACCATCGGGCTGCTCACGCGCACCGTGGACGACGCCGAGCTGATCACCTCGGTGCTTGTCAACAAGCCGCCGGCCTATCGGACGTTCGACACTCCGCCGCGCCTGGGCCTTTGCCGCACGCCGCTGTGGGACACCGCCGACGAGCCGACCAAGCACGCCGTCGAAGATGCGGCCAAGCGGCTGGCGGCAGCCGGCGCGTCGGTGAGGGAGATCGTGCTGCCGGAGGAATTCTCCAGGCTCTATTACACGGCGCGCGAGACCATCAACAATTACGAGCGCTCGAAGAGCATGGCCGCCGACTGGCAGCATCACGCGGACAAGATCAGCAAGGTGTTGGGCGATCGCGTCAACAAGGGCTTCGCAATGAGGCACGAGGACTATGTCGCGGCCTTGCAGCTCGCCGACCGTTGCCGCAACCGCATCGACGACGCCTACGAGGGCATCGACGCCATCATCTCGCCGTGCGTGAAGGGCGAGGCGCTCAAGGGACTCGGCTTCACCGGTGAGCCGGCGTTCCAGCAATTCTGGACGGTGCTCAACGGCCCCGCCATGTCGCTGCCCACTCACACCGGCCCGAGCGGACTGCCGGTCGGCATCCAGCTCGTGGCACCACGCTACCAGGACGACAAGCTGTTCGCTTGCGCCAGGTGGGTGATGGAGAAGCTGGGCGTTGCTTGAGCGCCTCGCCGCGAGCGCGGAGGCTGTTGCTGCGCCCTCCCCCCTTAGCCCGTCGCAGACGGGCGTAAACGCCCTTTTGCGGGAGAGGGCATGAAGGCGTTTCCACGCGTTGTGATGGGTGAGGGGTTTCGTTAGCGAAGATACCCCCTCACCCAACTTTCATTGTTGAAATTCTGTCATGCCCTCTCCCGCAAGGGGAGAGGGCACAATAACAACCGCTGGCAATGCTTCGATTGACAAAGCGCGGAAAGCGTCAGCGAACGAGCTTGATCCCGGCGAGCTTGATGATCTCCCGCATGGTCTTTTCGTTTTCATTCAGGAAGGCGCCTGTGGCCTTCGAGTTCAGATAGGCGTCCTCAAGCAGGTTGTCGGCCAGCACCTTTTTCCAACTCGGCGATTTCGACAGCTTCTCGAACAGCGTCTCATAATAAGCGACGGCCGCGGCCGGCAGCTTCGGCGGCGCGACCAGGCCGCGCGACTGCGGCACTTCCGGAACGTCAAACCCGGCCTCTTTCAGCGTCGGCACCTTTTCGTAGCCACGCACGCGCTTGGTCGATAGCTGAGCGAGCGCACGAAGCTTGCCGCTGCGAATCAATTCGCCGGCTTCGCTCGGCTCCATTACCATCAGGTCGACGTGACCGCCGAGCAGTTGCGCGATGCGCTCGCCGCCCGAGGGAAACGACACGAAGATCCAGCGCGTCTTGGTCGCGTTCTGCAGGACTTGCCTGACCAGATTGTCGCGCGACATGATCGAGCCGCCGGACTGCTTGAGGCCGCCAGGATTCTTGCGCGCCGCCTCGATCAGGTCCTTCATCGTCTTGTAGGGAGAATCCGCGCGCACCACGATCACGCCGGGCTCGATCACCAGCCGCGAGATCGGCGTCATGTCGGTAATCTTGTGCTTCGCCGCCTTCTGCACCAGCGGATTGGTGGTCCAAAGGCTGGTGAACACCGCCAGAGTGTGGGTGTCGCCGGATTTCGACATCACGTAATTCATGGCATTGGTGCCGCCGCCGCCGGTCCTGTTGGCGATCTGCATGCGCACCGGGATGAGCTTCTCCTTCTCGAGCGCCGCGATCACCGCACGGCCGAACACGTCGTTGCCGGCGCCGGGACCGCTATGGACGACGACTTCGATCGGTTTGGTCGGCTTGAATTGCGCCGCCGCCGGGCCATAGCTGCCGGCCGCGAGCAGCGCGGCCAGTCCTGCAAGGACTAGTCTCTTGGTCATGTCGGTCTTCCTCCCGATCTCGGTTGATCGAACCCATCTCATGCTGGCTGGCGCCGTGACGGGTTTCAAGCGCAAAGCGCCGCCAGCTCGCGCGCATCGTTAAGGGCGTCCAGCCTCCATGCCGACGCGGCGATTTGCCGCGCGCGATCATCGCCGACAACGGGCGCGGCATTGGCCAAAAATTTGGCTTCGATGGCGGCGTCCGACATCGGGTTCTCGACCGTGCCGCTGGCGTGCGCGACATGGGCTTCCACGGTTTCGCCGGACACCGGCACGAGCGTGGCGTGCGCCTCGTCGTTGCGGAATGTGTCGTCGGTCGTCACCACGATCTTGCCGCGCAACGCGACCACGTCGGACGCCGCTGAGCGCGCGTCGGTGAATTGCGCGATCCCCGCCATGCGGTCGAGATAGGCCACTGCGGCGGCGTGGTAGATGCTGAATTTGGATTGCAGCCCGGTCTTCGGATCGCCGAGGCCGGTGATCCGCACAGCCAGCGGATGCACGCGCGCCTCGATACGGGCGACTTGCACCGGCGCCAGCGACGACTTTCCGGCAAGCGCAACCATGCCGTCGAGCACGGGATGCAGCACCACGCCGCAGGCGTAGGGCTTGTGGCCGTTGCGGGCGATCTCCCAGCGCTCGCCAAGTCCGTCGAGCACCAGCTCGGGCCTGGCGACATTGCTGTAGATGCGCGCAAAGCCGCGCTTGCCCTCCACGATCTCATCCGAGCTGTCGAAGCCCTGTTGCGCCAGCAGCGCGGCAAGGATGCCGTTCGAGGCGGCCTTGCCGGCATGGAACGACTTGCACATGGTGCCGCGGTTCTGCTGCATACCGGCCGCCTGGGTGGCGGCGGCGCCGAGCGCGTAGATCATCTGCTGCGCATCGAGTCCGAGCAGCCGGCCTGCCGCCGCGCCCGCCGCGATCGAACCGAGCGTGCCGGTGAGATGCCAGCCGCCGTCGTGGTGACCGGGCGCCGCCTGGCCGATGCGGACGCCGGCCTCGAACCCCGCGGCATAGGCGCAGATCAGCGCGCGGCCGTCGACGCCGCCTCGCTCGGAGAGCGCCAACACAGCGGCCAGCACCGGCGACGAGGTGTGCAGCACGACGCCGCCCATGTGGGTGTCGTCATAGTCGAGCACGTGGCCCATCTGGCCGTTGGCGAGCGCGGCCTCCAGGAGCCCGAGCTTGAGGTCGTGCGCGAACACGGTCGCCTGCGGCTTGCCGCTCAGCGCCTTCAGGACCGGGATCAGCTTGGCGACGGTCGGATGACCACTGCCCGCCAGCGCGCAGCCGATCCAGTCGATGAGGCCGCGGCGCGCCTCGTGCATGGCGCGTTCCGGCAGGTCCTCGTATCGGAAGCGCACCAGGAACGCGGCAAGGTCACGGGTGACGTTGAGCCCGAGCGGCGCCGCGCCGTAGTCCGCCTTGGTCGCTGCTGTCGCCGACATCGTTGTCGCTCCTGCAGCATGATCCCGAAAAGTGGACACCGGTTTTCGGAAAAGATCATGCTCAAACAAGAATCTGAACAGGGATGACAAAGTCATTCCTGTTCAGGGCATGAAGATCCCGCCGCTGACGTGAATGGTCTGCCCGGTGATGTAGCTCGTTTCCGGCTGGCACAGGAGTCGCGCCAATCCGGCCACGTCGTCGGGAATGCCTTCGCGGCCGACCAGCGGGGCGTGGCCGATCCCCTGCCCCGACGTCGCCGAGCGCTGCCCGCCGATGCGGCCGGGCACGATGCAGTTCACCGTGATGCCGTACGGCGCCAGCTCGGTGGCGACCGCGCGGGTGAAGCCGATGATGCCGGCCTTGCCGGTGCCGACATGCGCGCGGCCGGCAGCGCCGAGATGGCTCGACACTCCGCCGAGATTGATGATGCGGCCGAACTTGTTCTTGACCATGTGCGGCGCCACCGCCCGCGTGCAGTGGAAGGCGCCGTCGAGGATGATGTCGAGCACGCCACGCCACTGCTGGTAGGTCATGTCGAGCAGAGGCGCCTCGCCGCGGATGGCGGCGTTGTTGATCAGGATGTCGATCCGCCCGAAGGCCTTGAGCGTAGCGTCGACCATCTGCTTGACCGACGCCTCGTCGGTTATGTCGCCGATATGCACCAGCGAACGCCCGCCGGCCGTCGCGACCTCGGCGGCGGCCTTCTCGGCCTCGTCGCGCGACGCGCGCGCATTGATGATGACCGAGGCGCCGTCCTTCGCCAGCGCCAGCGCCATGGCCTTACCCAGGCGGCGCACGCTGCCGGTAATGATTGCGACTTTTCCCTCCAATGAACGTTCTGTAGCCAACGAGCCCTCCACCCACTTCACTTGTTCAATCGAACACCGATAGCCGACTGTTCGTCCCGAGCGCAATCGTGATCGATGGGAACGTACATTTGCTCAGCGAATGCTGCGGCTCCCTCTCCCCGCGGGGGAAAGGGAGGGGGTGAGGGGGTTCGAGCCTATCGAGAGTTTATAACCCCTCACCCCACCCCTCTCCCTATGGGAGAGGGAGCAGGCACAGTTCTCGGCTCCGTCAGATCGTGCCTTGCTCGCGTAACGGCGCTTTGCGATGGTGAAATGCAATGGAGGCAATGACAAAAATGAGCACGCAAACCGATATCGCGGTCACCCCGATGACGCGGGCACTGTCCGAATACATCTCGGCCGCCGCCACCCGGGAACTTCCGGCGGGGGTCGCCGAAAAGACCGGGCATCACATCCTGGATACGCTCGCAGCCATCATCTCCGGCTCGCGCCTGCGCGCCGGCGAGCTCGCCATCAAATATGTGAGCCGGCTGGGCGGTACCGCGGAGGCCACCTTGATCGGCACGCCGCTGGTGATACCGGCGGAGAACGCGGCTATGGCCAACGGCATGGCCGGGCACGCCGACGAGACCGACGATTCGCATCTGCGCGGCCGCTACCATCCCGGCTGCGGGATCGTACCGGCGGCACTGGCGATCGCCGAGCTGCACGATCGCAGCGGCGCCGATTTCATTCGCGCGGTCGCGCTCGGCTACGACATCGGCACGCGCTTCAACATGTCGCTTGGCTATGCGAGCCCGAACGACGCCATCCATTCGACCCATACGGTCGGCGTCAATTTCGGCGCTGCCGCCGCTGCCGCCGCACTGCTGCGGTTCGATGCGGCGAAGGTGCGATATCTTCTCTCCT
>JBOHIG010000343.1:0-3199 GCA_050725815.1 Xanthobacteraceae bacterium
GGGCAGTGCAACGAAACTGCTCAGCAAGAGGATACGCGCAAGCTGCCACATCTCGGGCGTCACGAATGGTCTGATTTGGCCAGTGGAGTGGATTTGACATTCGCTACCGACCTTACCGCGGGCACGCGATGCGATTGTCAAATCCAAAACTCCACTAGCAAGCTTTGCTAGTGGTCCTTTGATTCTAACATTCGCAAAGTCGCCTGCCAAAACGGGATGCGAATGTTGGAATCGGACCACTAGATAGCGCAGGCCGGCGGCAGGCCACAACCCTTAGCCGCGGCCTTCTCGATCAGACTTTGTTGCGCCCCGCTAATATCTTGCCCGACCGGTGACAGGCTTGCCCGCATGAACGCTCCCGCGCTGCCGCTCGCCTATGCCGTCCGCGCCAACGTCTTCGAGCACGAGATGACCTGGCGGCTGGGAGCGGACGCGCTCGAAGTCGATGCCGGGGCCGGCGTGGCCACCCGGCGCTTTCCCTACCGGGACTTTACGGAGCTGCGGCTGTCCTTTGCGCCGACCCGCTTCGACTTTGCCCGCTATCGTTGCGATCTGCGCATCTTTGGCCATCCGAGCACGGCGATCCTCTCCACCCACTACGCCGGGATCGGAGACTTCGAGGACCGCGCCGCGACCTACGCCCCATTCATGCGCGGGCTGGTCGCGCAGGTCGCGGCGGCCAATCCGCCGTGCCGCTTCCGCGCCGGCAAGCATCCCGCGACCTATATCGCCGAGCACGTGTTCCTGCTGGCCATGATCGTGCTGCTGGTCTTCGTGATCGGGCTGGTCGGCGGTGTCGGCCTGAGCGGGCTGGTCATGGTCAAGCTCGGGATCCTGCTGTTCTACGTGCCGGTGATGATCCTCTACACGCGCAAGAACTGGCCGCGCCGTTTCGATCCCCATGCCATCCCAGACGATGTCCTGCCGGGTTAACCCCGCACGCGCGGCAGATGGATGAACTCCCAGGGTGAGGGAAGCGGCCCGACCGGCGCCTCGATCAGCGTCGGCAGGTCGCGGCGTTTGAAGGCGCGGTTGAGCGCACCTCGCAATTCCTCCGGATCGCGGGCGCGTTCGGCCGCTGCGCCGAAGCTCTCCGCAAAGCGCACGAAATCCGGATTGGTGAGATCGGACGCGATGACGCGATTGCCGTAACGCTCCTGCTGGATGCGCCGGACATTACCGAAGGCGTCGTCGCGGAACACCACCGCTACCAGCGGGATGCGATGATGCATCGCGGTCGCCATCTCGGTCGCGGTGAACATGAAGCCGCCGTCGCCGGAGATCAGGCACACGGGGACGTCGCGGCGCGCGTCCTGCACGCCGAGCGCGGTGGCGTAGCCCCAGCCGAGGCTGTCCTGATAGCCGGGCGAGATGAAGGTGCGCGGCTTGTAGGTCGGATAGAGGAGGCGGGCGGCAAAGCCCATCTGCGTGACCTCTTCGACCAGGATGCCGTCCTCGCCGAGTTCGGCGCGGATCGCATCGAGCCAGGCGATCTGGGGCGCGAGCTTTTCCAAACGCGCACGCCACTTCGCTTGCCGTTCCAGCAGTTCATCGCGGCGGGAGGCGCGTGTGTGGGCGCCGAGCGCATCGACGAGGCAGCGCAGGATCGGCGCGGCGTCGCCGACGAGCGCCACTGTCGGCTTGCGGAAACGTGCAGGCTCCTCCGGATCGGCATCGACGCGGATGACGGCGAGGCTGTCGTCCACGCCCCATTGCTGGAAGCCGTAGAACAGTCGCGTGCCGATGCCGAGCACGAGATCGGCTTCGCGCCATAATTCGTGCGCCAGCGGCATCGACACCGAGAACGGGTCGCGGCCGTCGAGCACACCGCGCCCGCGGCGGAACGCGAACACCGGCGCCTGCAGCATGCGCGAGAGTGCGGCGACCTCGGGTGCGGCGTCCTGCGCGCCGCCGCCCACGACGATCAGGATACGTTTGGCTTCCCGGAGCCGCTTGGCGGCGTCATGCACGGCCTCCTCGTCGATCGCCGGCGCGGCGGGAGGCGAGGGCGCCACCGGCTCGACCGAGCCGCTGCGGCCCCATACGTCGATGGCGCATTCCAGCGCCGCCGGTCCCGGACGACCGCTGCCCATGGCGCGGAACGCCACCGCGACGAGGCTCGGCGCGTCCGAAGGCTGTTCGATGCGGGCGGAGAAATCGACGATGCGGGAGATGATGCCGGCCTGGTCGCGGATCTCGTGCAGATGCCCGTAGCCGCGGCCGATCGCCGATTGCGCGATCTGGCCGACGATCGCCAGCACCGGCGCATTGGTGCCGTGGGCGTTGAGCAGCGCGGCCGAGGAATTCAGCAGGCCCGGTCCCGGCACCACGCAATAGGCCTGCGGCTTGCCGGTCGCGAGCGCGGCGCCAAGCGCCATGTAGCCCGCGCCCTGCTCGTGGCGGGTGTGGACGGTGCGGATGCGACCCTGCGCCTTGAACAGGGCATCGAAGAAATGGTCGTTGTGGACGCCGGGCAGGGCGTAGATCGTGTCGATGCCATGGGCGATGAGGCCCGCGACCGTCGCCTCCGCCGTGGTCATGCTGTCCATCGTGTTGGTCCCGCTTCCGCCCGCGCATGGCGTCTTAACCTACGAATTAACCTACAGACGCGCTGATGTCGCCTGCGCTGCCCTTGCCTTGACAAAGCGAGCCTCGCAGTGCCTTTTCCGCCCGCCTTTCGATCGGGATTTCGGCATGCATCGCTACCGTACCCATACCTGTGGCGCGCTCCGCGACAGCCACATCGGCGAGACCGTCCGCCTGGCCGGCTGGTGCCATCGCATCCGCGACCATGGCGGGGTGCTGTTCATCGATCTTCGCGACCATTACGGGGTCACGCAGGTGGTCGCCGATCCGGACAGCGCCGCCTTCAAGCTGGCCGAGACCTTGCGCTCGGAATGGGTGGTGCGAATCGACGGCAAGGTGCGCCGGCGGCCGGGCGGCACCGAGAATCCCGATCTGCCGACCGGCGCGGTCGAGGTCTACATCTCTGAGATTGAGGTGCTCGGGCCCGCGGCCGAATTGCCGATGCCGGTGTTCGGCGAGCAGGATTATCCGGAGGAGATCAGGCTCAAGTACCGCTTCCTCGACCTGCGCCGCGAGCACCTGCACGGCAACATCATGAAGCGCGGGGCGATCATCGATTCGATCCGGCGGCGGATGAAGGAGGCGGGCTTCTTCGAGTTTCAGACGCCGATCC
>JBOHIG010000344.1:0-2077 GCA_050725815.1 Xanthobacteraceae bacterium
TGTGGATGTAGAGCAGACCAGGATCGATCTGCGGCTCGAAGAAAAACGAGGAATAGCCGACGACCTTGGCGCCGGCCAGCTTGAGCTTGGCGATCATCTGCGCGTGGATGTCGCGCGGCCAGGGCCAGCGGCCGATGTTGGCGATGCTCTGGTCGTCGATGGCGATGACGGCGATGCGATCGCTCGGGGTTTGCGCCGTGGCGCGCACGCCGAGGTCGTAGGCCTTGCGCTCCAGGCTCTGCAACAGCTCCTGGGGAGACAGAATGAGGATCACCAGCGTGGCCAGCACACCGATGAACCAATCCGACCGCCAGAAACCGAGCCTGTTCATCCCTTCCCCGCGTTTTGTCTTTTTTTTCTAGTGGTTAACGCCGATGGATTAACTATTCTACGATATTCACCGGAAAAGCATATGATTTTCTGGGTAGTAATTGGGTTGGCACGGGGTGCTATGGCGCCCGCGCAACACCGGCTAACCGCACGTCATGGCGATGCTCGAGGCTTCGCATCCGCGCTTGCATGGCCGCGAGAGATCGCCGCATCCGCCATCCCGGCGGCGCGGATCAATCCTAAGCGGTCGATGCCGGCGGCGTAACGCGGAGCAGGCCGCCAAAGCGGCGCCTTGCCGGCGGATTGAAAATGGGGCCGGAGGGAGAAGGGAGTGCCTGCGCGGGAAGGTCGTTCCCGCGACTTGCCCCGGCTATACCCCGACGAAGGTGCCGGCGGTGACGCCGGCCGAGCGCGCGAATTCGGCCGCGCCCATTTTCTTGCCGTCCTCGTGCCGCAGGCGCAGTACTTCGATCTGCCCGCCCTGGGCGGTGATCCGGATGCTTTCCTCGCCGATCGAGGTGATTTCGCCGATCTTGCCGACCACGTCGGCGAAACGGCGGAACACGATCTTGCGGGCGTCGTACAGGTAGAGCTTCTTGCCCCCGATCGTGGTCCAGGCACCGGGCGCCGGATTGCAACCGCGAACGAGGTCGTAGACCTGGCCGACGGGCTTCGCCCAGTCGATCCGCGCTTCGGCGCCGCGGCACCAGCCCTCGTAGGTCGCCTGCGACTCGTCCTGCACGGTCTCGGTGTGCTTGCCCGCGTGGACGAGATCTGCCGCTTCCAGCATGCTGCTCACGCCCATGGCGAAGAGCTTGTTGAAATAGACGTCGCCCAGGGTCTCATCGGGACCGATCTCGCACGACTTCTGCAACACCACCGGACCTTCGTCCAGCCCGTCGGTGGGGCGGAAGATGGTGAGTCCCGTGCGCGTGGCGCCCTGGATGATGGGCCAATTGATCGAGCTCGGGCCGCGGTGCCTGGGCAGGAGCGACGGGTGATACTGGATCGTGCCGAGCCGCGGGATGGTGACGAACTCCTGCGGGGCGAACAGCAGCACGTAGGCCATGATGCCGAGGTCGACGTCGAGGGCGCGCAACGCCTCCTGCGCCTCCGGCTTGCGATACGAGGGAAACTGGAACAGCTCGAGGCCCTTCTCCTGCGCCGCGACCTTCAACGGATCGGGCCGGGCGCCTTCCTTGTCGGGCGCGACGAACACGCCGGCGACCTCGTCGCCGCGGGCGAGGAACGCTTCCAGGACCGCCTTGCCATAGTCCTGCTGACCGACGATCGCTATTTTCATCCTTGGCTCCTTCACTTCTTCCGCGGCGGAACGCTGAACGCACCGGCGGACTTCAGAGCCGCCATGCGCGCCTCATCGTAGCCCAACACTTCTCGCAAGACCTCGTCGGTGTGCTCGCCCAGCGTGGGTGAGCGCTCGATTCTTGCCGGCGAAGCGGACAGCTTGATCGGCATGCCGACGTTGTACCACGTGCCGCGCTGCGGATGATCGAGCTCGACCCACATCTGGCGGCCGCGCACGTGCTCGTCGTTGGCGAGATCCGCCGTTCCCATGATCGGGCCGCACGGTACGTCGAGGTCGTTCAGGATCGTCATCAGCTCGCGCTTGGTGTAGCCGGCGGCGAAATCGTTCAGTTTCTGCCAAACCTCGTTTTGATTCTTGCGCCGCTCGGCGATCGTGGCGTAGCGCGGATCCTTGGCGAACGCTTCGCCGCCGATCTTGGTG
>JBOHIG010000345.1:0-2248 GCA_050725815.1 Xanthobacteraceae bacterium
TCGGCCCGCCGCCGCATGCGGAGAAAACACTCAGCTTGCCCTCGGCGGTGACGCGCGAGCAGCGCGCGTTGCGCAGCTCCGTGAACACCACCGAGCCATCCGCGCATGCGACCGGACCTTCCGGAAAACCGAGTCCGGTCGCAAGAATGGTGACGTCGACCATGTCTGCATCCTCCTGTATGGATCGGCCGAAGTGTGCGAGATGCGGCCGACCCGCGCAAGCCGATGCAAGATCGAGCCGATGCAAGATCGACGCTACTTGCCCGCGCGCGGCAGCTTGGCCTCGATCGCGACCTGAGTCCACTTGCGGATCTCGGCCGGGATGATCTTGCGCATCTCGTCCGGCGTTTTGATGTCGACCACCGCACCCATGTTGGTCATCTTCTTGCGCATCTCGGGCGAGGTGAAAAAGCGCGCGATCTCGTTGTGCAGCTTCATCACGATCGGCCGCGGGGTACCGGCGGGGACCGCAATCGAATACCAGTTGGAGGCGTCATAGCCCTTGATCCCGACCTCGTCGAGCGTCGGCAGGTCGGGCAGAAGCTCGGCGCGCTCGAGCGTGCCGACCGCGAGACCTCTGAGCTTGCCCGCGCGCAGGTGCGGGAGCGCCGGCACGCTGACCGCGAAGCCGGCGTGCACCTGCCCGCCGATCACGTCCATCATGGCCGGAAATCCGCCCTTGTAGAGCACGATGTTGAAGTCGTGCTTGGACTTGGTCTCGAACAGCGCCGTGGCGAAGTGCATGAACCCGCCCGAGCTCGACAGCACGATCGTCCCCGGCTTGCGCTGCGCTTCGGCCATCAGGTCGCCGATGGTTTTGACCTTGGGCATCATCGGCCCGACCGTCATGATGAGAAAGCTCTGCCCGATCTTGCAGACGAATTCAAGCGCCTTCACCGGATCGAACGGCAACTTGTACGTCACCGGATTCATGGTGTAGGCCGACGATATGACGGCCAGGGTGTAGCCGTCGGGCGGCGCCTTGGCCGCGAGGTCGGTGCCGATGATGCCCTGATGGCCGGGACGATTGTCGGGCACGACGGTGTGGCCGAAGGCCTCGGTCAGGTGATTCGCCACCATGCGCGCCAGCACGTCGTTGGTCCCGCCGGGCGCGAAGGGGATGATGAGACGGACGGGTTTGGTAGGATATTCCTCCGCCGCGAAGACCGGCGGCGTCAGGCCATACAGGAAAACAGCCAGCAACAGGATATGTCTCGTAAACATGTGGGCTCCAATATCGGTACGCATGATGGATGCACTGTGACGCTCGAAGACCGCCTTCATTGCGCTTGCCTGGGATGCTTGGCAGCGAAAAAGCCAGGACGTGAGCAGCGCGTCCTGGCTTCCGCCGCAGTAGCCTAGTTTCCCGGGCTGCGCCCGGCAATCAGTCGAAACACCTAGGCGCTTCTACGTACCCGCCGGGCAACCGGTGGCCGCCGCTACCCGCCCGGTTATCCGCAATGCTGGCTTTCGGAGCAGCACGAATTCGAGGCCGTTGCCTCGACATCGCGTTTCACGATAGCGACGACGAGATCACATCTTCTCCATCACGGCGCGCGAGATGCGATGGCGAGACGCGAGCACGGCGCTGCGATGGTAGCGATTCGATGCCGGCGATGCAGGCAACGCCCCGCCGGAGAGCGCCCTGCGCGATTGAGGCGCGAGCGCCGCCGCGGCGGTGTAAGATTCTCGTGCCCACCTGCGCGGGATCGAGACGCAGGGGGCTAAAGTCCCACTGGAATGGGAGACCGACCTTGTTAGGAAAATTGATCGTGGCACTGCTTCTGACGAGCCTGGCCGGTATGCTCGGTGGCTGCAACACCATCGCCGGCGCGGGCAAGGATATCGAGCGCGGCGGCGAGGCCATCCGCGATGCGGCCAAGGATGCGCAGCGGAAGATGTAGATGCGCCTGAACGCCATCTTCCCGACCCGCGACATCGGCACCGATCCGGCGCGGATCCGCGATTGGGCGCAAGCCGCGGAAGATCTCGGTTACGCGTACATCGAAATGCCGGACCACGTGTTCGGCGCGGCCGCGCGGGATGGCTGGACGCCGACCTACGACGAGACCGATCCCTTCCACGAAACCTTCGTGACGCTCGGCTTCCTCGCCGCGGTCACGAAAACGATCCGTCTGTCGTCGGGCGTTCTGATCGCCCCGCAGCGGCAAACGGGGCTGATCGCCAAGCAGGCCGCAGAGCTCGATCTGCTGAGCGGCGGACGCCTGCGGCCCGGCATCGGGGTGGG
>JBOHIG010000346.1:0-8845 GCA_050725815.1 Xanthobacteraceae bacterium
GGGCACGGAGCTGCGCAAGGCCTACGACACTGAGCCGCAGGCGCAGCAGGTCGTCGATGTCGCGCGCGGGCTCGAGGGCATCGTGCGCAACAACTCCATCCACGCGGCGGCGGTCGTGATCGCGGACCGGCCGCTGACGGAGATCGTCCCCCTCCAGCTCGCCGAGGACCGTGGCGTCGTGGAGGTGGTGGAGGGCGAGACCGGCAATGGGGGAAAGCCCGAGCGCGTCTACAAGACGGTCACGCAGTACTCGATGAAGCCCATCGAGGAGATCGGCCTCCTCAAGATGGACTTCCTGGGCCTGCGCAACCTGGACGTGATCGAGGACGCGCTGGACATCGTCGAGCGCTCGACTGGCGGGCGGCCCGACATGACGACGCTACCGCTCGACGACGCCAAGACCTACGAAATGCTGGCGCGTGGCGAGACGGTCGGTATCTTCCAGGTGGAAAGCCAGGGCATGCGCCGTGCGTTGGTTGACATGCGCCCGGACCGTTTCGAGGACCTCATCGTGCTGGTCGCGCTCTACCGGCCCGGTCCGATGGCGAATATTCCTTCCTACTGCGCGCGCAAGCTTGGCCTCGAGCAGATCCATTACCCGCATCCGAAGCTTGAGCCGATTTTGGCGCCCACCTACGGCATCATCACCTATCAGGAACAGGTGCAACAGATCGCGCGCGATCTCGCCGGCTATAGCCTCGGCAAGGCCGACGTCCTGCGGCGCGCCATGGGCAAGAAAGACAAGAAGGAGATGGCCTCCCAGCGCGGCGATTTCATCGCCGGCGCGGTGGAGCGCGGGATCGGCCGCGCCGACGCCCAGGTGATCTTCGACGCCTGCGCCAAATTCGCCGAGTACGGCTTCAACAAATCGCACTCGGCACCGTATGCGTTGCTGACCTATCAGACCGCATATCTGAAAGCGAACTACCCGGTCGAGTTCCTGGCGGCGTCGATGACGCTCGACATGAGCAATACCGACAAGCTGTCCGAATTCCGCGCCGAGGCCGAGCGGGTCGGCATCAAGGTGGTGCCGCCGTCGGTCAACCGCTCCGGCGTCGCATTCGACGTCGACGGCGACGCGATCCACTATGCGCTCGCCGCCCTCAAGGGTGTCGGTGCGCAGGCGGTCGAAAGCATCGTGGAGGCGCGCGCCGAGCGGCCGTTCACCGATCTCGCGGATTTTGCCGGCCGCATCAATCCGCGAGCGGTCAACAAGCGGGTACTGGAAAGCCTTGCCGCGTCGGGTGCGTTCGATACGCTGGAGCAGAACCGGGCGCGCGCCTTTGCATCCGTCGATTGCATGCTGGCGGCAGCGCAGCGCGCTCAGGACGCCGTCACGAGCGGACAATCGGAGTTGTTCGGCGGTCCTTCGATGCAGGCGCCGCTGGTGCTGCCATCGGCCGAGCCGTGGCCGCCGGCTGAGCGCCTGCAAAAGGAATTTGACGCTATCGGATTCTTCCTGTCCGGCCACCCGCTGGACGATTATGCCGCCGCGCTGAAGCGGTTGCGGGTGCAGAGTTGGGCGGAATTCGCACGCAGCGTGAAGGCCGGCGCCGGGGCGGGACGGGTGGCCGGTTCCATCGTCTCGCGCACCGAGCGGCGTACCCGTACCGGCAGCAAGATGGGTATCATCGGGCTCTCCGATCCCTCTGGTCATTACGAGGCCGTCCTGTTCGCGGAAGGCCTCGCGCAGTTCCGCGATCAGCTTGAACCCGGCAAGGCCGTACTGCTGACGCTGTCGGCGGAAGTGCAGGGCGATGACGTACGCGCGCGCATCCAGTCGGTGGAGCCGCTCGATGACGCGGCGGCCAAGATGCAGAAGGGCCTGCGCGTGTTCGTGCGCGACGAACGGCCGATCGACGGGGTCGCCAAGCGGCTGGAACCTATCAATGGGGGGCCGGCGCGCCAGGAGCGGGCAGACGGCGAGGTCTCGATGGTGCTGATGCTGGGGGAGGGTGCCGAAGTCGAGGTGAAACTGCCCGGCCGCTTCAAGATTTCCCCGCAGATCGCCGGCGCGATCAAGGCGGTACCCGGCGTAGTCGAGGTGCATACGTTTTAGCGCCGTCCTCGGCACTCCTGCGCGGTCGTGCGAACTTTACAGCGTTGCCGCGAGGCGATAGGCCTCGGAGGCATGCAGGCAAGGCGTCACTTTCGCATCGTGATCGTCGGCGGCGGCATCGGCGGGCTCACCGCCGCGGTCGCACTGCACCGGCGCGGCTGCGAGGTTGCGGTCTACGAACGCTCGCACCGGCTCGAAGAAGTCGGCGCCGGCCTTCAGATCGGCCCGAACGGCGTGAAGGTATTGCGCGCGCTTGGGCTTCAAGCGCAGCTCGACTTGATCGCGTTCCAGCCGACCAACCAGGTGTCGATCAAGTGGGACGACGCGAGTCTGCGCCATCGCGTACCGCTCAAGTCGATCGCGACCAAGGAGTACGGCGCTCCTTACATGACCATGCATCGGGCGCATCTGCATGGCATGCTGATCAAGGCGCTACCCGAGGGCGTCACGCACCTCAATGCCAATTGCGTCGGCGCGGAGACCAGAGGCGACGTTGCGGTTGCGCGCTTCGCTGACGGCAGCGAGGTTGAGGCCGACGCGGTGATCGGCGCCGATGGAATCCGCTCCGCCATCCGCGCGCAGCTTTTCGGCGCCGACCGCCCGCGCTTCACCGAGATGATGTGCTGGCGATGCATGGTGCCAATGGACAAGGTGCCGACGAAGATCGGCCCCGATCTATCTGTCGATCTCGCACACGGCGAGTATTTCGGCTGGATCGGACCGAACGGCCACGTGATCTGTTATCCGATTGGCGACGGCTCGGTGCTCAACATCTTTGCCGGTCATGTGACGGACCAGTGGGTCGAAGAATCCTGGTCGGTGCCGAGCTCGCAGGACGAGCTGCTTGCAGCCTATGAAGGCTGGAACGAGGCGCTCCTCGGCATGTTCCGCAACGTACAGCACGTCTACAAATGGGGCATCTACGACCGCGATCCGGTGCCGGAATGGACGCGGGGCCGCGTCTCGTTGCTTGGCGATGCGGCACATCCCACAATGCCAACGCTGGCGCAGGGCGCCAATATGGCGATCGAGGACGGCGCCGTGCTCGCGCGCAATCTGGCGCGGCACAGCGACGACATCCATGTTGCGCTTGCGGGCTATGTCGCCGAGCGGCAGCCACGCACCGCCAGGGTCACCTTGCAGTCGCGGCAGCAGTTCGCCAACAATCGCAAGGTTCCGCCGCCGCCGTTCCTCGACCGCACCTGGATCTTCACGTTCGACGCAACCAAAGAACCGGAGCTGCAGCCGGCCTGAATACGCTATGGTCGGTTGCCGCCATTCCGTGGGAGGAAATTCATGGCCTCGATCGACAAGTTCAACGACCATTGCTGGCAGGACGTGGTCCCGAAGGCCGATCTCGAGGTCTACAAGAATTGGCGGCGCGAGACCTTCATCGGGCCGCGGCCGGCGTTGCTGGCAATCGACCTCTACGATCTTGTGTATCGCGGTGGGCCCATGCCCCCAGCCGAGATCAACGACCAGTATCCCAACACCTGCGGGATATTCGCGCACCAAGCGATTGAGCCGACCAAACGTCTGTTTGCTGCGGCGCGCCGCGCCGGCATCCCGATCTTCTTCTGCACACAGGAGACGCGGCCGAACAACCGTCCGCGTGGCGCGGTGTCGACCAAGAACTCGCGTCCGACGCCCACGCCGGACGCCTTCGAAATCTATCGCGAGTTCCCGGTCGAGCCGAACGATATCGTCATCCGCAAGCAGCGTGCCAGCGTGTTCCAGGGTACACCGCTGGTTTCGCACCTCACCCTTCTCGACGTGTCGAGCCTGATCGTGTGTGGCGAAAGCACCTCGGGCTGCGTGCGCGCGAGCGCGGTCGACGCCCATTCGACCGGATTCCACGTGACCATCGTCGAGGAATGCACCTACGACCGCGCCGAGCTGACCCACAAGATCAACCTGTTCGACCTGCACCACAAATACGCTGACGTGATGCACGTCGACGAGGTCGTAACGCATCTCGATTCCATGCACATGGCACGCGCCGCGGAGTAACGTGCCGGTCAAGCCCGGCAATGACCATTTGCTACTTCGGTTGCAGATTGACCGCCTTGGCGAGCTTGTTCCACTTGTCGATCTCGCGATTGATCAAGGCGGAAAACTGGGCCGGCGTATTTGGAATGTGCGAGGCGCCATCCTTCTTGAGACGGTCCTTCATCTCCGGCGTGTTCATTGCCTCGAGGATCAGCGCCTGCAGCTTGTTGCGGATCGGCTCGGGCGTTCCGCCGGGGGCGAGCAGCCCGAACCATTGCAGCGCCTCGTAGCCCGGCAGTCCGGTCTCGGCGATGGTCGGCACCCCGGGCATGGCATCGGACCGCTCGGAGCTGGTCAGCCCCAGCACGCGCAGCTTGCCGGCATCCACATGCGGCTTGGCGGTGACCATGTTGAGCATCATGCCCGACAGCCGGCCGCCGAGGATATCGGTCACCGATTGCGACACGCCACGATAGGGCACGTGCTGGATGTTGATCCCCGCCATGTTCATGAACAACTCCATGGCCATGTGCGGCCCGGTGCCGATGCCGGCGGAGCCATAAATCAGCTTGCCCGGCTCCTTCTTGGCGAGCGCGATGAACTCCTTCACGGACTTCGCCGGCACCGACGGGTTGATCACCAGCGACTGCGGCACCACGGCGATCTGGGTGACCGGCGCGAACGCCTTGCGCACCTCGAACGGCATCGACTTGCGCACCAGATGCATCGTGGTCGAGGTGCTGGGCGACAGATAGAGCGTATGTCCGTCGGCGGCAGCGGCTGCGACGTGCTCCATCGCTGGCAGGGTGCCCCCGCCGGGCCGGTTCTCGATCACGAATTGCTGCCCGAGCTTCTTGGACAGGTACTGCCCGACCAGGCGGGCGAAGGTATCGCTGCCCCCGCCCGGGGTGGCCGGGACGATGATACGGACGGTCCGGGTGGGATAATCGCCCTGTGCCTTAGCCGGGGCGGCAAGGGTGCCAGTGACGCCAAGCGCCAGCAACGCCAGCAACGCCGTACGGGACATTTGGACCTCCGCGCAGTGATTTCTAGGACCGGTACACGATGACGGAATTGTCGGCAGGACACTAGGTGGTGCGCCCCGGCGCGAGAATGCGGCCCAACGGCGCGCTTTTCGGCTGACTTCCTTGCTTCCCTCCGGCGACGCCTCTATATAGCGGCCATCTCACACGCGGATCTTGGCTCTCAAGGCCGTCCGGTGGCTCGTCGCAACCGCAAGGGGGCGCGACGCTCACGGGTCCGCGGCGGATCAACCGGAGAACGACCATGGCGCTGCCCGACTTCTCTATGCGCCAGCTCTTGGAAGCTGGCGTGCATTTCGGCCATCAGGCTCATCGCTGGAACCCGAAGATGGGCGAATACATCTTCGGCACCCGCAACAACATCCATATCATCGACCTCGCCCAATCGGTGCCGATGCTTCACCGCGCGCTCCAGGCGGTCAGCGACACCGTCGCCAATGGCGGACGCATCCTGTTCGTCGGCACCAAGCGGCAGGCTCAGGACACCATCGCAGATGCCGCCAAGAAGTGCGCGCAGTACTACGTCAATTCGCGCTGGCTCGGCGGCACGCTGACCAACTGGAAAACAATTTCGGGCTCGATCCAGCGTCTGCGCAAGCTGGACGAGATGCTCTCGTCCAACGAGTCCATCGGCTACACCAAGAAGGAGCGCCTCGAGCTTCAACGCGAGCGCGACAAGCTCGACCGTGCGCTCGGCGGCATCAAGGACATGGGCGGGCTGCCCGACCTGGTGTTCGTGATCGACACCAACAAGGAAGACATCGCGATCAAGGAGGCCCGCCGCCTCAACGTGCCGGTTGCCGCAATCGTCGACACCAACTGCGATCCCGACGGCATTACCTTCGTGGTGCCGGGCAACGATGACGCCAGCCGCGCCATCGCGCTCTACTGCGATCTCGTTGCGAAGGCAGCGATCGACGGCATCGCGCGTGGGCAAGGCGAAAGGGGCATTGACGTTGGCGCGGCAGCCGCGCCGGTCGCCGAAGAGGTGGCTGCGCCGGTTGACGGAGCGGGCTACGAGATCCTGTCCGGTCCGCGCGGAGTCGCGGACGACCTCAAGAAGCTCGCCCATGTGTCGCCGACGATCGAGAAGCAGCTCAACGACCTCGGCATCTTCCACTACTGGCAGATCGCCGGTTTGGGTCCCGACGCGGCGCACAAGATTGGCGAAGAGGTCGGCCTGCCGGGGCGCGTCGATAGCTGGATTGCGAAGTCGAAGGAACTCACCGCCGAAACCGAGTGAAGGCGGCTTTCCGGCACGCGGGCAGGGTGGGCGATTGCGCGCCCCGGCCGTTGTCCCGTTTGCAATTGTCGAGTGAGCGTGGATGGCCGCGGCCGCCACGACCAACGAAAGGACCATCGGCGATGGCCGACATCACGGCACAAATGGTGAAAGAGCTGCGCGATCAGACCGGCGCCGGCATGATGGATTGCAAGGCGGCGCTTGGCGAGACCGGCGGCGATATGCAGGCGGCTGTCGATTGGCTGCGTACGAAGGGTCTTGCGAAGGCGGCGAAGAAGGCCGGCCGTGTCGCCGCGGAGGGCCTGACGGGTATCGCGGTCAAGGGAACGAAGGGTGTCGTGGTCGAGGTCAATTCGGAGACCGATTTCGTCGCCCGCAACGATCTGTTCCTGGGCCTGGTGAAGATGATCGCCGACGTTGCCCTCGACGTCGGCGCCGACGTCGACAAGATCAAGGCCGCCAAGGCCGGCAGCATCACCGTTGCCGAGGCGATCACCGACAGCATCGCCAAGATCGGCGAGAACATGACCTTGCGGCGGGCGGGCGGGCTCGCCGTCGGCAAGGGCGTCGTCGCCGGCTACGTCCACAGCGCGGTCACCGACGGGCTCGGCAAGATCGGGGTGATCGTGGCCCTCGAATCGGGCGGGCAACCCGACGAGCTTGCCCGCTTTGGCCGTCAGGTCGCCATGCACGTCGCCGCCGCCAATCCACAGGCGATCGATCCCTCCGGCCTCGACCCGGACCTGATCCGCCGCGAGAAAGAAGTGCTCGCCGACAAGGCCAAAGCGCAGGGAAAACCTGCGAATGTCGTCGACAAGATTGTCGAATCAGGGCTCAAGACCTTCTACAAGGAGGTCTGTCTGCTCGATCAGACCTTCGTGCATCCCCCCGACCGGAGCGTGGCGCAGGCGGTGAAAGAGGCCGAGGGCAAGGCCGGGGCCCCGATCAAGATCACGGGTTACGTGCGTTACCTGGTCGGTGAAGGGGTCGAGAAGCAGGACTCCGAGTAGATCTCCGCGTGACTGCACCCGCCGGCCGCGTCGCGGCCGGGGGCCGTTGGGCACACCGGGCAGCGGTTCGAGACGCACCATGGCCAAGCCGATCTACCGACGCGTCGTGGTGAAGGTCTCCGGCGAGGCCCTGATGGGGCCGGACAACTTCGGCATCCACCAACCGACCCTCGAGCGGATCGCGGCCGATCTCAAGGCGACGCACGCGCTCGGCGTCGGAATCGGCATCGTGGTCGGCGGCGGCAACATCTTTCGCGGCGTGAAAGTCTCGGAACAGGGCATTCCGCGCGTGACCAGCGACATGATGGGCATCCTGGCGACCGTCATGAACGCGCTTGCGCTCGAGAGCGCGCTCGAGCGGGCGGGAGCGGCGGCCCGCACCATGTCGGCGCTGGCCATGCCCGAAGTCTGCGAGACCTACGAGCGGCAGCGGGCGCTCCGCCACCTCGCCGAGGGCCGCATGGTTCTGCTCGCGGCCGGCACCGGCAACCCGTTCTTCACCACCGATACCACCGCGGTGCTGCGGGCGGCCGAGCTCGCCGCCGAAGCGGTGCTGAAGGCAACCGACGTCGACGGGGTCTACAGCGCCGACCCGAAACAGGACAAAAAGGCCAAACGCTACGACCGATTGACCCACCAGCAGGCGATCGACGGCAACCTCAAGGTCATGGACGCCACCGCCTTCGCGCTTGCCCGGGAAAATCGTATACCTATCATTGTGTTCTCGATCCGGGCGAAGGGAGCGATCGAGGCGGTGCTGCGGGGAGAGGGGCGCTCCACCGTAGTCGGATTTTGACACGTCACGCGCCCCGGTCTTCGGAGCGGATCGGGCAAGAAATGCGAGCGGTCGCATGATCGACCGGACGGAGGGGTCGCCATGGCACAGGCAACACACGATCTCAACGAGCTCAAGCGGCGCATGCAGGGTGCAATCCAACTGTTGAAGCAGGAGCTGGGCGGGCTGCGTACCGGCCGGGCGTCGGCCGGCCTGCTCGAGCCGGTGCAGGTCGAGGCCTACGGCACCCACATGCCGCTCAATCAGGTCGCCACCGTGAGCGTGCCCGAGCCGCGGCTGATTTCCGTTCAGGTCTGGGACCGCTCGATGGTGCACGCCGTGGAAAAGGCCATTGCGGCCTCCAATCTCGGCCTCACTCCCTCGACCGAAGGGCAGGTGTTGCGGCTTCGCATCCCCGAACTCAACGAGGAGCGGCGCAAGGAGCTGGTCAAGGTCGCGCACAAATATGCCGAGACGGCGCGGGTCGCGGTGCGGCACGTCCGGCGCGACGGCCTCGACGTGCTCAAGAAGCTGGAAAAGGACCACAAGATCGGCGAGGACGAGGGCAAACGATCGTCCGAGCAGGTGCAGAAGGCGACCGACGAGGCCATCGCCGAGGTCGACAAGATGCTGGCGGCAAAGGAAAAGGAAATCCTCACCGTGTGAGGGCGATCAGGATGTCGAAGACCGAGCCGCTGCGCACTGCCCAGATCGGCGGAATCGCCG
>JBOHIG010000347.1:0-3825 GCA_050725815.1 Xanthobacteraceae bacterium
TCCTTGAGGTCCTGCCCGGCGCAGAACGCGTCGCCCGAGCCCGTGATCACGAGGACTTGTGTCGCGTCGTCGAATTGCAGGTCGCGCAGCGCCGCGTGCATTTCGCGATGCAGCGTCGGGCTCATCGCGTTCTTCTTCTTGGGGCGGTTGAACCGGATCGTGGTGATGCCGTCGTTCTTCTCGACCAGGATTGTCTCGTAGTTTGTCATTTTTTCCTCCAGTGAACGGCGATCCGGTTGCAACAGCGCTACCGGATCTTGAGAATCATGCGGGCGAGCGCCATGCGCAGCACTTCCACCGCGCCTTCGGTGATCATCATGCTGCGCTGATCGCGGAAGAAGCGCTCGATCGGCAGCTCCTTCGACAGGCCCATGCCGCCGTGGATCTGCATCACGCGGTCGGCCGCCCAGAACGAGCGCTCGTCGCCGAAGATCTTCACCATGAAGGCTTCCTGACGACAGTCCTCGCCGCGGTCGTACTTCCAGGCGGCGTGATAGAGCATCAGGCGGAGCTTGTGGGCGTCCATGTAGATGTCGGTCAGCGGCCACTGCACCGATTGCCGCTCCGACAGATACGCGCCGAAGGTCTTGCGCTGCCTGGCATAGGCCGAGCCCAGCTCGAAACATCGTTCCATGATCCCGAGGCTGCGCGCGCCGTGCCGGATGCGGCCGGAGTTGAGCCACGATTGCGCATGCTTGAAGCCGTCGCCCTCTTTGCCGATGCGCTTCCACTCGGGCACCCGCACGTTGTCGAACACGACCTCGCAGGGCTTGTCGTCGACCATAAGGTCGTATGATGCGCTCACCTTGACGCCCGGCGTGTCCATATCCACCAGGAAGCCGGTGATGCCGCCGCGGGCGCGCTTTTCAGTGTCGGTCACCGCGAACACCTGCGCGAAGTCGACCTCGTCGGCGCCGGTGATGAAACGCTTCACGCCGTTGATGACGTAATGGTCGCCGTCGCGTACGGCGGTGGTGCGCATCGCGGCCGGATCGGAGCCGGCGTCGGCTTCGGTCTGCGCGAAACAACTGGTTTTGGCGCCGTTGATGACCGGCAGCAGGTATTCCTGCCGCGCACGCCCTTCCAGCGTGTAGAGGATGGGGCTCACCGGGAACCCGAAGATGCTGAGCGCGCGTGACGGCAGAGCGGTGGTGCGGGAAATCTCGTTCCAGATTACGACCTTGGCCAGCATGCCGAGGCCCAGGCCGCCCAGCTCTTCCGGAACGTCGTAGCCCCACACGCCGAGCTCGTCGACCTTGGGCCGCAGCCGCTTGGGTAACTCCTTCTGCAGCTTGATGTCGTTGACGACCTCGCGCTCCAGCGGGATCAGCTCCTTATCCACGAACCTGCGGAGATTGTCCTTCAGCAGGCGCAACTCTTCGGGCAGCTCGAAATCCATCTAACGCCTCTTGTGTCGTATCAACTCGCGCAGCCGCGCCGGCGTCACCGGCAACTGCGTGATCGCGCCGGGACATCCAAGTGCATCGTCCACGGCCGAGGCGATCGCGGCGCCGACCGCGTTCACGCCGCCTTCGCCGGCGCCCTTGAGGCCGAGCGGATTGAGCGGGCTGGGCGCGTCCTCGGTCAGCAGCACATCGACCGATGGGACTTCGTGCGCCGTCAGCACCAGATAGTCCGCGAACGTGGTCGAAACCGGCACGCCGTTCTCGTCGTAAAGGAACTCCTCCGACACGGCGCCGCCGAGTCCTTGCGCAAGACCGCCGACAAGCTGGCCTTCCACCAGCATCGGATTGACCGCGCGGCCGATATCATAGGCGATAAGGTAACGCTCGACCGTGAGCGCGCCGGTGTCCTTGTCGATCGCCACGACCGCGACATGGATACCGTAGGGATAAGCCATGTGCTCGGTGCGGAACCAGCCTTCCGTCGCCAACTCCCGACGGGCGGCAAGATCGCCGAGTGTGATCGACGGTCCGAGCGGCGCTTCCTTGCGCGACACGCGGCCGTCCGCGATGGTCAGTTCTTCGGCGGGCGTCTGTAAGAGCGGCGCCGCTGCTGCGAGTGCAAGCTCGCGCAGCTTTAGCGCGGCGACGTGCGTGGCCGAGCCGGTCATGACGGTGGCGCGCGTCGCGTGCGCGCCGATGCCGTGGTCGATGCGACTGGTCTGGCCGTGCACGACGCGGATGTTGCGGTAGTCGACGTCGAGTGCGTCGGCGCAGATCTGCGCCATCGCGGTTTCGAATCCCTGCCCGAGTGAGGCGCCGCCGGTGACCACTTCCACGGTGCCGGATGGCGCGACACTGATGTTGACGCCGTCGGTCGGGCCAAGGCCACTCTTCTCCACAAATGCCGCCAGACCTGCGCCGACCAGTTCGCCGCTGCGCCGGCGCGCCGCCAACGTTTGGTTGAGCGACTTCCAGTCGAGGCGTTTGAGCGTCTTGTCGAGCAGCAGGGCATAGTCTCCGGAATCGAGAACGACCTCGTCTCCAAGTGCGGTGAGAGGACGCTCGAACGGCATCTCCGACTTGTCGATCAGATTCACGCGCCGCACGGCAATGCGGTCGCGGCCGAGCTGGTTGGCGATCGCATCCATCAGCCGTTCGCGCGCGAACGTGCTCTCGTAGCGGCCAGGCGAGCGATAGGTCGCGGCTGGCGTCTTGTTGGTCAGGCGGTAGTGGCCGGCCGCACGATAGTTCGGTACGCGGTAGGGCCCGGGCAGCATGCCGGCAGTGAGATCGACGACCCGCGCGCCATGGGTCCGGACATATGCCCCCTGGTCATGAACGAAGTCGTCCTCGAGGCCGAGGATGCGGCCCTCCTTGTCCACTGCGGCGCGCAATTTGTGGCGCTGCTGGCGCGAATGGTTGGCGGCGACGAAATGCTCGTGGCGGTCCTCGATCCATTTCACCGGCCGGCCAAGCCGCAGCGCGGCGAGGCAAACCAGCACGTCCTCGGGATAAAGCTCGCCGCGCACGCCGAAGCCACCGCCGACATGCCCCTCGAACAGGTTGATGGAGGCCAGCGGCCGGTTGAGGATTTTGGCAAGCTGCTCGCGATTGCGATGCGGAACCTTGGCCGCGCCGTGCAGCTCCAGCATGTCATTGTCGGCGTCGTGGCGGGCGATGGCGCCGCGGGTCTCCAGCGGGATCGCCGAATGGCGGCCGATCGCGACGTCGATCTCGACGACCGCATGCGCCGCGCGGAACGCGCCGTCGAGGTCGCCGTAGCTCTTCTCGATCACCATCGGCTCGCTGGACAGCCCGTCGACCACGACCGGATCGCCGTCGGCCGACATTACCGGCGTCAGCTCGTCGAGGGAGAGCGCAACCGCTTCGGCAGCGTCCTCCGCCCGGTACGGGTCGTCGGCGAACACGGCGGCGACCGGCTCGCCGACATAGCGCACGTGCCCGCGCGCCAGCACCGGCTGGCGATGGGGCACCAGCGGCTCGACCCGGTCGTCGCGGAAATCGATCGGCGAGATGTCGGCGAGGTCTTCGCCGGTCCACACCGCGACCACGCCCGGCGACGCCAGCGCCGCCGTCACGTCGATCGACACGATCCGCGCATGCGCCAGTGGCGAGCGCACAATTCGCATATGGACCTGGTTCGGGAACGAGACGTCGGCCGCGAACAGCCCGCGGCCGCGGACCAGCGGCGGGTCTTCCAGACGCAGGACCGAAGCGCCGACAACTTTGGTGTTCATAAAAGGCAGCTTTGCTCCGTCATTGCCGGGCTTGACCCGGCAATCCATCCTCGTCGCAAGTTTTTCATACGAAGCAAGATGGATGCGCGGGTCAAGAGGGCGTTCGGCCCGCCTTCGACGGGCTAGTGCCGCCGATTTGAAGTTCCTGCACCACTTACCGC
>JBOHIG010000348.1:0-27875 GCA_050725815.1 Xanthobacteraceae bacterium
GGATTTGACATTCGCTACCGACCTTGCCGCGGGCACGCGATGCGAATGTCAAATCCAAAACTCCACTAGCAACCTATATTTGCTAGTGGTCCTTTGATTCTAACATTCGCAAAGTCGCCTGCCCAAACGGGATGCGAATGTTAGAATTGGACCACTAACGCGCCAGCACCTCGATCTCCGTGTCGACGCCGGTCACGACTCTGAATGTGCGTTCGTAGGTCTTGTCGTCGTTGCGTGCAATGGCCCGATAGTCGCCCTCCGACAGAATCACGCGCGGGAAGGCGCCGATCGATTCCTTGACCACGTCGCCGCCCGGCGTCAGCACTGACCATTGGGTGTCGGCGCGCGCTTCGCCGCCGAGCTGGCTTACCAGCTTGAGCGTAATGATCGCGGCGCGATGGGTGACAGTTGCGTCGACCAGCTTGCCGATCTGCACGCGAATATCGGAACGCACCACCGAATTCGCGTCGCCATAATTCGACACGATGTGGTAGGTGCCCTCCGGCACGAGAATGACGTCTCCGGTCATGACCGACTGGACGACCGGCCGCCGGTTGCCCGGCTCGAACTGGCTGCCTCGGTAGAGGTCGAAGGAAATCTGCCCGCGCGGAATGCGGGCGTCGCCAACCTTGCCTTCGATGCGCAGGCCGCCGGCCGGGATCTCGAACAGTTCGCGCGCGCCGTCCGGTCCCACCTGCACAGCTCGGGTCGCGGTCGCGAGCCCGAAGCCGACATGGACCACGTAGTTGCCCGGAGGCAGAGAGAACACCGGCGCGGCGCCGCGATCCTCTTTCAACAGCCGGTATGCTCCGCCGCGCTCCGGCTTGATCGGGTAGATGCGCCAGTGCAGGCCTTGGGTGATCTGCGGCAGCTTGGGACCATAGCGGGCGCTGACCGCGAGCTGGACCTGGTTGCTCTTGGGAGTGGCGGCTTTCGGCGTAAGGGTCGGACCCGGGCGTGTGGCCGGCGGCAGCGATTGCAGCATTGGGCCGCGTGGCGCACCGGCGCCGGCTCCATTGTCTGGAGGCAGAATCATCCCGGCCGGAGGCAGCGCCGAGGGCACGTCGGCGGGAGGACGCAGCGGCGGCAGGTTGAATAATTGCGCATGGGCAGGCGCTGCAGCGGCGCACGCCACAAGCATCAATCCGACGGCGAGAAGGAATCGGCCCCCGTGGCCCGCCCTGGTCGGTGCAAACCTCATCGGGCCGATTGTTCGGACGAAATCACGGCGAATTCAAGCCGCAAATGGTTACCGGACAGACCGTGAGCCGTTATTAATCAAGCACATAACGAGGCAATGGTCCGACGCCGGTGGATGATGGCCTCCAGTCCGTGTGATCTCGGCGGCACCGAACGGGACTGGCGCGCCAAAGTCCGCCCGGGACATTAAATCTTGGACAGGCAGGGCATTTGGGGGCGCCCGGGGCAGGGACGGCCACAATAAAGACGAACCCTTTCAACACTGGATTCGTCGTGTACGATAGCCGTTGGCGGTCCATCAGGTCCGGCCCGCGGAAGCGTCAGCAGGGCGACACGAAACGACACGCAGCCGGAAGCCGATCGAGAGCTTTCGACACACCAGGAGTTCTGAAATGACCCCTCGCACCACTATTGCAGCGTTGACCCTCGTTGGCGCAGTCGCGCTGGTATCCGCAGCGGCGCAGGCCCAGATTCAAAGCTCGCGCACGGGCGATACCGCGCCGAGAACATCGGCGATGCTGCCGAAGGATGCCAAGCAGGAGACGGTCCGCAGCATGCGCATCACGGCGGAGTCGGTAAAGCCCGGTGCTGGCCCCAGTGCCAATACCAGCCCGCCAATGGCGCCGACCAGCGGCCGCAAATAGCGGCACGTTCGATCGCGCCAGCCACATCCGCTCGCGATGGCGGCCGCCAAACAGCATGATGGCCGGGTTCGTCCCGGCCATTTGCTTTGAGGTTTGTTGCTTGGAGGCTCGCTGGCCGCCGGCCGCGGGATAGGCTCAATCGAACGTGGCCGTGTAGCGATCGGTCTGCGCCTTGATCTGCACCTCGTGGAATTGCCTGAGTTGCTCGCCGGCGCGACAGTTGTATCCGCCGTTGCTGGTCCGGTCGAAGGGACCGGGATAGGCGACGCAGATCGAAATGGACTTGCCCGGCCAGATCGCGCCGTCAGGCGCGTCGGCATACAGGTAGAGGTAGGGCCGGGGATACAAGCCCATGTCGTGGCAGCCTCGATTGAGGGTGAACCAGCCGTGGGTGCGCCACGTATTGCTGCCGGCGCTAGCACGGTGCGACATGGCCAGGAAGATCGGAATCTTGTACTCGTTGCAAGCGCGGAACAGAAAATGCCTGTCGTCCTGCCCCTGCGACGGGCTCATGAGTCCGAACGACAGCCCGAAGGCCAGGCAGATCGCGCCCAGTATCAATGTCACGGTTCGCATGAGCCCCGGCCCCTTTTCCGGATATCACGTGTTGCCCCGGCAAAGGATGATATGGATTGGCGGACGTCGCAAGGGCTCCGGCAGGCGTTTGTCACAAGCCGACCCGTATGCTAGCGCACATCAATCGCAGGGACGAACATGCCGGATGCCTTAGAGTTGCTCAAAACACGGCGGTCGCTCAAACCCGTCGAGCTTTCGAGCCCGGGCCCGAACGCCTCCCAGATCGATACGCTGCTAACGATCGCCTCGCGGGTGCCTGACCACGGCAAGCTCGTCCCTTGGCGCTTCATCGTGTTCGAGGGGGAGGCGAGGTTTGCGGCCGGGGAGACGATCGCTGCCGCGTTCCGCGTCAAATATCCCGAGGCGAAGCCGGAGCACGTCGACAACGAGCGCAAGCGCCTGGCGCGCGCGCCACTGGTAATTGCGGTGGTCAGCCGGGCTGGTCCGCATGTGAAGATTCCGGAATGGGAGCAGGTGCTTTCGGCCGGCGCCGCCGCCATGAGCCTGGTGCTCGCGGCGCATGCGCTCGGCTATGGCGCCAACTGGATCACCGAGTGGTACGCTTACGACCGGCGCGTGCTCGATGCGCTCGGCCTTAAGGAAAACGAGAAGATCGCGGGCTTTGTGCACATCGGGACGCCGGTCAATCCGCCCGAGGACCGGCCGCGGCCGCCGCTGAATGAGATTGCGACCCGGTTTGCGACCTGAAACGGCTGACCAATGTTCTACGAAACCCGCAAGAACGACCACGGATTGCCGCGTTGTCCGTTCAAAGCGATCGTCTCGCCGCGGCCGGTCGGTTGGATAACTTCGATGAGCGCCAACGGCGAGATCAATCTCGCACCCTATTCCTTCTTCAATGCGGTGTCCGACGATCCGCCGATCGTGATGTTCTCTTCGGACGGGTATAAAGATTCGCTGACCTTCGTCGCCGAGACCAAGGAGTTCGTCTGCAACCTTGCGACCTTCGACCTGCGGACCGCAGTGGTGGAAACATCTTCGAGTCTGGCGCGCGGGGAGAATGAAATGACTCACGCGCGGCTTGACGCGGCGCCGTCGCGGCTGGTGCGCCCGCCGCGCGTGGCTCAATCGCCCTGCGCGCTCGAATGTAAGCTGTTGCAGATCGTGGATCTCAGCGACACCACCGGCGAGGCGGTACACCGCCATGTCGTGTTCGGACAAGTAGTCGGCATCCATATCGACGACCGTTTTATCAGGAACGGACGGCTGGACACCGCCGCGATGCAGCCGATCGCGCGTTGCGGTTATTCCGACTACGCCGTAGTAGACAAGGTATTCGCCGTTGCCCGACCCAAGAACAGCGACGGCGATCCCGCCGACAAACAAGCGGCGGAGTGAGGATTAGCGGCGCTCTGCAAGGTTGGAGTGCGTGTCGTGCTTGAAGGACTGCTACGCCGGCGTCCACGCGGCGGAGATCGCGCGGTCGAGGCCGAACCCGAGGCGTCGGAGCCGGCCGAGAGCAGGCCGTCGATCGGCATCGCGCTGTCCGGCGGCGCCGCGCGCGGCTTTGCCCATATCGGCGTATTGCAGGCACTGATCGCGCACGGCGTGAAGCCCGACATCGTCACCGGCACTTCGATGGGCGCGGTGATCGGCGGCTGCTATGCCGCCGGGCGGCTCGATACCGTCACCGGCTGGGCGCGCGGCATCACGCGCCGCCGCATGCTCGGCTATCTTGACGTGAGTCTTGCGGGATCGGGCCTGATCAATGGCGGGAGATTGGCGCGCAAGCTCGAACAGACCATCGGTCACACCAAGATCGAGGAGCTCGAGACGCGCTTCGCCGCCATAGCCACCGAGATCGACACCGGTCACGAGGTCTGGCTCACGCGCGGCCGCCTGCTGGAGGCGCTGCGCGCCTCCTATGCCTTGCCGGGCGTGTTCGCGCCGGTGCGGATCGGCGGACGCTGGCTCTTGGACGGCGCGCTGGTCAATCCGGTGCCGGTATCGGCGGCGCGCTCGCTCGACGCCCGGCTGGTCATCGGTGTCAACACCAATGCCGATCTGTTCGGGCGCGGCACCACGATTCACGACCACGGCTTCGTGGATGACGACGAGATCGCCGCGGCGACGGCCGAGGTCGCGGAGCCCGGCTGGCGCGGCAAGGTGCGCCTGCAAAAGCTGCTGAAGCGCAAGTTCTTCGGCCGCGAGGACCGCCCCAGCCTGCCGAACGTGATGATCGAGGCCTATAACGTGATGCAGGATCGCATTACGCGTGCACGGCTCGCCGGCGATCCCGCAGACATTATGATCACGCCGCGGCTCGGGCATATCGGCATGTTCGAATTCCACCGCGCCGACGAAGCGATCGCGCGCGGCGCCGAAGCCGCAGAACAGGCGCTGGAAACGATCGACCGGGCGGTCGAGGCGCTGGCGTGAGCTACGCCGTCTGGATATAGTCCCGCAGCGCTTCGGATTCGCGCTCCATCTCGGTGAGCCGGTGCTTGACCACGTCGCCGATGGAAACGACGCCGACGAGGCGCTCCTGCTCGATCACCGGAAGGTGACGGAATTTTCCGGTGGTCATCCGCTCCATGAGCGCGCTGATGGTGTCGTTCTCGCCGCAGGTGATGACCGCGCGTGTCATCGCCTCGGCAAGCGGTTCGTTCAGCGCGCCTTCGCCGTGTTCTGAGATTGCGCGCACCACGTCGCGTTCCGACACGATTCCGATCACGCGTCGGTCGGCGCCAAGCACGATCAGTGCGCCGATCCGCCGTGCAGCCAGCACGCCAACCGCCGTCGCCAGCGTCGCGGTAGGTTCGATGGTGACGACGTCGCGTCCCTTGCTGGACAAAATCGCCTTGACCGTCATGGGTACCTCCCTTTCACCGGTCATCATCCGCCGCACACGGAGCGCCGGCCGTCTTACAGAAACTGATCGCGATGATTTCGGGTTCCGCCGAACGCTGCACGGCGGCCATGCCGAATCATCAACCGCGATTGTGGCCGCCACGCGGTACCGCAGTGCAAAAATTATCGGTCGCTATTAATTCAATGGCTTGTCTGCCGGCGCACCATCGCCGCCGGCGGGTTCCTCAGGCGGCGTGGGATATCCGCCCGGCGGTACCGGATCGAACAGGGCGAATCCCAAGAGTCCGGCCAGGAAGCCGCCGAGATGTGCCTGCCAGGCGACGGCGCCATCGACTCCGGGCAGCGCGACCGCGCCGACGCCGAACAGCAGATTGACGCCGAACCAGACCGCGAGGAAGCCGAGCGCGCGCGGATCGCGCAGCATCGCGGTCAGCGGAGCGGCCGGCACCCGATAGGCTTCGTCGTCGCCCCTGCCCAACAGCCCGAGCGGCCCACCGCGCTGGAACACGAAACGCATGGCGCCCGCCATCGCGCCCGATACGGCGCCGGAGGCTCCGATCATCGGCGCGAAGCTGCCCCAATGGGTGGCGAGATGCGCGAGGGCGCCGGCGGCCGCAGTCGCGGCGCAAAATACCAGGAAGCGCGCCGCGCCGAATCGACGCGCGACCGGAACGCCGAAGGCAAGCAGCCATATCAGATTGAAGAACAGGTGGTTGAGGTCGGCGTGCAGCAGCGCATAGCTGACGAAGGTCCACAGTTGGGGACCCCACCAGTTGGGAATGGCGTCGCTCGGCGCGTCGGACACATAGCGCAGCGGCGTGAACGCGAACTGCCGCAAGACGTCGTTGGTCTCGCTTTCGGTCAGCCCGAACGCCAGCACCACATGCAGCAGTGCGAGCAGCGCCACCAGCGCAAGCACGACGCCGGGCACGTTGAAGATTCTCTCGCGGGGTGCATCCAAGGCGGGACTTCCGATGGGCGCTTCTGAGATAAGCCGCCGTGGGCGCAGCGGCAAGCGAACGGGGCGGGCAAGCTTACCAATTCTTCATTTGGCGTGGGCGCGCGTTCCCACGCAAAGGACATAATCGCCGGTCACGCCGGTCCACGATACGGGAGGACGGTCGTGCGACTGGTTGCGATAGTCGTTGGCGTCGCTGTTGCGCTTGTCGCCAATGGCGGTATTGCCGACGAAAGCGTGCTGATCGCAGCGCGGCGGGGCGACCTGGCGCAGGTGAGAGCGCTGCTCGCGGCTGGCGCCGATCCCAACATCGACCGCAAGACCCATTCACCCTTGATGTTCGCGGCCGGCAACGGCCATGTCGAAATGACCCGGCTGTTGATCGTGCGCGGCGCGCGTATCGAACATCGCGACCATAACGGCGACCGTGCGCTGCTATGGGCGGCGCGGCGCGGCCACGCCGAGACCGTGCGGTTGCTGCTGGCCGCCGGCGCGGTCGCGGATTCGGACGACGACCCCTATGGCCTCACGGCGCTGATGCAGGCCAGCCGTTACGGCCACATCGAAGCCGTGCGACTGCTGTTGGCGTCGCGCGCCGATTTGAGCCGGCGCGAGCAGACAGACGATACGGCTCTGCATCGGGCGGCGTTGACGCGCAACGCCGAACTCGTGGCATTGCTGTTGCGCGCAGGGGCCGATCCCCGCGCGGTGAACAAGTATCTCAACGAGACGCCGCTTCACGCTGCAGTCATGTACGGCACCGCCGAGACGGTGCGGCTCATTGCCGGCGCGGGCGCGGCGCTCAATGCGCGCGATCACAAGGGCCGCACGGCGTTGTGGTTGGCCGCCTCGCTCGATCGTGCCGGAACGGTCGATGCGTTGCTCGCTGCCGGCGCCGATCCCGACGCGCGCGATGCCGGCGGCGTCACGCCGTTCACGGCCGCCGTGCGCAAGAGCGGCGCCACGGCCTGGCTGCTGCTCGAACTCACGCACGATCTCGATCGCGGATTCGCAGGCGCCGTGTGGGGCGGCCACCCCGATCTTGCTATGCGGCTCGTAGAGCGCGGCGCCGATGTGAATGCGGTGGACGACCTCGGTCGGCCGGGGCTGTCCGGTGTCGTACGCCATCCCGGCGCGGCGATGCTGCAATGGTTTCTCGCCAACGGGGTCGATCTTGGCCGTCACGGGGGAGCCGCGCTGGCCCAAACGGCAAGCGCCGGCCGCCTCGACCTGATCGAAGCGCTGATCGGCGCCGGAGTGCCGGTCGACGCCCGCGACGCGGTTGGCGCGACCGGATTGTTGCGGGCCGTGGGCTCGGGACATGTGGAAGCGGTCCGTTTCCTGCTCGTGCGCGGCGCCGATCGCGGCCCGCGCGACAGCCAGGGACGTGGCGTCGAGGAATACATGATGTTCCGGCCGGCGATGCTGATGCGACGTATCAAGGAGCGTTCGATGTCGCGCGCCTACAAGCCCACCAAGCACCTGCAAGTTGAGCTCAGCGATCTGACCGCAAGGCACGCCGAGATCAGGATACTGCTGGCGCGCTGAATGGCGCTCAGCCACCGGCGCCGTTGCGGCGCTTGCCTTCGATCTGGTCGATGGCGTCGACCACGGCATCGAAGGTGAGGAGCGTAGACGCGTGCCGTGCCTTGAAATCGCGCACCGGCTCGAGCACGGCGATGTCTGCCCATTTCTCCGAATCCGGCGGGGTGCCATTCTCCTTGAGCATTTTGCGCACGGTATCGCGCAGCGCCCGCAACTCATCGGCCTTCGACCCGACCACGTGACGCGCCATGATCGACGACGATGCCTGACCGAGCGCGCAAGCCTTGACCTCGTGCGCGAAGTCCGTGATCTCGTCGCCCGACATCTTGACGTCGACGGTCACCGTGGACCCGCACAGCTTGGAATGCGCGCTGGCGGTGGCGTCCGGCGCACCGAGGCGACCCAGCCGAGGAATGTTGCCCGCCAATTCGATGATCCGGCGGTTGTAGACGTCGTTCAGCATGCCCTTTTAATTAGTCGCTCCTGGCCCCGGCGACACGATTGCGTCGCGCGTACGATGGAATATATAGGGAACTTGGCTGCCCGTGCGAAGGACCCTTGCGGCGGCCGGTTTCGCAAATGGGCGGAGCCATGTAAATTGGGAATGCGGCGTCCGGTTGCCGCGCATGGGTGAAGTCCCCCGATGCGCGTAAGACTGATGCGGCCGCCCCGGTGACACCCCCGGCCCCTCGCGTGGGGCCGGTCGAACGGAGAGACCGTAATGGACGCTGTCGTCAAGCCTTGGCCCAAGGCCCCCCTTTCAGAGCATGTGCGGCAGGTGCCGCAGCCCGCGACCCCGCGGCCTTCGCGGGAGGAGGCCGAGTCGGCCGTGCGCACGCTGATCGCGTTCGCTGGCGACAATCCCGGCCGCGAGGGGCTGGTCGAGACCCCCAAGCGGGTGGTCGACGCCTACGAGGAGCTCTATCGCGGCTACCGCGAATGTCCGATCGAGGTACTCGACCGCACCTTCAGCGAGATCGGTCATTACGACGACTTCGTACTGGTGCGCGACATCTCGTTCAATTCCCATTGTGAGCATCACATGATGCCGTTCATGGGCAAGGCGCATATCGCCTACAAGCCGGTGGAGCGGGTGGTTGGGCTGTCCAAGCTCGCCCGGCTGGTCGACGTGTATGCCCGGCGCCTGCAGACGCAGGAGCACATGACCTCGCAGATCGCCACGGCGATCGACGAGATACTCAATCCGCGCGGCGTTGCTGTCATGCTTGAAGCCGAACACATGTGCATGTCGGTGCGCGGGGTCGAGAAGCCCGGCTCGTCAACGATCACGACCCAGTTCACGGGAAGCTTCCGCGAGAATACGGACGAGCAGGTTCGTTTCATCACCATGGTGCGCGGGGCCGACCGCTGATCCGCGCGGCAGCGCGTGGGGCTATTTCTTGGCTGAGCAATCCTCTTTCGCACAACGCGCTTCGACCGAAACGGTCGAGGAGGGGCTTGCATTGGTGCCGAAGTTCGACGCTGACGGCCTCGTGACGTGCGTTGCGACCGACGCGGTCAGTGGCGAAGTCCTGATGGTGGCGCACATGAACGCCGAAGCTTTGCGCCGGACGGTGGAGAGCGGGCAGGCCTGGTACTATAGCCGCTCGCGTAAGCAGCTCTGGCGCAAGGGCGAAAGTTCCGGCCACGGCCAGCGCGTCGTGGAAATGCGGGTCGATTGCGACCAGGACGCGGTCTGGATCAAGGTCGAGCAGGAGGGGCCGGGCGCATGCCATACTGGCCGCCGCTCCTGCTTCTATCGGGTGGTGCCGCTCGGTTCCAAGGGCTCGATCGCGCTCGAATTCCGCGATGCCGAGAAGGTCTACGATCCGGGGACGGTTTACGGCGGCAAACACCGTTGAAGGCCTGGCTGCGTCAACGGGCTGTTGGATCAAAGGCCCAGTTGCATTGATCGGGCCAGTTGGGCCACAAAAGGCGACGGTGCTCAGGCAAGCACCCCATGCCGTAGAAATAATGACGAAAGCGCGAGAGTGGTACGGGTTGGGCCATGGAAATCATCGACGAAGTCAGGCAAGTCATTGCGAAGGCGCTCAAGATTCCGGTGGAAAAGCTCACCGCCGAGTCGCGGCTCGACGAGATCGGCGCCGAGTCCCTCGACGTCATCGAGATTGTCTTCGAGCTCGAAGAAAAGTTCGGCATCAGCATCCCATTTCAGGCCAACCAGCCGTCGCGCGCCGGCGGCGATCAGGCGCAGGCGGCAGAACTGCCGTTCGCAACCATCGGTGACGTTGCCAAGGCGGTGAAGGAACTGGTCGATGCGAAAGCGGCAACATGAACCGAGTCGTCATCACCGGGCTCGGTGTTGTCTCTCCGGTTGGCTGCACGCTTGACGATTTCTGGTCGGCGCTCGTCGCCGGCCGCTCGGGCATCGGCCCGATCTCGATCATCCCCACCGAGAGGCTGACCGCCCGCGTCGCGGCGCAGGTGCTCGACTTCGATCCGGCGGCGCATTTCGATCCGAAGCGGGTGGGTCTGATCGACCGCTTTGCACAATTCGCGGTCGTTGCCGCCCGCGCGGCCGTCGCCGACGCACAACTGACCGTCGATCCGGAGCTTGCTCTCGATATTGCCACGGTGATCGGTACCGGTGTCGGTGGCCAGAACACCATGGACGATCAGTTCCTGCGCCTGTACGGGCAGAACTCGCCGCGCGTTCATCCGTTTACCGTGCCGAAACTGATGGCCAATGCCGCGGCCAGTCACGTGTCGATGGATCTCGGGCTGAAGGGGCCGACCTATTCCGTGGTCACGGCCTGCGCTTCCGCTACGCATGCCATCGGCCAAGCCTTCCATATGGTCCGCTCGGGGCAGGCGCCGGTTGCGATTGCCGGCGGGACCGAGGCCTGTCTGACTGTGGGCACCCTCAAGGGCTGGGAAGCCCTGCGCGTGCTGGCTCCGGACACGTGCCGGCCGTTTTCCAAGAACCGCTCGGGTCTGGTACTGGGCGAAGGCTCGGCGGTCATGGTGCTCGAGCCGCGCGAGCGCGCGCTCGCGCGTGGCGCGCACATCTACGCGGAGATGCTCGGCTTCGGGATGAGCGCGGATGCCGCCGACATCACCACGCCGGATGCCGACGGCGCCGCGCGTGCCATGCGCTCCGCGCTCAGGGATGCCAAGGTCGCGCCTGAGCAGATCGACTACATCAACGCGCATGGCACCGGCACCACCGCGAACGACCGCACCGAAACGCTCGCCGTACGCAAGGTGTTCGGCGCAAGCGCCGAGCGGCTGGCGATCTCATCGAGCAAGGCGGTGCTCGGCCACAGCCTGGGCGCTGCCGGCGCGCTCGAACTGGTGGCGACCGCGCTCGCGATCACGCAGAGCACCATTCCTCCGACCGCGAACTACGCGGAGCCTGATCCCGAATGCGATCTCGACGTGGTGCCGAACATCGCCCGCAAGGCCGAGATCGTCATGGCGATGTCGAATTCGTTCGCGTTCGGCGGGCTCAATGCCGTGCTGGTGATCGGGCGCGGCTGAGTTCAACGCGCGGCGTTTGCCAGCAACCGCTGCGCGCGCACCAGATGCGGACGGTCGTACATCACGCCGTTGATGGCGACGACGCCGGCGCCCGGGCTGGCCGCGAATGCTGCGATGACTGCGCGCGCCTTGGCGAGCGCTTCGGCGGTCGGCGTGAACACCTCGTTGATCACCGGCACCTGCGCCGGATGGATGGCGAGCCGCCCGATGAAGCCGTCGCGGCGCGCCTCCTCGGTCTCGCGACGTAGTCCGTCGAGGTTGCGGAAATCGACATAGACCGTCTCGATCGCGGCGGTTTCGGCGGCGGCCGCGCCGAACAGGCACATGGATCGCGCCAGCCGGTAAGGTTCCGTGAGCCGGCCTTGCGCATCGCGATTGGCCTCCGCGCCGATCTCGGCCGACAAATCCTCCGGACCCCAAGTCATGCCGATCAGGCGCGCGCTGGCGTGGCGAAATGTGCCGGCGAGAAAGAGGCCCGCCGCGGTCTCGATCGCCTGCGCCAGAATCTTGACGTGGCCGTCATCGATGCCGGCGATCGCCTCCCGCGCCGTGAGCTTGGCGTCGGCATGAATGACCGACGCACCGCCGTCCGCCTTCGGCAGCAGGATGGCGTCCGGACGTGCCGGTACGACGGCGTCGAGGTCGGCGTCGGTCAGGCCGGTGGCGAGCCCGTTGACGCGCACAAGAAGGCGGGGGCGCTTGTTCGTTTTCGCCGCCTCGCCGATGAAGGCCGCAGCGCTCGCGCGCGCCGTGTCCTTGTGGTCGTGCGCAATCGAGTCTTCGAGATCGACGATGACGGCGTCGGCGCCGCTCGCGAACGCCTTGTCGAGCTTGGAGCCGCCGTCGGCGGGGACGAAGAGGAGGGAGCGCATCAGTTTCTGGCCGCACGATTGCTGGATTCAGCTTGGGTTACTTTGAGTGTGTGATAGCATCAAACGCAACCAGGACGCGCGGCAGAGACCGCGATATCGGGGAGGAAATCATGACGTCATTATTCCAGACCGTCATCATCCTGCTGTCGACAACTATAGCCGCGCAAGCGAACGACGTGATGCCGGGGATCGCGTCACATAGTCCAAATCTGGCCGCGCCAGTCGTCAGACGCAAATGGGCAAATCCGCTGAGGTCGATCCGTATCGCTGAGAAAGCAGAACGAGGGGCAATGGGAATGGGGGGAGATGGAGGTCCCATGGGCGGCATGGCTGGCGGCAACGGCGGCCCAATGGGTGGCGGTGGCGGCCCGATGGGTGGTGAGGGTGGCCCGATGGGTGGCGGCGGTCCGATGGGCGGCGGCGGCGGCCCGATGGGCGGCGAGGGTGGCCCGATGGGTGGCGGTGGCGGCCCGATGGGCGGTGGGGGTGGCCCGATGGGCGGCGGTGGCGGTCCAATGGGTGGAGTCGGCGGCCAGATGGGCGGAGGTGGTGGGCCGATGGGTGGCGGCGGTGCGATGGGCGGTGAGCGTAGACCAATGGGTGGCGGTCACATGGGTGGTGGTGAAGGCGCGATGAGCGGCGGCCCCATGGGTGGTGTGGGAGGTCCGATGGCCGGAGGCCCAATGGGCATGGTCGGCGGCAATCGGTCGATGGGAGGAGGTAGGCCGATGGGTACGGGCGGCTCCATGAGCCAGATGGGGACTACCATGGGACCGATGGGCGCCCGGATGGGAGGCGTTCGTATGGGTGGGGCAGGCATGACCCCAACCCGGATGGGCACCACGCCAATGCGCGGTGCCGGCTCCGGTATTGGATCAATGCTTCCAGGACTGTTGACACCTGAAGTCGCGAACCCGAGGGGTCAGCCCCGAACAATCGTCACGCGCGACGGATACATCGTCGGATATTACGACGATCGCGGCGAGTTCAATCCGGGCAGGCCGTCGTGGCTGAGATCCGGCACGCATCCTCTATTTAGGAAGAAGCGCTGACGTCACGATATGCGGTCGCGCAGTTATTGCCTGCGCATCACCGCGGCTGCATCCGCATGAAGGCTTGCCGGCGGCATTCGGCGACCAGCTTGCCGTCCTGATTGTAGGCGCGGTGGTGGAACTGAACGATGCCGGCGCCGGGGCGCGAGTTCGATTCGCGTTTGCCGAGCACTTCGGTGGTGCAACGGACGGTGTCGCCCTCGAACAGCGGATGCGGGAATTTCACGTCCTCCATGCCGAGATTGGCGATGGTGGTGCCGACGGTGAGGTCGCTCACTGAAATGCCGATCATCAGGCCGAGGGTGAACAGTGAGTTCATCAGCGGCTGGCCCCATTCGGTTTCGGTCTCGCAGAAGTGCCGGTCGATGTGCAACGGCTGCGGGTTGAGCGTCATGTTGGAGAACAGCATGTTGTCCATCTGCGTCACGGTGCGACGCAGCCGATGCTCATAGCGACGGCCGACCACGAAGCCGTCAAAGTAGAGGCCGCCGCGCGGGTGGCGTTCCGCCGATTCGGGGGGGTGTTTTGCGGTCATCCAATAATCTCCAGAAGGCCCAAGTTTCCGGGTGAACGGAAGCGCTCGTTAAGGACCCGTTTACCATAGTCGTTAAAGACTCGGCAGGACTCATGGCGGCCGCCACGGCCCGAGAAGCCGGTCATGTCGATCGATTCAATTCCTCCAGTTCCGCCGCAACGTCCGGATCCGTCGCCGGTCGCAGGCGCGATCCGCAAGGCCGCGCAGGCGACCGGCGCAAGCTTCGAATATCTGCTCGCCACCGCCAAGGTCGAATCGAATCTCAAGCCTGGGTTGGCCGCCAAGACCTCCTCGGCGACCGGGCTGTTCCAGTTCATCGAGCAGACCTGGCTGGGCATGATCAAACAGGCGGGGCAGGCGCTCGGCTTCGGCCGCTACGCCGAGGCGATCACGCGCACGTCCTCGGGCCGCTACCAGGTCGCCGACCAGCGCCTGCGCAACGAGATTCTGCAATTGCGCAAGGACGCCGCGGCCAACGCGACCATGGCCGGCGTCTTCACGCAGCAGAACGCAGCCGCGCTCGGCAAGCGGATCGGGCGCGTACCGAGCGAGGGCGAGCTTTACATGGCCCATTTCTTCGGCTCGGGCGGGGCCTCGAAGCTTATCAATGCGGCGGGAACGAATCCGCACGCCAGCGCCGCCAATCTGTTTCCGGCTGCCGCGCGCGCCAACCGATCGATCTTCTACGACCGTCAGGGCCAGGCGCGCAGCATCGCGGGCGTCTACGCGGAACTCAACCGTCGCTATCAGGTCGCCCGCGCGAACGTGGCGCCGGATGCGGCGCCGACTGCTGTCGCGGCCACAGCGCCGCCACAGGCCACGCGGCCCGCGCCCGACACCGCCGGCACCACGATGGCATTCGCAGCGGCGCGGCCGGTTGCATCGTCGGTGGCCGCGATGCCGGCGTCGCCGGCGCAAGCCGCCGCTAGCCGAAGAGTGCAGCCGGGCGAACTGGCATTCCGGTCACTGTTCATGACTGCCGATGCGAGGGGGCCGGTCTCCCCAGTCGTCGCCGAACTGTGGGGCGCACCCGCCACCCGGTCGGGGGGCGACGCGGGCGCCCCGCTCGACCTGTTCCAGGACGCACCGCCGGACGCGCGCGCGATCTTCAAGGGCCGCGCCTGACCCCGGGACCGGGTCGTTAACGAACGATCAATCATTCCAAAGATTTATGGTGAACGCTTTATTAAACATCGCAAATTAACGTGGAACCCGCTCCGTGCCGCCGCGCGGCACTTCTGGGATCCGGTCAAGACATGATCGTCCGTCACTTCCTGCAATGGCTGCGCACGGCTTCGGCCGCCGAGCGCGCAGACGCTACCAGTGCGCTCGCGCGCGCCTATCTTTATTCCGATCTGTCATCCGACGATCGCGCCGCCGTCGAGGGCGCGCTCATCATGCAGCTCGATGATCCTTCGCCGTTGGTGCGCGAGGCGCTGTCGCGCGCGCTCGCCTTCAGCGAGGAAGCACCGCCTCCGGTCATCCTCGGGCTTGCCGCCGACCAACCGGAAGTCGCCGGCTGGGTGCTCGAACATTCGCCTTTGCTGGTCGATGCCGATCTGGTCGATGCGGTCGCTACCGGGGCCTCGCACGCCCAGGTCGCGATTGCCCGGCGATCGGCACTGCCCTGCGCCGTCTCTGCGGCGATCGCGGAGGTTGGCTCGGCCGAGGCCTGCCTCGTGCTGGTGGAAAACGATAGCGCGGAGATCGCGGGGTTCTCGCTTGATCGCATCGTGCAGCGTCACGGGCATCTCGGTGCCATCCGCGAATCGTTGCTGGCGCGCGACGATCTTCCGGTCCCCACGCGTCAGGCGCTGGTCGCGAAGCTCTCGGAAACGCTCGCCGGCTTCGTCACCGCGCGCGAATGGCTCGATCAGGATCGCGCCCTGCGCGTCGCCAAGGAGGCTTGCGAGAAGGCGACTGTCAGCCTCGCGGCGGATTCGGCGGACATGGAGCTTCAGCCGCTGGTGCGACACCTGCGCGAAAGCGGCCAGCTCACCGCCGGTCTGGTGCTGCGCGCACTTCTGTCGGGCAATGTCGAATTGTTCGAGCAAGCGCTGGTCGATCTGTCAGACGTGCCGATCAGGCGCGTCAGCGCGCTGGTGCATGACCGCCGCAGCACCGGCTTCCGCGCGCTCTACGACAAGGCCGGCCTGCCGGCGTCGACCTATCCGGCATTCCGGGAGGCCATCGAGGCGATGCGCGAGGGGGGCTTCGTCGGCGAGCCCGGCGGAGCGACGCGGCTCAAGCGGCGCATGGTGGAACGCGTGTTGACGCGCTGCGCCAGCGATTGCATCGACGATATCGAGCCCCTGCTGTTGTTGCTGCGCCGCTTCGCGGCGGAGGCGGCGCGTGAAGAGGCGCGCATGTTCTGCCACGAACTCGCAGCCGATGACATCGACGATTCGATCTACGACGACGCGCGCGAAGCGGCCTAGCGGCAACAGTTGCCGTCATGCCCGCGCAAACGGGCATCCACGCAGCCTAGCGATTTCTCGCAACAAATGTCGGCGCTATTGGATCCCGCCTTCGCGGGAATGTCAGCTCAGAACGAATGATCGCCGGGGGACAGCGGCGGCGCGAGGATGCCGGCGAGTACGTCCGGCCGATCGCGGTTCTCCTGAGCGAGGAATTCGTCGGTCACCTCGCGCAGCTTCCTCGTTAGACTGTCCGCGATCTGCGCGATGTCCGGCCGCGCCTTCTCGCGAATGATGGCGCGCACCGAATCGACGTGCTGGTCGACCAACGAAAACGGAATTCGCGTCATGTCGGGCGTATGTTCGATCAGCCGGCACAGGCTGTCGGCGGAAGCCGCGACCCAGGGATAGCCGAAGGTCGCTGCCTCGCCCTTGATGTCGTGGGCGGCGTAGAAGAGCGCCTCGCGGGTCGCTTTGTTGAAGCCTTTGGCCTTGACGTCGCGGCGGGTGCGGTCGAGCCGCTCGCATTCGGAATCCATCCACGACGAGAATTCGCTCGAAAGCGAGGCCAGTGCCTCCTCGGCCCGCTTTACCGGATCGTCGAACTTTTCCTTGTCGGACACCTGCGACACGGCCATGCGCAGCTTATTGGGCGGCGTGATCATCTCGTAATCGCCGTAGGTGGCGACGGAAGGCTTTGCGCCCTTATCCTTGGACATACATGACTCCGTGACGATCTCAGCCGGCCACCTTGGCCTTATCGATGAGAGAATTCTGGCGGATCACGTCCGCCTTGCCGCCCTTGCGGCGTTCGGGCCCGACATAGTTCGGATTGACGTTGCGGCGCCGGTCGGGACCGAAATAGGTCTTGGTCTTGATGAACGGCCGCGGGTTCGCCACAACATTGAGGATGCGTTGGTAGAGCGCTTTGGCCGAGATCGGCTTGGCCATGAACTCGGTGATGCCGGCGTCGCGCGCCGCGGTGACGCGCTTCTTCTCGGAGTGACCGGTCAGCATGATGATCGGCACATAAGGGTTGGAGTTGGCGCCCGGCTGGCGGATCATCTGCGCGAGCTCCAGTCCGTCGAATATTGGCATCGCCCAATCGGTCAGTACGATGTCCGGGATATAGTGCGTGAAGGCTTCGAGGCCGGACGCACCATCTTCCGCCTCGTAGACTTCGCGCGCGCCGAAGCCGTGCAGCAGCGTGCGCAGAATGCGCCGCATATGCGCGTTGTCGTCGATGACAAGGAAGCGGAGCTTGTTGAAGTCGATACGGAGCATGGCGCCACCCCAAGAGCGCGGTTGCTCCGGCTCCTGACCCGCCTAATGGTAAATTTCCGCTGTTAAGGAAGGGTTAAGCATACTGCGGCGCCTGCCTTATACGGGACAATTTCTTGAGCCATCGAGCGCGGCTCGGGCGGTTGCGGCAAAGCATACAGTTGCTTGCGCGTTTGCAGGATTCGCCAGCGCGGCGCGCGGCATGTATGCGAATTCTCCAACGCTTTATTGATAATTGTTTGCGACGCTGCCCTACAAATCTCGAAAGCGGTTGCATGTCGAACAATCTGGCTGCGGTTCTCGACCAGCGCAGCGTTGAACCCGTTCTGCAAGACGGCGCCATCGCCACGCGCGCAAGCGTCGGGCGGCCCGCGCTCACGCTCTATGACAATCTCGATGCGGTCGAATCGGAGTGGCGGCGATTCGAGCAAGCGGCCGACTGCACCCCGTTCCAAACCTTCGACTGGCTGGCGGCGTGGTTCCGTCACGTCGGCGTCCGATCGAATGTCACGCCGGCGATCGTCGTCGGACGCGACAATGACGGCGAGCCGTTGTTTCTGCTGCCGCTGGCGGTCGAGCGGGGCTTCGTCCGCCGGCTGACCTGGCTCGGCAGCGATCTGTGCGACTACAACGCGCCGCTGCTTGGCAAGGATTTCTCCGTCCGAGTGCCTGCCGGCGAATTCCCGAAGCTTTGGCGCGCGGTCTGCGCCCTGTTGCAATCGCGGCCAGGCCATCGGCACGACCTCGTCGCGCTGACTAAGATCCCGGAAGCGGTCGGCACGCAGCCCAATCCATTTATGGCCCTTCCGGTCAACTTGAATCCGAGCAACGCCTATGCCGCGGAGCTGCATGGGACCTGGGACGAATACTATCGGGAGAGGCGCTCATCGGCGACGCGCCGGCGCGACCGCACCAAGCTCAAGCGGCTCGGGGAATTCGGTGAGGTTCGCTTTATCACGCCGGATGTCCGCGACGACATCGTGAGCACGCTCGACACGCTGATGGAGCAGAAGGCGCGCTCGTTCGCACGCATGGGGGTGACGAATCTCTTCGCGCGGCCAGGATGGCGGGAGTTCTTTGTCGACATTGCCACCGATCCGCGCACGCAGCACCTCGTGCATGTGAGCCGGCTCGATGCTGGATCGATCTGGGCCGCAACCAATCTCGGGCTGATGTTCCGCGGCTGTTACTATCACGTACTGGCCAGCTACGACGACGGGGATACATCCCGTTTCGGTCCTGGCGCGGCGCATCTGCGCGATCTCCTGCGCTACGCGATCGAGCATGACCTGCATCGTTTCGACTTCACTATCGGTGACGAACGCTACAAGCGCGAGTGGTCGGATACGATATCGTCACTCTACGACTACATGGCGGCGGCGACGGTGCGCGGCTGGCCGGAGGTTGCGCGTGCACGCATCGCCCGCAACCTGAAACGCTTTATCAAGCAGAACGAGACGCTCTGGGGCCTGTTCAGCAGGGCGCGCTCCGTGTTTGGATCGCGCGCCGCCGTCGGCACGACGCCGGACGTTCGCAAGTCGCCGCCGATCGCACCGGACTGAGGGCGGGGCTCGCCCCATGAGCGACGTTCTGCTCCAGGACGATCTGCCCGGCCTTTCGCTGGAGGGGCCGCTGCCGCCCCGCTATCGCTACGAGCTCTGGCGCAATATCGGCCAGAGCTGGGATTCGCTGGTCGCGACCTTCGCCGACGCCTGCCTGGAGCAGATGGCGGCCTATGCAGCGCCGCGCTGGGGCGGCTCGCGGCTGTGCGGGCTGGTGCTGCGCGATCTCGGCACGCACGAGCCGGTGGCGCTCGCGCTGGTGATGCTGGCGACCATTCCGCTGATCAAGTCGGGAATGGGCTATGTGAAATTTGGGCCGCTGTGGCGACGCCAGGGCGACACAGCAAATCCGGAAATCCTCGCTGCCGTGCTCGCCGCGATCAAGCAGGCCTTTGCCAGGCAGAAGGGGCTGGCGGTCCGCATCATGCCGCCGCCCGACCCGACTTATGCGCAAGAGTGGCAACGCAGGCTCCTGGAGGCGGAATTTCGTCTTGGACGCGGGCCGCCGAACCCAGAACGCTACCTTGTCGATCTCCGGCTGACCGAGAACGAGCAGATGGCGAGCGTCAGCGCGAGCTGGCGCTCCAATCTCAAGCGGGCGCTCGCGGCAAAGGTCGAGATCGGCGAAGCCGATCCACAGGCGGGGTTGCCGGACTTCATGGCGCTTTATCGCAGCATGGCGGCGCGCAAGCACTTCCAGGATCGCCATCACGTTGAGCTGCTGCCCGCGTTCGCGGCGTCGGCGCATGCGACGCTGGAGCTCGGGATGCGGTTGTTCCTGGCCTATCACGAGGGCCGGGTGGTCGCGGGCTCGATCATCGTCGGCTCCGGCGATCGCGTGTTCGCCGCGTTCAGCGCGAGCGACGAGCACGGACTTTCCGCCCGCGCCGGCTATGCGCTGCGGTGGTGGATCATCAATCGGTTGCGCGGAACGAACGCGCAATGGCTCGATCTCGGCGGCGATGAGGGCAGCGCGGGGCTGCGGAGCTTCAAGACCGGAAACGTCGGCAAGCGTGGACAGATCGTGCGGATTGCCGGCGAATACGAATACTCGCAGAGCACGCTGAGCAGCATCGTCTCCTCGGCGATGTCGTCGGCGCACAGCCTGATGCAGGGATTGCCGGTGGGCCTCAAGCGCACATAAGGCGCCGCACCGGCACTTACCGTACAACGTGCGGACTGCCGGATGCAGGCTCGGCGACTGCCGCTGTAGGCCGCACCTGCGTGCCGATGACGAGGCCGATCGGTAGCCAGACAAACAGCCATTGCCAGCCGGCATTTAGTGTGAAGATCTCGAAATCGATGATGCTGTAGAGCGCGATGAAGAGCAGCATCCCGATCACCCCGAAATTGCCTTCCGCCACGAAGGCGCGAAAGGCGGCAATTGCGGCGGCGCTCAACATCAGCAAGTACAGCGCCAGCGCGACTGCGCCGCCGTGCGCCATGTACGACAGATAGACATTGTGTGCATGCCAGATCTCGCTGCCGTCGGCGGAATGGAAGATCGGATTGAAGTCCACACCGATACCGAACCACGGCGCCTTGCGCCAGATGTCGAAGACGTGCAGCCAGGATTCGACGCGGTAGGAATCGCCGCGCCCGAGCAGGATGTGAAGGTCCATCATCCCGAGCGCCAGGCAGACGCCCAAAATGGCCACGCTGATCGGAATTGCGACCAGAATCCAGCGCACCCCCGCCAACATCGCGATCAGGATGAGCGTGGCTGCGAGCGCGATCCAGTTGCCGCGGCTCTGGGTGAGCAGGACGAAGAACGCCATGATCGCCATCGCCACCACCGCCAGCCGCCATTCGACCAGCGTGCTCTTGGCCTTGAGCAGGTAGAACAGCGCCCCCAGCAGAAGCACGCTGTAGACGGCACCGGTCACGTTCGGATTGGCAAATCCCAGCGCGCCGACGCGATAGCGCGGGTCCCAGACGCGATGGATCGCATAGATGAGCAGCACGGCGACCGCGACGGCCGCGGCCACCGCGATCAGCCAACGAAACAGGCGCTGCGGAAAGCCCGGCGTCGCGGCGAGCATCGCCAGGATGGTGATGTAGAGCTGGATCGAAAGCACGCGCCGCGCGAAATTGAAGAAATCTTCCGGCTCGGCGGTCGCCGACCAAAACAGGGTCAGCCACATATAGGCGAGCAGAAGCGCGCAGCATCGCCACACCCAGGATTCGGCGATGGCCGCGAGCAGGCGACGGTCATGCGCCAGCAGGAAGCAGGGCACCACCGCGATATAGAAGAAGTTCCGGTAGACTTGCGTCTTGGGCACCACCAGGATCAGCGCCAGCAGCGCCAGGAAGGTGAGCGGCAAGAGCTGATGCCTGCGGACGAAGGCAGCGGCGGGAGCAAGAAACGCGGGCGTCATGGGTGGCCCAGGCTTGCAGTCTTCATGACCGCGAGCGCGAGGAAGGCGGAGACGATGTGGTCGGGTTGGATTTCCGGCCGGCGGGAGTTTTCGAGCGCAGCATACATGAGTCGCTCGTAGGTCGCGGGATCGTCCCACGCTCGCGCGAGCGCCGTTTCCCAGGTGGCGGGATCGTCGTGCGGCTCGACCAGCAGGCCGCCTGCGCCAACGACTTCCGGCAGCCCGCCGGTATTGCTGGCGATGACGGGGATGCCGTTAAGCTGCGCCTCGGCAACGACGCGGCCCCAGGGCTCGCGCCACTGGCTCGGCGCCAGCAGGAGTCGCGAACGCGCATAGACGGCGCGCATGTCGCTCATGCGCGGCTGGTACCGCACATTGGGCAGGTTGGCGAGCGTGGCCGCCAGCGACTGTCGTTCGCGACGTCGCAGCGGCCAGGATTCCACGAACTCGAACTTGATGTCAGGTCGCCGCCGGGCCAGATGCAGCGCAATCTCAAGCCCCTTGATCGGCGTTGGATTGACGAAGGTCGCGACCTCGCGCGAGGTCGCGGTGGCGTATCGTTCCGGCACGATCAGCGGTGGGATCACGATCGGCGCGGTGGCGAGCTTCTCCGTAAGCGCTGAAGCCATGAATTGCGAGACGGTGGCGTAGCTCACCAACGGATGTGAGAAGAAGTCGCCGCCCATCTGGGAAAAAGTGAGGTTGTGCAGGAACACGACGGTCGGCACTCCGCGCGCGGCGAATTCGCGCGCAAGCGGCACGATCGCTCCGCTCTGGACGACCGCGAGCGTCGGCGCGAACGCTTCGCATGCCGCGTCGACTGCCGCGAGCGGCTTGCGCGCGCGGTAGACCGGGTAGCCCAGCGCGCGGTCGCATGCGAGAGCGGCGCGTCCGATCGCGCGATTGAGCCGCGCCTGCCAGGCGAACCGGCTCATGCGGCGGGTGCGAGACAGCACCGCGACCTCGCATCCGCGCGTGGCCAGCGACAAACACATCTCGTGCGTGGTCGATTCGATCCCGCCGGTCAGTTCCGGCAGATAGTGGACGGTCGAGGCGAACAGGATGCGTTGGCGCGCGGCGTCGTGCGGCCGCTGCCCCGGCGCGAGCGACGACGGGCGGGTTTTTGTGGGCTCGGCGGCTGCAATGCTCGTCATCGGTTTGGGCGGCGCTGGTCGCGAACGATTTCCGGTCGGCAGGATAGTCGGCTGACGCGTCCAGCGCCACGGATCATTGTGTTGAGGGCCGCACCTCTTCGCCGATGATCAGCCCGATGGGCAGCCAGAGAAGCAGCCACTGCCACCCTGCGTTCAAGGTGAAAATCTCAAGATCGACGAGGAAGAAAAGCATGATGTAGAGCAGCATGCCGATCAGCGCGAAATTGCCCGACGTTACGAAAGCGCGATAGGCCGCCCGCGCGGCCGCGCCGAGCATGAACAAGAACAGCACAAGTCCGACAATGCCGCCATGCGCCAGATAGGACAGATAGACGTTGTGCCCGCGCCAGATTGTGACGCCGTCGCTTGCGGGGAACACCATGTCGGCGTCCGCGCCGACGCCGAACCACGGCGCTCGCCGCCAGTTTTCCAGATAGTACGCCCAGGATTCGAGGCGATAGGCGTTGTCGGGCATCGTGAGCAGGTGTGTGTTCCATATCCCGATCGCCACGAAGGCAAGCACGACCGCGATGCCGACCGGAATCGCGATCAGGACCCAGCGCACATGGGTGAACACGGCGACCAGGATGACCACGGCCGCGAGCACGATCCAGTTGGCGCGGCTCTGCGTCGCCAGCACGAACAGCGCCATCAGCGTCATCGCAATCATGAACAGCCGCCATTCGGTGAGCGTGGTCTTCGCCTTGTTCAGATAGAACAACGCTCCGATCAGCAGCATGCCGTAGACGGCCCCGGTTGCCTGGTAATCCGAGAAGCCGCGGACGCCGAGGCGAATGCGCGGGTTCCAGCCCCAGGCCATCGTGCGCGCGATCAACGCCTGCACCGCCATGATCGCCGCTATCGCGACGACCCAGCGGAACAGCCATTGCGTGAAGCCGGGCGTCACGGCGAGCATCGCGAGAATGGTGAGATAAAGTAAGATGGACACCGCCCGCCGCCCGAATTGGACGATATCGTCCGCGCTCGCGGTGTCCGACCAGAACAGGGTTAGCCACATGTAGAGAAGCAGGAGCGCGGCGAATCGCCAAACCCAGGATTCGAAGATCGCGACAAGGATGCGCCTATCCAGCGCCAGCAGGAAGCACGGCAGTACCGCGATATAGAAGAAGTTCCGGTAGACCTGCGTGTTGGTCGAGGAGAAAATCAGCGCCACCAGCGCCAGAAACGCGTACGGCAGAAGCTGATACTTGCGGACAAACGCCGCGACCGGAGCAAGGAAAGCAGGCGTCATGGCGGCCAAGCTCCGCTGGCTCAATACCCGAACTGCTCGCGCACGATGCGCTCGTCCAGGCTGTGGCCGGGGTCGAACAGGATGTTCACCGCGATTGCGTGGTCCATTCCGATCTCGACGCTGCGCACGTTGCGCACCTCGGTGTGGTCGGCGACGGCCGCGACAGGCCGCTTGTCGGTATCGCACACTTCGACGGCCACTAGCGCGCGATCAGGCAGCAGCGCACCATGCCAGCGTCGCGGCCGGAACGGGCTGATCGGGGTGAGCGCCATCAGCGGCGCATCGATCGGGATGATCGGTCCCTGGGCGGAGAGGTTGTAGGCGGTCGATCCAGCGGGTGTCGCCACCAGCGCGCCGTCGGCGATCAGCAGTGGCAGCCGCTCCTTGCCGTCGACCAGGATGCGCAGATGCGCCGCCTGGTAGGTCTGCCGGAACAGCGATACCTCGTTGAAGGCGTGCGACTCGTGCTTTCGTCCTCGCTCGTCGCGCGCGCACATGAGCAGCGGATGGATGACCGTCCTGTGCGCGGCCGCGAGCCGCGCCTCCAGGCGGTTGGCGGCGTATTCGTTCATCAGGAAGCCGATGGTGCCGCGATGCATGCCGTAGATCGGCGGGCCCGACTTCATGAACCTGTGCAGCGTTTGCAGCATGAAGCCGTCGCCGCCGAGCGCGACGATCACGTCCGCCGAGCCTGGCGCCACATTGCCGTAGCGCCGCGCCAGCCGCTTCTGCGCCTCCCGTGCTTCCCTGACGGGACTTGCAACGAAGGCGATCCGCTCGTAGCTCGAAGGAGAGGGTCGCTTGGGGCGCGATTTCTGGCTCAATTTGGCTCTCAATTCGGGTCTCGCGGGGCCGTCATGCCGGCCGGCAAGCGACCTGCAACGGAGGGGCGCATGAACGGCGAGCGCATCGTTTTCGTCTATACGACCTATCCATCCATTGTCGAGGCGGAGGAGGCGGGCCGTGCGCTGGTCGAACGGCGGCTATGCGCTTGCGTCAATATCCTGCCCGGCATGGTCTCCTACTATCAGTGGAACGGACAGGTGGAGCGCGGCGAGGAAGCCGTAATGATCATCAAGACCCGCGCCTCGCTGAGCGAGCAGGTGTCCACCGCGGTCAAGGAAATGCATTCATACGACGTGCCGGCGATCCTGGTGCTTGCGATCGAGGGGGTGGACCAGGCGTACCTCGAATGGATGACGGCGGAGACGGAAGCGGCCGGATAGATTTATTGTCGCCCTCGGTTGCAGCACCTTACGGCGTGGGCCCGTTCGACCCGGCCGGAACGCCAATCGCCTTCCACCCCTGTGGCCCGAACGCAACGGTAGCAGGCTCCCGCGCACGCACGGTCTTGACGGCGGAACCCGTCCACGGAATGCTTGCAACCGTGCTGGTTCCCCGGGTCGCTCCGGGGAGGCAAGAGGGAACACGGATGGGGCTGCATGTTGCAGCCCCGAGCCGTGGCTGCCCCCGCAACTGTAAGCGGCGAGCCTGTCGTCCGCGTCAGCCACTGGGAAACTGGGAAGGCTGGACGGCGAGGCTAAGACCCGCGAGCCAGGAGACCTGCCAGCGCGGTCACCCAACCGGTGGGCGGAAGGACCACACGGAGCGGCGTTCGCAGCGGTGACACCACAACCGATGCGAAGGCCGTGCGAGATGTATCTCCCACGATCCAAGCGTGAGTGATGTCCGGCCGGACGGCCGGCCTTCGGCATTTGCCGAGGCCGATCGTCCGGGGTGCAGCATTCCTGTGGCCTTCGTTTCGGTCCTGTTCACCGGGCGCCCCGCGGGGCGCAAACGAAGGACGCATGTCATGGGAGCTTCATGGAAGGGGTTGGCTACGCTGGCGATCGCCGGCGGCATAGCCGTGCTGGGGAGTGAGCGTGCTGCGGCGCAAACGGTGCTGGGCGAATTGCTGGTGACGGCGAGCCGGCTCGGGACCGGCGGAATTACCGGTGCTTCGACTACAACCATCACCGCACAGGAGATCGAGCGTTCGCCCGGGCAGACGCTGCAGGACATCCTGTCGCGCGAGCCGGGTATCCAGACGCGCAGCCTGTTCGGGCAGGTCAACGGCGCGCAGACCACCGTGGACATGCGCGGCTTCGGAGCCGCCGCGACATCCAATACGCTGGTGCTGGTCAACGGCCGCCGCCTCAACGACATCGACATGGGCGGCGTCGACTACAGCGCCATCCCGAAGAACAGCATCGAGCGCATCGAGATCACACGCGGCAATTCCGGCGCTGTGCTCTACGGAGACGGCGCCGTCGGCGGCGTCATCAACATCATCACCAAGACCGGCGTCGCGCTTCCGCCGTCGCTGCGCGTGCAGGGTACGTTCGGATCGTTCAACTATCTGGAGGGCAATGTCTCGGCCAATGGCTCGGCCGGGCCGTTGGCGGCATCGATTCATGCCAACGGCATCGAGTCGGACGGCTATCGCGTCAACAACAGGCTGCGGCAGCAGAACGCCGTCGGTGATTTCCGCTGGGCCATCAGCCCGAATACCAGCGCCTATCTCAATCTCTCCGGCGACGACCAGCGTCTCGGACTGCCGGGCGGACGCCGTGTGACGCCAATCTCGAACGAGCTCATCACCGACCGGCGCGGGGCAGCGACGCCCCGCGACTTCGCCGAGAAGCGAGGCGCCAATGCGACCGCGGGCCTCACCCACATCCTGTGGCAGGGCACCGAGCTGATCGTGGACGGCGGCGTGCGCAGAAAGGACCAGGCGGCCTCCGCCTTTCTTGGCGGCTTCGACAACTACTTGGAGGCTGGGCTGACGACGTTGTCACTTACGCCACGCATCGCTAGCCGGCATTCTCTCGCCGGCATGGCGGGGAAGCTCTTGGCGGGCATCGACATCTACGACTCGCGGTTCGATCAGGACCGCGGATTGCACAAAGGCGATCCGCCGATCCATCGCTACGATCTTCGCCAGACCACGGCGGCCGCCTATTTCCAGGAAACGCTGGGCGTCCGCCCCGACACCGACATCGCGTTCGGCGCACGCGTTCAGCGCAACCGCATCGAAGCGCGCGACCAGCTCGATCCGACGGCGCCGGGTGCGCTGTTTGCGGCGCCCGAGGGGCTTCCGCTTGACCGCAGCGAAACCCAGCACGCGCTGCATGTTGGTATCGAGCATCGCCCGATCCAGCACCTCGCGCTGTTTGCGCGGGCGGCGCGGAGCTTCCGGCTGCCAAATGTGGACGAGCGGGTCGCCATGGCGCCATTCGGCGTGCCGACCAATTTCGACCTGAAGACCCAGACGTCACACGACGTGGAGGGTGGTTTTCGGGTCTCGGCGGGCACGGTGACGTTGCAAACCAGCGCGTTCCTCATGAACCTGAAGGACGAGCTGCATTTCAGCCCGGCGACGTTCACCAACACCAATCTCGATCCGACTCGCCGTGAAGGCGTCGAGTCGATCCTGACCTGGCAGGCGACCGAGACGTTGCGCTTCAAGGGGGGCCTTGCCTATATCCGCGCCAAGTTCCGCGAAGGGCCGTTCGCTGGCAAGGACGTGCCGCTCGTGTCGCCGTGGACCGGCAGCGCTGGCGTGTCCTGGGATATCTACCGCAAATGGCTGGTGTTCGATGCCGTCGCCCGCGTGTTCTCGGCGCGGCGGATGGACAACGATCAGGATAACACCCGGGCGAAAATCCCGGGCCAAGCCGTGGTCGATGTGCGGCTCGGCGGCGACATCAACGGTTTCTTCTATTCGGTCTCGGTGCAGAACCTGTTCGACGTGAAGTACTATGACTATGCGATCGCCAGCACCTTCGCGCCGGGCACCTTCAACGCCTATCCGCTGCCGGGCCGCACCTTCATGGTGCGGGCGGGCAGGACCTTCGGTGGCGGCTGAGGGGCGGGTTTGGGGGGCCTATGCGCCCCCCAACCCCAATGACTGGTTTCGCTTTCGGCCGCTTCTGCACGTCTCGCTCGCGATGGCGGACGCAGCTCGCGGATTGCGCCTTTGCGGGCGTCAACCGGCCTTGATGTTGTTCTCGCGGATGACGGCATTCCAGATGCGCGTCTGTTCCTGCTCGAATTTGCGCAACTCTTCGGGCGTCGAGAACACCAGCGTCATCTGCTGGCTCTGCGTCATCATCT
>JBOHIG010000349.1:0-15192 GCA_050725815.1 Xanthobacteraceae bacterium
GGATTTGACATTCGCTACCCACCTAGCCGCGAGTTCTGGAAGCGAATGTCAAATCCAAAACTCCACTAGCAATCTATACTTGCTAGTGGTCCTTTGATTCTAACATTCGCAAAGTCGCCTGCCCAAATGGGATGCGAATGTTAGAATCGGACCACTCGTCACGACCGGCGCACATAGACATCGCCGGAGTTCGCCTCGACCGGCAATTCCAGGAGCCAACGCGTGATCTCGGGCCCGCTTTGCCAGGCTGAGTGCGCAAAAGTCTGGCTTTCGCCAAGGGCGGCATTGAAGCGGCCATAGCCGAGCGCGACACAACGCTCGATCGAAGCCACGGCTACGTCGCGTTGAATAGTTGTGAACTCGAATGAGAGGGCGGGCGGTGGGCGCGTCAGCCCGGCCAGCGCCTCAGCCTCGAAGCCTTCGACGTCGAGCTTGATGAACGACGGCGCGCCGTGCCGGGCGATCAGGTCGTCAAGCGTCGTAACCGGCACCCGGACTGCTTTGGTCCAGGTCTGACCCGCCCAGCCCGGTGCGCCGTCTGCGGCCGCAACGAAGGCGTTGGAGGCGGTCGCCACCGTCGGGTTGTCGGGGTTGAGCCGAAGCTCGACGCTGCCGGCGCTTCGTCCGACCGCCGCCGCTTCGATCGCGACCGATCTGTCGCGGCCGTAGAAGAGCCGTAACGTACGCGCCAGCGCGGGTTGCGGCTCGACCGCAACCACCCGCGCGCCGAGCCTGCGGAATGAGGCGGTGCGGTCGCCGACATGGGCTCCGACGTCGAAGACGAGATCGCCGGCTGCAACGAATTCGCCGTAGAGGCGATCCATCGCGGCGCGGCGCGGCCGGTCGCCGTAGTAGATGCGCAGCGAGCGGATGATGCCGCGGAGCGTGCGCCAGCGTTCGCCCATCGCGCGATTTATGGAACGCGGCCGGCGCGAGCCGGTTCGCCGAGAGCGGCAAGCCCGAGCGCCGCCATCTCGGCCGGCGGCGCGGTTTCCTCGGGCAGCCGGCCCAGTCCGATCCGCGCCAGCAGCCGGCCGGTCAGCGGCGAGGCGGTGATGACTGCGAGCGGCACCGCCAACAGCGGGCCGCCGGCAATGAAAAGGGCATAGGGAACGGCAGCCGGCACCGTCAGCGCCAGCGTGACGGTCGCCCACAGCCCGAACAGCGTGTGCGGCCACAATTGGCGGAACGCCAGCGACCATGGCACGGCATGATCGTCGCGCGCCTGCGGGCCCCATCCGATCGAACGGCCGAGCAGCAACCGGGCAAGAAATATGGTGTGCGAAAACCACATGATCGGACAGAGCAGGAGGAAGAAGACGACCTCGGTCGCGACCCCGGCCAGGAAGCGGAATCCCCCGCCGAAGGCGCGGCGAAGCGTCGGTCGCGCCAACACGTCGATGACGGTCGCGATCTTGGGCGCAAACCACATCAGCAGCACGAAAACGAATACCGCGAAGCCCGTGTTGGCATGGATAAAGACGCCGCTGAACCCGGTCGCCGCGATCGCGATCGTGCTCACGAGCAGGAGGCCGATCCAGGCCGGCGAACCGAGGAACATCAGCAGCGCGAACACGAGCTGGTAGCGGCCGACAGGCTTGAGCCCGGGCAGTAGCAAAAAATGCCAGTATTGCATGTTGCCTTGACACCAGCGCTGATCGCGCCGGATGAACTCGATCAATGTCGGCGGATTCTGCTCGAAGCTCTCGCCTTCCTCGGTGAGGACGCGCACCTCGTAGCCGGCGCGCCGCATCAGTACCGCTTCGACCTGGTCGTGGCTGAGCACATGCCCGCGAATGAAACCGGCCTTCAGGATCGGGAGATGGCAATGCGCCACGAACGGCGCGATCCGGATGATCGCATTGTGGCCCCAACAGGGGCCGCAGTCGCCCTGCCACCAGGCGCTGCCGATGGTATAGGAGCGCATGCCGAGCCGCATACCGAACTGGAAGATGCGCGCGAACGCGCTCATCGTCGGCATGCCAATGACCAGGCTTTGCAGGATGCCGAGCTTCGGCTCCGCCTGCATGATACGCACCATCCGCAGCACCGCGTCGGCGGTCATCAGGCTGTCGGCGTCGAGCAGCAGCGCATAGTCGTGATTGCCGCCCCAGCGCTCGCAGAAGTCGCGGATGTTCCCTGCCTTGAAGCCGGTATTGCTCTCGCGCCGGCGATAGGTGATCTCGAAACGGTCGCGCCACGCATTCGCCAGCACCGCGAACTGCCGGCTCTCGATCGCCGCGTGTGCGAGGTCGCCGGTGTCGCTCAGCACATAGATGTGGAAGTGCGAGGCTTCTCCGCGCGCGAACAGTCCCTGCATCAACGGCGCGAGGTGGCTGACGACGCGTTCCGGCGGTTCGTTGCGAATGCAGACCAAAATGGCGGTCGAGGCGACGATCGGCTCGTGCCCGCTGACATTGGCGGCGACCGGCGTCACCGCAGCCACCGGGTCGGCGGAAAAGCGCATGATCAGGAGTCCGATGGTTGCGTTCCAGAATCCAATCACCAGCCAGGGCAGCGTGATAGCGAATAGAACGACCAGCAGGAGATCGATAGCGCCGAAGCCGCCAGCCGAGAGCGCCTCGGCCAGCAGCCAGATCGACCCGGCCATCGTCAGCCCGACCAATGTAAAGAAAATGACCCGCCGTTGCGTCAAATGAACCGGCGTGGCAGCGCTCGCCGAGTCGTTGCGGACGTCGTCGCGGACCAATTGATCGGTCATGGGAGTGTTGGCGTGTCGTTCCGACCCGCGTAAGGATAGAGCGAAGCGGGTTTCAACGCTATCGCGGACAATCGTGGCTAAAGAGCGATCAGGCAGCGCCAAGGCGCTCTGGTATGTTGGGCCGGGACGCGCCGAACTCCGGGAGGAGTTCCTTGCCGCCCCCGCCGGGGGCGAAGTGCGTGTCCGCGCGCTCTATGGCGCGATCAGCCGCGGCACCGAACGTCTCGTGTTCCAGGGCCGGGTGCCGAAGAGTGAGTTCGAGCGCATGCGCGCGCCGGCCATGGGAGGCGCGTTCCCGTTCCCGGTCAAATACGGCTACGCGACGGTGGGCGCGGTTGCGGAAGGGGCTGCTGGCGGGCGGACGGTATTTGCGCTTCATCCGCATCAGAGCGAATTTGTCCTGCCCGAAACCGCGCTCGTGCTGGTGCCAAATCAGGTCCCGCCGGCGCGCGCGGTGCTCGCAGCCAATATGGAAACCGCGCTCAATGCGGTCTGGGATGGGGCGCCCGGCCCGGCGGACCGTATTGCCATCGTCGGCGGCGGGGTGGTGGGGCTCTTGATTGCACGGCTGTGCGCAAAGCTGCCGGGGGTGGACGTCACCGTCGTTGACGTGACGCAGGCCCGCGCCGTCCCGGCGAAGGCCTTGGGCGCGGGCTTTGCCTCGCCCGAGGCCGCGCCCACAGATTGCGACCTGGTATTTCATGCCAGTGCAAGCGAAGCCGGCCTCGCGACCGCGCTTGGCCTTGCCGGCACGGAAGCAACGGTCGTCGAACTCAGCTGGTACGGATCGGGTGATGTCGCCGTTCCGCTGGGCGGAAGCTTCCATAGCCGCCGTCTGCGTCTCGTCTCGAGCCAGGTCGGCATGGTTGCGCCGTCGCGCCGCCCGCGCTGGACGCTCGCGCGGCGCCTTACGGCCGCGCTCGCCCTGCTTGACGATCCCGCGCTTGACGTGCTGCTCGGATCGCCGGTCGATTTCGCCGATCTGCCGGCCCGGCTGCCGGCGCTGCTGGCCGCGGATTCCGACGTCGTCTGTCCTCTCATCCGCTATCCTTGAAAGCCGGTGGCGGATCAATCGGAGGTGTGCCTTGTTTGCGGTGGAAGTGTCGGACCAGATCATGATCGCGCATTCGTTTCGTGGGGAGGTATTCGGCCCCGCGCAGGCGCTGCATGGCGCGACCTTCGTGGTGCGTGCGGCGTTCCTATCGGAACGTCTCGACGAAAACGGCATTGTCGTCGATATCGGCCGTGCGCACGACGCGCTCAAGGCCGTGCTCGCGCCGCTCAACTACCAGAATCTCGACGTGCTGCCGCAGTTCTCCGGCGAGAACACCACCACCGAGTTTCTGACCCGCCATGTGTTCGACGCGCTGGCGGACGCGGCGCGCTCCGGTCGCCTCGGCCGCGAGCCACGCGAGATCAAGTCGATCCGGATCACGATCGCGGAATCGCCGACCGCGCGCGCCTGGTACGAGGCGCCATTGTGGTGAAGGAGATGGCGTTTGCCGTGCCCGGTGATCTGGCGACGCCGACCGGCGGCTACGTTTATGACCGGCACATCGTCGCCGGGCTTGGTGCGCTCGGCTGGCGCGTCGAGGTACTGGATCTCGGTGTGGGCTTTCCTCGTCCTTCCGAGGTGACGAAGGCGGCCGCGCATGCGCGTCTTGCCGCATTGCCGGACGGGCGGATGGTCGTGATCGACGGGCTTGCCCTCGGCGTGCTGCCCGACACCGCGGAAGCGCTCCACCGCTCGCGCCGGCTGGTCGCACTGGTGCATCACCCGCTCGCGCTCGAAAGCGGGTTGAGCGAGAGCGAGGCAGCGGCATTGCGCAAGAGCGAGTGCGCGGCGCTGTCATGTGCGCGCCGCGTCATCGTCACCAGCGAATCGACCGCGCGGGTTGTCGCGGCCGACTACGGAGTGCCGGCGGATCGGATCAACGTCGTGCGGCCGGGCACCGAGCGGGTCGCGATCGCGCGGCGGGACGAAAGCAATGCGATTGTCAGCCTGCTCGCGGTCGGTTCGGTCATCCGGCGCAAGGGCTACGACGTGCTGATCGCGGCGCTGGCGGCGCTGCCGGATCGTCCGTGGCGCCTGGTCATCGCCGGGGACCGCGATCGTGATGGCGCGACAGCGCAGACGCTTGCCGACCAGATCCGCCGGTCGGGGCTCGCAGACCGGGTCACGCTGCTCGGGGCCGTGTCGCAGGAGCGGCTGGCAAGCCTCTATGCGGAGGCCGATCTATTCGTCCTGCCGTCGCGGTTCGAGGGCTATGGCATGGCCTATACCGAGGCGATCGCCTATGGCGTGCCGGTGATCGGCACCACTGCGGGCGCGATCCCGGAAGCGGTGCCGGCGGGAGCGGGCATGCTGGTCGCTCCCGACGATGCCGGCGCGCTGACGGCCGTGCTTGCACGCTTGTTCGCCGATCCGGCGGAGCGTGAGCGCCTTTCAGCCGGCGCTCGAGCGGCGGCTGCGACGCTGCCGACCTGGGAGGAGGCTGGCCGGATGTTCGCGCGAGCTCTGGATGCGGCCGCATGAGTGGCTTCTCCGCCCAATGGCTGGCGCTCCGCGAGCCTTACGACAAGGCGGCTCGCAACCCGGTCGTGCTCGATGCGCTGCTCGAAGCCTTTCGCGGCCAGGGCTCGATCTCCGTGGTCGATCTTGCCTGCGGCACCGGCGCAACGCTGCGCGCCATCGGTGGCCGGTTGCCCGCCCGCCAGAACTGGCGTCTCGTCGACAACGATCTCGGCCTGCTGGCCGAGGCCGCCACCCTCGGCCGTGCGCCGGAGGTAACGGTGGCGGCGCGTACCGTCGATCTTGCGCGCGATCTTGAGCTTGCGCTCGACGGTCCGGTCGACCTGATCGCCGCGTCGGCGCTGTTCGACCTGGTTTCGACCGAATGGCTTGACCGCTTGGTCGTGGAAGCAGCGGCCCGGCGGCTGCCGGTCTATGCGGCGCTGACCTATGACGGACGAATCTCGTTCGAGCCAGGCGTGCCGGTTGATGCCGATATCGTCGCAGCGCTCAACCGGCACCAGCGCGGCAACAAGGGCTTTGGCCCGGCGCTGGGGCCGGATGCTGCCGCCCGCGCTGCCGAGCGTTTTACGCAGGTCGGTTATGCGGTCACCCAAGGCCGGTCGGACTGGGTCCTCGGGCCCGGCGACAAGGCTATTCAGAATGAGATTATTGCCGGCTTCGCGCAGGCGGCGCGGGAATGCGGTATGCCGGATGAGCGGATCGAGGCTTGGCTTGCCGCTCGGCGCGCACTGATTGCGAGCGGAAGCTCGCACCTGCGCATCGGTCACCTCGATATCTTCGCCCTGCCGATGCCGATCCGGTGAGCCGAAAGATCGCAATCGAGCAGCACCTCATCGCCAAGGCGATGGGCGGATATCGGCGCCCGTATCGCCTCGGTGATCCGGTCGATCGGCGGCAAGTTCACGCTGGCCACGCCGGCACCGATGATCAGCGGAGCGATCACCACGTGCAGCCGGTCAAGACAGCGCCCCTCCAGGAAACGGGACACCGTGTTGGCGCCTCCTTCGATCAAGATGCGCCGGAGGCCACGCTCGGCGAGCGCCATAAGGATGTCCGACGGGGCCATCTGCCCGTTGGCTGCGTAGAGGCGGACGATTTCGACGTCCGGCGGGAGGTCAATTTTGGTTTCAGGCCGTGTCAGGACGATTCGTCGGACGCCGTCCGCGACAAGCGATCGGGCGGAAGGCGAGATGCGGCCGTGCGGGTCGATCATCACCCGCACCGGGCTGTCGCCGGCGACCCGCCTGACCGTCAGTTGTGGATCGTCCGCATTCACGGTGCCCACGCCAACAACGACGGCGTCGACCAGAGCGCGCAGGCGGTGAAGATGGGCGAGCCCGTCCGGGCCATTTACGTAATGGGAATGTCCGGCTTCGGTGGCAATCCGCGCGTCGATCGATTGCCCGCATTGAGCGACAATAACCAAGTCGTCAATTTGACCTTTTCGCAAAGGCCCAAAGATACCTTCCCATGGCTCCGGAAATAAATTTTCCGATTCTTTCATCAGACGCGGAACGTCTGCCCATGCTTGCGAATTGGTTTCGTTGCTGCCGTCCTCGGCTGGCGGTCGTGCCTGGTGTGGGGACATCATCATCGCGTCATGATATTAGGAGACATAATCGTGAAAACGCCTCGATTTGAATCCAATCATAGCGATGGACTACCCGCGACGCTGCGGGGTTTGTTTTGATCGGAGATGATTTAACTGTGAACGACATAAGGGGTGGCGCTTGGTCAAGCCTGTTTGGGCTGCCTGAGCATGTTTCAGTAGAGCGTGGATTGGCCGAATTCCGGTCGGGTCGGCCCGTCATTATCACATCCGAGGTCGGGCAGGTCGCGGCCGTGCCGATCGATGGCATGACCGACGAGCGGCTTGCGGCATTCCGGCAGCTCGTCGCGCCAGCGCGACCATATCTCGTCATCACGCCAAGCCGGGCACTCGCTCTCGGTCTCGATGCCGCCGCCCCGGTGGGCATTCCGGTTTCGGACGGCGAGGACGCGGCCAGCATCCTGACGCTGGCGGCCGACCCTGGCGTCAAGCGGCGTTTGGAGGTCGTCGATGCCGGCGCCAATGCGGGCGCTGCGATCGAGCTCGCCAAGCTTGCGCACCGGCTTCCGGCGCTTCTGGTCGCCGACGTTGCCGCCACCGTCGCTCTGGCTCCGTTTGTCGGCGTCGTTGCGGATGCGGTGACGCAATTCCGCCGGCAGGCGATCGCCTCGATCGAAATCGCGGCCGAAGCCAACGTGCCGCTCAACGGATCCGCGTGCGCGCGTTTTGTGATCTTCCGCGATGCCATCGGCGGCAGCTCGACTGCGATCTTCGTCGGACACCCCGATATGACACAGCCGGTGCCGGTGCGTCTGCATTCGGCCTGCCTGACCGGCGACGTATTCGGCTCGCGCCGCTGCGATTGCGGCGACCAGCTCCGGCTCGCGATCCGCCGACTCGATGAAGAGGGCGGCGGAGTCATCCTGTATCTGGAGCAGGAGGGCCGCGGGCTCGGTCTCGCCAACAAGATGCGCACCTACAAGCTGCAGGACGCGGGTTTCGATACGCTCGACGCCAACACCACGCTCGGCTTCGACGACGACGAGCGCGATTATGGCGTCGCGGTCCGCATGCTCCAGATTCTCGGATGCACGCGCGTCAAGCTCCTGACCAACAACCCGGCCAAGCTCGACGGCCTGACGCAAGCCGGCATCGACGTGGCCGGCCGAATCCCCCTGCACGGATCGGTGAATTCCGATAATGTCCGTTACTTGACCGCTAAGGCGACGCGGTCCGGTCACAAGCTCGATCATCTCCTTCCGGAGCTCGTCCAGCCTGCCCCGATCGTGCCCGTGAGCGGCAATCCCGCGGCGTGAGGCGCCCGTAGGCCCAGGGGGGCTTTATGACTCTGCCAACGAGTGAGGCCGGGATTCCGGCCTATCCCATCACGGCGCGCGTGCTGCACTGGCTCACCGCCGTTCTGGTGCTGGCAATGGTGCCGGTCGGCATCGTGATCGCCAATGAATGGGGCGGGCCGGCGCAGCAGTTTTTGTACAATCTGCACAAGTCGATCGGCGCGCTGCTCATCCCGATTGTGATCGTGCGGCTGCTCTACCGATTGACGTATACGGTACCGCCGCTGCCGGCCGACATTCCGGCGATCCAGGTCTTTGCCGCACACGCCACACACTGGATGCTGTACACGCTGATCCTGGTGCAGCCGATCATCGGCTGGATAGCGACTTCGGCATTCCCGGCGCCCGTGCCGTTCTTCGGGCTGTTCGAATTGCCTTCGATCTGGCCGGCGGATCGCGCCCTGTCCGATCGGCTGCTTGCCGTCCACCGCGTCATCGGCCTCACCATCGGCTTCGTCGCCGCGATGCATATCGGGGCGGCGCTCTATCATCACTTCGTGCGCAAGGACCGCGTCCTCATGCGCATGGTCTCCGGCTAATCGCGGTTTCCGGCTCATGGCGCGCGCTCCCACCGGCCGGCTGTTCGGCGAGCTCACGTTCCAGGAGGCGGCGTCGCGCGTGCGGGCGAGTTCGATCCTGTGCATGCCGCTTGGCGCAATCGAGCAGCACGGTCCGCATCTTCCGCTCAATACCGACGGGATCGTCGCCGAGGGCGTGACGCGCCGCATTGTCGAGCGGTGGGGCGAGGACTTCGACCTGTGGCAGCTTCCGACCGTCGCGGTCGGGCTCTCGCGCGAGCACGACTGGGCACCGGGCACGCTGAGCCTGTCGATCGCGGGCTTTGCCACGCTGCTGCGAGAGATGGCGCGCGACCTGACGCGTTCGGTCCCGGCGCGCAATCTCGTTTTTGTCAACGGGCATGGCGGCAACCGCGGCATTCTCGATAACCTGCTGCACGAGCTGCGCGGCGAGCTGGGGCTGAACTGCTGCGTGATCCACCCGTTCGATCTCGGCCGGAGCCGGAACGATCCGGAGAACCATGACGTTCACGGCGGCAGGAGCGAGACTTCGGTGATGCTGGCGCTGGCGCCGGACCTGGTCCGGCGCGCGCTGATCGGCCGTGCCGGCGGGCCGCCCGATCCGCAGGCGGTGCGCGCGCTGATCTTCGATCGCGGCGCGAGCTTTCCGTGGCGCACCGACGATCCGCGGCTCGCGCGCGACGGCGTGGTGGGGGATGCGGCCGCTGCGTCGGCCGACGAAGGCAATGCAATCCTCGGGGGGATGGTGACAGCGTCGGGCGACGTATTCACACGGCTGCTCGACAATGGGACGCTCATGCAGTCGGATCCGCGCGCGAAACCGTAGCGGTCTCGTAGCGCGCCGCGAGCAGCGCTGCGGCGCCGGCGAGCGTGGCAAGCACCATCCAATAGATGTAGCGGAAGTCCGAGGCCACGCCGAATGGCAGGAATGTCATCGTATAGACGATGGCCGACGCGGTGACGCCGACCGCGCAGGCGCCCGATGGGCTGGTGCGCCGGCGCCAGGCGAGCGCACAGACCAGCATGGCCAGCAGGAGCCAGAATCCCGGCCGGAACAGAACGGTTGCCGGATGGAGCGCGTTGTGCACGGCTACCAGCCGCATGAACCAGGGATTGCCGCGCTGGTTCACGCGGGTCGGATGATCGAGGTCGAGAACGGGCAGGGCCATGTTGGCTTTCGCCAGGAACGTCCAGAAATAGGTCGCACGGTGGCGCAGATAGGCGAGCGGATGCTGAATCACCGCGTCGATCCAGGCCTGTGTAAGACGACGGGTGCCGAAGATCGGATCGCTCGTGCTCTCGAGCCGGTGCATGACGAATTCGCACGGCTTGATCATCCAGTAGGCGTCCCACTTCGCCGGGTCGTAGCATTGGCGGGTGCCGAGGAGGGCATCCTGTTCCGGCCCGAACGATACTGGAAACTGGTTCTCGCCCGAAAAATAGGTCGTACCGCCGAGGTCGAAGACCACCACGGAGTGCAACGGACTCAGCCGCCGGACGTTCAGCGCCTCGTAGTAGACGACGTGCACCAGCGCATATCCGGCGATCATCCCGGGGACGAGCAAAATCGCGGCGCGCTTGAAATCGAAGCGCGTCGGCCACAATACATAGGTCGCGAGCAGCGGTGCGGCGACGATGGCGTTCGGCCGCAGCAGTACGCCGAATGCGACGAAGGCGAACGCGACCGCCTGCGCCGGCCATCGCGCCGCCGCCCGGCAGCCGGCAACCGCGTAGGCGAGCGCTGCGGCGAATAGCCAGGAATCCGCAAACAGGATGTCGCGCCAGATCATCCCGACGAAGCTGAACGCGGGCGGCGCAAAGGCGAAGAGCGCGGCCGCGATCCCGGCCCATGGCGAGCGTCGTGCAACGGTGAACGCCAACAGGCCGAAGCCTGCCCAATACAGGATCGCCATCAGCACGAACATGCTGCGCGCGCCCGGCGCGAGCGGATCGATCCAGCCCCAAACCACGCTCATCACCGGCGATTGCCAGTCGCCGCGCCGGCTCGGGTCGATCCACTGGTAGACCCACCGTGCGTCCGCGGTCATATAACCGGGGTAAAACACCAGCAGCGTGAGCGCGAAGCCGGCCGCGAGGACCACCAAAATGCCGGCGACGACTGCGACCGCTAAGCGCGGCGACTGCGATCGCACGGGATCTGCGATCGTCACAGACTCGACACCGGCATAAACCCCGTCGACAGCGGTATGCGCTGCTGGCCCGCGGCATCGAAATTGTCCGGCGCGAGCCAGCGTTCGAATGCCGCCTTGCAGGCGGGCCATTCCGAATCGAGCATCGAGAAATACGCGGTGTCGCGGTTGCGGCCTTTCGCGATCATGTGCGAACGCAGCACGCCCTCAAATGTGAATCCGTAGCGCAGCGCCGCTTGGCGCGACGGTGCGTTGAGCGCGTTGCACTTCCATTCGTAGCGGCGGTAACCGAGTCCCTCGAAGGCGTAGCGGGCGAGCAGATATTGTGCCTCGGTGCCGAGCGCCGTCCGCTGCAAGGCGGGCGAATAGACGATATGGCCGACTTCGATCGAGCGCATGGCGGATCGGATATCCATCAGCGCGGCAACGCCGAGCGCTCGGCCGGACCGATCCACGACCGCATAGGAATAGGGATCGTCAAGCGCGACCCGGCCGGCAAGCCACGCTTCGAATGCGGAGGCGTCCGCAAACGATCCATAGGACGACATGTAGGTCCAAATGCGATCGTGCCCGGCGAACGCATTCCAAAGTTCGGCTGCGTGGCGCGCGCCGAGCTTTTCGATCCGGCCGTAGCGGCCTTCGAGCGTGACTGGGCCGGGCCGTTGCGCTGGCGTCGCATCGACCGCCGGACCGAGGGGCAACTCGTTCACGGCGTCCGCCGCTTGAGGTCATCGCGGAACAGCGCGTTAAGCTCGGAGCCCGGCGCGCTGTCGTTGAGGCCATCGAAACGGCCTTCCTCTGCGATCTGCTTCGCAACGCGCATGACCGGACCCCAGCCGACGCGGGCGAGCGCACCGCCGACGCTGATGCGGCGCACGCCCAGCGCGGCAAGATCGTCAACTGTCAACGGACCGGCGCCTGACGACATCAGGACGTTGACGGGCTTAGGTGCGGCGGCCTTCACCGCCGCCTCGATCTGCTCGCGGGTCTTGATGCCCGGCGCATAGAGGACATCGGCGCCCGCGCTTGAATAGGCTTTCAGCCGGGCGACAGTCTCATCGAGATCGGGCCGTCCGAGCAGGAAGCACTCGGCGCGGCCGACCAGCATCACGTCGGCGCCAGACTTGTCGATTGCCGCGCGCGCGGCGCGCACACGCGCCACCGCGTCGTCGACGGAATAGAGTTTGCGGTTGGCACCGTCTTCGATCGACACGCCGGCGATGCCGGTCTCGACCGAAAGCCGCACGCTTTCTGCCACGCCCGCCGGGTCGTCCGCATAACCGGCCTCAAAGTCGGCGTTGAGCGGAACGTCGATCGCCTCCGCGATCTCCGCAAGGTGCGTCAGCATCATGTCGCGAGGCACAGCGCCATCGGCGCGCGCCTGTGCGAAGGCATAGCCGGCGCTGGTGGAGGCGAGCGCCTTGAAACCGAGATGCTGGAGATAGCACGCGCTGCCGACGTCCCACGGGTTGGGGATGACGAAGCAGCCGGATTCGTGAAGTTTGCGGAACGTGCGACGCTTGTCGGCGGTGCTTGGACGGGACATGACGTGCTCACGAGTTTCTGCGCTGTGGCGCGACTAGTGCACCCGACCGTAGCGGCCCAGGTTGAGCTTGTCTCTCGCCCATTTGGCGTGGCGCGAGAAGAATTCGATCAGCCGCAACGACAGGCTTTGGCGGCGCAAGTCCCGTTGCAATTGCCGACCGTCGGTGTGGTGGATCACACGCGGGTTTCCAAGGGGGCCGTAGATCCACCCGAGATGGAACGCCGCCGTCAGGTTTTCCTCGATGCCGTGGGCGGTGCCGCGCGTCACGTCGATCACCGGCAGGTAGTGCTCGAGCGCATACGCGCGATCGAGCAGATGCGGCCGGTTGGAGAAAATAGTCGTCTTACAGCAGGGGATGCCCGCCATGTCGAACGGCGTGAGGCGGTCGAAGCCATTGTCCTCGTTCGGTCCGATGTTGAATCGCAGATAGGGAATCCCGGCGGTCTTCATCGCGCGCGCCATGTCGGCGAGCGTATGACGAACGGACGCGGGCGTGAACGTGTAATCGTGCTCGAGCTGATAGAGGATGTCAGCGTCGCTGGCGCGAAGGCTGCGGACGTAGCCGTCCGCGAGGTTCCTGGTGGAATAGAGCTCGATCGTGCGTCCGGGCAGTGCTTCGCCAAACCTGCGACGAAGCACGTCGAACGGAATGCTCAGCGGGGCGGCGTGACAGAACACGCGGATATTGGCGAATTCGTTCAGATCGAATGCGGTGGCAAAGGATTGCAGCGTGGCGAACACCGGCAACTGATCGACGTCCATCGACGTGAAGTTGGTGAATATACTCAGGTCGATCTTCATGAAACTCCCGGTACCGGACTGACGCGCGCTACTGACTCATATTAGTGACTATTTCGCGGCTGGCTTTTTTGCGCGACGCGCTGGAATCGCACCGCCGGCTTGAGCACCATGCCATCGGCAAGCTGGTCGACCATGCCGCGCTGGATTTCTTGCCAGGGCGTCTGGCTTTCCGGATAATTGCTATAGCCGCCGTTCTTCGCGAGTGCCGCGCGGCGTTTCGCTATCTCGGCATCCGAGATCAGGATGTCGGCGCGGCCCTTGCGCAGGTCGATGCGCACCCGGTCGCCAGTTTTCAGCAGCGCCAGCCCTCCATTCGCGGCGGCCTCCGGCGACGCGTTGAGGATCGAGGGCGATCCGGAGGTGCCGGACTGGCGTCCATCGCCGATGCAGGGCAGCGAGTCGATGCCCTTTTTGATCAGCGCCGCGGGCGGGCGCATGTTCACCACCTCCGCCGAACCCGGATAGCCGATCGCGCCGACGCCGCGCATGAACAGCATCGTGCGCTCGTCGATCTTGAGCGCCGGATCGTCGATGCGCCGGTGATAGTCCTCCGGCCCATCGAAAACGACCGCACGGCCTTCGAAGGCGTCGGGATCCTTGGGATCGGACAGATAGCGCTTGCGGAAATCGTTGGAGATTACGCTGATCTTCATGATCGCGGAGTCGAACAGGTTGCCTTTGAGCACCTTGAATCCGGCGCGTTGTTTCAGCGGCCTTCCGTAGGAGCGAATGACGTCGGCGTCTTCGACCTTGGCGCCGCGGACGTTCTCGCCGACGGTCTTGCCGTTGACGGTGAGCGCGCCGGCATGCAGGCGCTTCGCCTTGAGCAACTCGTTCATTACGGCAGGTAGGCCGCCGGCACGGTGGTAGTCCTCGCCGAGATATTTGCCCGCCGGCTGCATGTCGACCAGCAGCGGCACGTCGTAGCCGATCGTCTCCCAATCCTCGATATCGAGTTTCACGCCGGCGTGGCGGGCGATGGCGTTGAGGTGAATCGGGGCATTGGTCGATCCGCCGATCGCGGTGCACACCACGATGGCGTTCTCGAACGCCTTGCGGGTCAGGATGTCGAGCGGCTTCACGTCCGCGCGAACGAGCTCGACAGCGCGCAGCCCTGTCTCGTAGGCGATCTGTGCGCGCTCCTTGTAGGGCGCAGGGATCGCCGCGCATCCGGGCAGCGACAGCCCAAGCGCTTCGGCCAGCGCGTTCATGGTCGAAGCGGTACCCATGGAATTGCAGTGCCCGATCGACGGCGCCGCCGCCGCGACCGAGTCGATATATTCGTCGTAGCCGATCTCGCCGGCCGCGAGTCGCTTCGCCATCGCCCATTTGATGGTGCCGGAGCCAGCGCGCTCGCCCTTCCACCAGCCATTCAGCATCGGGCCACCGGAAAGAACGATCGCCGGGATGTTGACCGTCGCCGCTGCCATGATCGCGGCAGGCGTGGTCTTGTCGCAGCCGGTGGTGAGCACGACGCCGTCGATTGGATAGCCGTATAGCACCTCGACCAGGCCGAGATACGCAAGGTTGCGGTCGAGTGCAGCAGTCGGGCGCTTGCCGGTCTCCTGGATCGGGTGCATCGGGAATTCGAACGCGATGCCGCCGGCGGCGCGGATGCCTTCGCGCACGCGTGTGGCAAGTTCCAGGTGGTGGCGGTTGCACGGCGAGAGGTCGGAGCCGGTCTGCGCGATCCCGATGATCGGCTTGCCGCCCATCAGTTCGTCGCGGGTCAGCCCGTAATTGAGGTAGCGCTCGAAATAGAGCGCAGTGGCGCCCGGATCGTCGGGGTTGTCGAACCACAATTGCGAGCGCAGGCGCTGCTTGGCGGATGCGCTGGGTCGTCGTGCCATCACCGTCTCCCCGCCCGGGCGGGCGCCGAGTTCCTGGTCGCTTCGTGCCCGATATGGGCCAATTCCGGTGTTTTTACCACCGCTGACGCGCTTTCAAATGTTCGCAGGCCGTGTCGGTGCGCTGGGAGGCTCAGCCCAGCATCA
>JBOHIG010000350.1:0-15050 GCA_050725815.1 Xanthobacteraceae bacterium
GGATTTGACATTCGCTACACACCTGGCCGCGAGCTCCGGAAGCGAATGTCAAATCCAAAACGCCACCAGCACGCAATACTTGCTAGTGGTCCTTTGATTCTAACATTCGCAAAGATGCCTGCCGAAACGGGATGCGAATGTTAGAATTGGACCACTTGCCAGCCCCGCAGCCGATGATTTTCGCCAGGAGGAGCTTCGCGATGACCATCACCATTACCGCCTTTGAATGGTCACCCGATGGCGGCAAGGGACTGCGCGTGATACGCGGATCAGGGAATCTCCCTTAAACCGGCCAAATTTCCATTCGATAGGCCGAATCCCAGAACATCCACTCAAGCTGGGTCGCGCGCGCGAAGGCCGCGTGCATTCGCTCGCGCAGATGCGTCGAGGCGCTTTGGGCTGCCTCGTCGGCGGCGCCGATGGTTGCACGGACGGCGGCCTGGAATTGCTCGCCGGCGTAGGTGTCGATCCAGGCCCGATAGGGATTGTCCGCCGCGGCGCGGGCATGGATGTCGCGTCCGACCTCGGCATAAGTCCAGAAGCAGGGCAGCAGCGCGCCGAGCAGCACCTCATAGGGTTCGGCATGGGCGGTCGCGAGCAGATACGACACATAGTGATGACACGCGGGCGAGCGCGGCGTCGCGTTGAAGACTTCCGTCGTGATGCCGTAGCGCGCGAAGAACGAGCCGTGCAGGGCGCGTTCGACGGTGATCGCGCCGGCCGCAGAGTTCGCGAACTGCACGATCCGGTCCGGGTTCGGCGCTTTCGCCGCAGCGAGCGTAAGCGCGCGTCCAAAGCCGATCAGGTAATGCGCGTCCTGCGTGATGTAGTGCTTGAACCGCGCTTCGCTCAACGTACCGGCGGCGAGCTCGCCGTTGAACGGCATGGTGCGGATGGTTTCATAGACCGAAGCGTTTCGATCCCAGGCTTCGCGTGAGAATGGCATGGAATTGCTCATCGCGGCCGCCGGCGGAATACGACGCTGAGATTGTTTGCCGGCATGGCGATGCGCTCGACAAGATCGAAGCTGTGCCCGTCGGCGAGCGCGCACACCTCGCCGAGGTCGCGCACGCCCCATTCCGGGTCTTGCGCTTTGAGGTTTGCATCGAAGGCGGCGTTGCTTGGTGCCGTGTGGCGGCCATCCTCGCGGAACGGTCCATAGAGATAAAGAATGCTGCCGGGCGCGAGCAGACGGCCAGCGCCGGTCATGAGGCCTTCCGCTGCCTGCCACGGCGCGATGTGGATCATGTTGATCGACACGACGGCGTCGGCGCGCTCGACCGGCCACGGCCGTTGGCAGACATCGAGCGCGAGCGGCGGCAACAGGTTGCGCAGTTGCGCGGCCTCGCGATGGGCCGAGATGCTCCGCAAGGCCTCGGCGTCGCGATCGGTCGGCTGCCAGGCGAGCGCCGGCAGTCCGGCCGCGAAATGCACCGCGTGCTCGCCGGTACCGCTCGCGATCTCGATCACGGTTCCTTGCACCGGCATCACCCGGCGCAGGACCGCCAGGATGGGATCGCGGTTGCGCGCGACGGCGGGCGCCGTCTGGGCGGCCGAGGGAAGGCGGATCGTCATGGGGCCGGCACAATAGGCGTTCCCGACCCGCAGGCAATTCGATTCTCCGATGCCCATCGCGCTATACTGCGCCCCGCAAGGAGATCACATCATGCGTCCGTTCGAGGGAATCCGGGTCATCGATGCAACGCACGTGCTGGCGGGGCCGTTCGCGACCTACCAATTGGCCGTGCTCGGCGCCGACGTGATCAAGGTCGAGCATCCCGACGATCCCGACCAGAGCCGATACAACGGTACCGACAAGGCGCTCAACCGGATCAACATGGGGACGGCCTATCTGACCCAGGCGTCCAACAAGCGCTCCATCACGCTCGACCTGAAGTCCGAGGCGGACCGCGAGGTCCTCAAGAAGCTGGTGGCGACCTCCGACATCTTGGTCGAGAACTATCGCCCCGGCGCGTTCGAGGCGCTCGGGCTTGGTTACGATGCGCTTTCCGCGGTCAATCCACGGCTGATCTATGCGTCGTTCTCGGCTTTCGGCCAGGATGGGCCGCGCGGCCGGCAGACAGCCTACGATCACGTCATCCAGGCCAGTTCCGGCATCATGGCGATGACCGGTACCGAGGACGTGCATCCGGTGAAGCTCGGATGCCCGGCCGTCGACTACGCCACCGGGATGACGGGAGCGTTTGCGCTGTCGGCGGCGTTGTTCCAGCGTGAGCGCACCGGCCGCGGGCAGCGCATCGACATGGCGATGCTGGATGTCGCCATGATTCTGATGAGCTCGCTGCTCACGGGCTATCTGCGCAACGGCGCACATCCAAAGCCGCACGGCAACCGTCATCCGTACGCGACCAACGGCGCCTTCGAGACCAAAGACGGCCTGGTGATGCTGGGCGCGAGCAATCTGCGCCAGCAGCGCCGGCTTTGGACGCTGCTCGGCCGCCCGGACATGATCAAGAAGACCAACGATGAGCGTGACGCCGATCATGCCCGCGAGATTACGGTGCTGTCCGAGATCATGCTGACGCGCAGCGCGGATGAGTGGGAGGAGTTTCTTCAGGCTCGCCATGTCCCGGCGGCACGCGTGCGCAGCATGGCCGAGGCGGTAGCGGACGCGCAGCTTGCCACCCGCGGCGTCATCCATCGCCACGAGGCGGCCGCCGGGATCGATGGCGGCTTCGGCGTGCCGCTGGCGGCGTTCAAGTTCGCCCATGACGGCCCGCGCATCGACTCCGCGCCGCCCACGCTCGGCCAGCACGACGACGAGGTCCGCGCCGAGCTCGCCAAGGGAACGAATAGGGGGACTGGCAAGGTCGCGTGATTCATGCTCTGAAACGCGCGCTCATCCCGCGCATTCCCCTTCCCTGGAAAGTGCTCCATGCCGCCTGCCGCCGATAATTCCCGTCGCGTTCCCGCTGCCGCCATCCATTCGTTCATGGCGGAAGCCTTGCGCGCCTGCGGGCTGCCCGAGACGGACGCGGCGACCGTGGCCGGCGCCATGCTGGACGCCGATCTTTCGGGCTCGGACGCGCACGGCATCTTCCGGCTGCCCGGCTATCTGCGCACGCTTCAGCGTGGACACATCAATCCGCGCGCCGATATCAAGGTGATCGAGCGCAGCCCAGCGACCGCGCTGGTCGACGGCGACAACGGCATGGGCCATCTGGTGATGACCTACGCCGCCAATCTTGCGGTCGAGATCGCGCGCGAGTCCGGCTGCGCGTGGGTGGGCGTGCGGCGCTCCAATCATTCCGGCGCCGGCTCGACCTATGCCGCCATTCCGGTCGAGCACAACATGGTCGGCATCTACAGCGCGGTGTCGGGCTCGAACTTCATGGCGCCGTGGGGCGGCGCCGAGCCGCTGCTCGGCACCAATCCGATCGCCGTCGGAATTCCCGCTGGCAAGGAAGCGCCGGTGCTGCTCGACATCGCGACCTCGGTTGCCTCCAACGGGTTGATCCGCACCTACGCCTCACAAGGCCGGCCGCTGCCGGAAGGCTGGGTCATCAGCCGGGCCGACGGAGAACCGATCACCGACGGCAAGCTGCTTGACGAGGGCATGTTCGTTCCGGTCGGCACCTACAAAGGCTCGGGGCTTGCGATCGTGCTCGGGCTGCTTGGCGGTCCGCTCAATCGCGCCGCCTTCGGGCGCGACGTGAAGGACGTCACCTCGCCGCAGGAGCGCGAGACCAATACCGGCCACTTGATGATCGCGCTCGACGTGTCGCGCTTCCTGCCGCTCGACACCTTCAAGGCGGAAATGGATCGCCATATCCACGATCTCGGGTCGTCGAAGCGGCTGCCAGGCGTCGACGAGATCCGGATTCCCGGACAGGGACGTATCGCGCGCCGCGCGGAACGGCAGCGCGACGGCGTGCCGCTCGCGCCGACGCTGTTGAAACAACTCGACGATGTGGCCAAATCTCTCAATATCGCGCCGCTGACGGCGCGGAGCTGATCGCGGAGCGTCAGGCCAAATGGCGGACACCAAGCAGACTCCCGGGTCGCCGTTCTGGCAGTTCTCGCTGCGGTTCTACCGGTTGCCGAAGGTCGCCGATGCCTGCATCGCGCTGCAGGAGGATGCGGGCGTCGACGTCAATCTGCTGCTGTTTCTGCTGTGGCAGGCGACGCAGGGCCGCACATTTTCTGCTGCTGATGTTGCCGCTCTTGAAGAAAAAATCGGCCCGTGGCGCGACATGACCGTCGTCCCGTTGCGAAACGTACGGCGTGCGTTACGGACACCGCCTGTGCTTGTCGTCGGCATGACCGCCGAAGCCTTCCGCAACCGCATCAAGGCGGTGGAGCTCGAAGCGGAACGCTTGCAGCAGGAAGCGATGTTCGAGCTTGCGCAATCGACACCGCAAGGAACGCCCGCGTCCTCGCCGGAAGAGGCAGGGCGCGCCAATGTCACGTCCTACCAAACGATGCTGGGTGTGGCCTTCCCGAACGCCGCAACCGAGATTTTGCTCGAAGCCTTTGGAACCCTGAACCCGGCATGACATCGGGCCGGCTGCCCGTTACCATGGGCTTCAGGGCAATGACCATGCCATCAAGGTATTGGTCATTTTTTAACCCTATGGTCTTGAATGGGTCTTGAATGCGCCTTGATCGTCGTTGATTTCCCTTCGGGGTACCAATGACTTGCGATCGCCGAGGAGGGGTAATGTTGTCACGTGCGGCAAGTGCTGCCACCGTCGTGCTGATCGGTCTCGCAGCGACGCTTGGCCAAGCCTCGGCCCAATTGTTCCCGCCCGGGCCGCCGATCTCGCTGCCCAACCTGTTCGGGCTTCCGCCGCCCGTGGCCACCGAAGATACCAACCCGCCCGCATACGATCCGCCGCCCGGCTATGGACAGTTGCCGCCGCCCGGTCCGCAGGCGCAGCCGCCGCACACTTACGAGCCGCGGTCGCTGCCGCCGCCGACCCAGTATGGCCGCGACGATCCGAGTTATCCGCCGCCGCAACAGGGTTATCCGCAGCAGGGCTATCAACAAGCGCCACAGCAAGGGCACCCACAGCAAGCTCATCCTCAGCAGGCTTATCCGCCGCCTCAGCAGGGGTATCAGCAGCCGCAATACGGTTCGGTACCGCAGCAACAGCAGCAACAGCAGCAACAGCAGAACGGGCTGCGCCCGCCGATCTCCATCGGCCCGGGCCAGCAGCAGCAGGCCAGTCCCGGACGTCCTGGCCAGACTGGCCACGACATCACGTCGACGCTGCCGCCGGAAGACCGGCCGGAGACCGGCCCGCGCAAGGAATTGCCGCCTCAGTTCCGGCGCACCACGGTCGACTTCCGCAGCCGCGAGCCGGTCGGCACCATCGTCATCGATACCTCGAACACCTACCTCTATCTGGTGCTCGGCAACGGCAAGGCAATCCGCTACGGCATCGGCGTGGGCCGCGAGGGCTTCACCTGGGCCGGCGCCGAGCGCGTGTCGCGCATGGCCGAGTGGCCCGATTGGCATCCGCCGACGGAGATGATCGAACGCCAACCGTATCTGCCGCGCTTCATGGCCGGCGGTGAAGGCAATCCGCTCGGCGCACGCGCCCTCTATCTTGGCAAGACCCTCTATCGCATTCACGGCACCAACCAGCCGTCGACCATCGGCACTTTCGTGTCGTCGGGCTGCATCCGCCTGACCAACGAGGATGTCATCGACCTCTACTATCGCGTGAAGGTCGGCACCCGCGTTGTCGTCATGGCGAAGACGAAGCCGCCCGCGACCGCGTCGGCCGCGCCGGTGCAGCCGTCGCCCCAACGCGCGCCGGGCGGACAGCAGCATGCGCCGGCTGCGCCGCAGTACGAGCCGATCCCGCTGCAACCCCCGCCGGTCATCCGCGCGCAGTAAGCTGGCGTCTCTCTGATCATGGCCGGCCAAGCCCGCGCATGGCGTGCCTATTCGGGCTGATAACGCCCGCCGATCATCGGCTGGCTGACGCCGTGCCCAGGCAATTCCCAGACGCCCGCGCCACCCGGGTTCTTGTCGGCGGCAACAATTGCGTCGATCAGATACGGCTTGCCGCTTGCGATCGCGGTGCGCACCGCGTCGCCAAGGTCGGCCGCGCGGTCGATCGTCACGCCCTCGACACCGGCCGAGCGCGCCATGGCGGCGAAGTCCGGATTATACGGCGCGCCGGTCTTGGGATGCTTGAAGTCGGTCGCGAGCTCCCGCCCGCCGAGATAACCGCGCTGCAGACCGCGGATCGACGCGTAGGCATAGTTGTTCCACACCACCCAGACCACCGGGAGCCCGTACTCGACGGCTGTGCCGAGCACGCTCGCATGCATGAAGAACGCGCCGTCGCCGACCACGGCCACGCACGGCCGGTCAGGCGCAGCAAATTTCGCGCCCAACACGCCGGCGACGCCGAAGCCCATCGGGCCGAACCCCATCGAGCCGATCAGCGAGTCCGGCCGCTTCGGCTTGCAGAATTGCAGCAGCCAATTGTGGTGCACGCCGATGTCGCTCACAAGGATGGCGTCCTCGGGCAACGCGCGGTCGATCTCGTAGGCCGCGCGTTGCGGATTGATCGGCGTTGAGTCATCCGTGAAGCCCGGCGCGACCAGTGCGTCCCATTCCCGGCGCCAGCCGTCGATGGATTTCAGCCACGGTGCGTGCGAGGCGGCGCTGCCGGCGGCACCTTTGCGGGTGTCGAGTTCGGCCAGAACCTGGCGCAGGAAGGTGCGCACATCCGCCATCAGCCCGAGCGCGACCGGATAGTTGCGCGCGATCTCCTCCGGGTCGATATCGACGTGGATCAGCTTCGTTGGCGGAATGGTGAAGGAGTAGCCGGGAATCCACGACGAAGACGTGCGGTCGTCGAAGCGCACCCCGAGCGCCAGCAGCACGTCCGCCTGCCGCGCCGCCGCGTTGGCGTGATAGAGCCCGCCGCGCGACACGAGCCCGAGCGATAGCGGATGGTCGGTCGGCAGCGCGCCAAGGCCGCTCGCCGACGATGCGACCGGGATTTGCAGACGTTCCGCGAGCGCCAGCAACTCCGCCGCCGCGCCGCCATAGCGCACGCCCTGTCCGACCAGGATCGCGGGGCGCTCGGCCGCGAGCAACATGTCGACCGCTTTGCGCACGCCGTCCGGATCGGCGCCGCAGCGCGAGGAAATGTTTGCGCTCCACTCGCGCGGCTCGGGCGTCTCCTCGGCGGACACCTCCTTGAAGATGTCGAACGGCACGTCGAGCACCACCGGCCCGGGACGTCCGGTCACCATCGTCTTCCAGGCCTGGCGCACCGCAAGCGGCACCATGTCGCCGCGCGTCGGCTGGAACACGCGCTTGCAATAGGCGCGCACGGTCGATGGGAAATCGGCCTGATAGTGCCGGTAGAGCTCCTGGAACGCGCCGCGGTTGAACTGCCCGGTCGGCACATTGCCGGTGATGGCAAGGAACGGCACCGAGTCGAGGAAGGCATTGCCGAGCGCGATCGGCAGGTTCGCCGAGCCCGGGCCGCAGGACGTGAAGGTCGCGACCGGCTTGCCGGCGACGCGATAATAAACGTCGGCCATGAAGCCCGCGACGGTTTCGTGGTGGGTGGAGATCGTCTTGATGTCGTTCGAGCGCTCGAACAGCGCGTCGAGCAGTCCGATATTGCCGTGCCCGCACAGTCCAAACACATACGGCACTTTCTCGCGCACGAGATAGTCGACGATGACCTGCCCGCCGTTGAGGATGTTGGTGGTCATGGGCCACGGTCCTTATTGCTGTCGTGCCCGCGCAAGTGTCGTAGCCCGGATGAGCCATAAGCGCGTGTATGCGCGTCTTCGACGCGCTATGGCGAAATCCGGGGTCTGAGGTGCCGGATCGCGATGCCGGTCCCGCATTTCGCTGCGCTCATGCGGGCTACAAGTGTGATGCCCATCAATCCTTCAGCACCCGCACCGGCTTGCCGTCGATGAAGCCGCGGATGTCCTCGACCACGCCGGCGAAGTAGTTCTGGTAGTTCTTCAGCGCCACATAGCCGAGGTGCGGCGTGAGCACGACGTTGTCCAGCATGCGCAGCGCATGGTTCTTCGGCAGCGGCTCGACGTCGAATACGTCGAGGCCGGCGCCGGCGATCTTGTTGTCGTGCAGGGCCGCGAGCAGCGCCGTCTCGTCGATGATCGGGCCGCGCGAGGTGTTGATGATGTAGGCCGTCGGCTTCATCAGGCCGATCTCCTTCGCCCCGACCAGCCCGCGCGAACGTTGCGACAGCACCACGTGAATGGTGATGAAGTCGGCCTGCTTGAACAGGTCCTCCTTGCTCACATAGTCGACGCCGGCTTCCTTGCACCTCTCCGGCGTGAGGTTCTGGCTCCAGGCGATGACCTTCATGCCGAAGGCCTTGCCGATCATCGCGGTGCGGGTGCCGAGCTTGCCGAGGCCGAGGATGCCGAGCGTCATGCCCTCGAGTTCCGGGCCGATGGTCTTCTGCCAAGCCTCGCCGGCCTTGAGGCGGGCGTTCTCGTAGCCGATGCGGCGCGTCAGCTCGAGCATCAGGCCGATGGCGATGCCGGAGGTCGGGCTGCCGAAGGAGCCGGTGCCGCAGACGGTGACGCCATGGTCGGCCGCTGCCGCCATGTCGATCGAGGCGTTGCGCATGCCGGTGGTGATGAGGAGCTTCAGGTCGGGCAGCTTCTCGATTACCGCCCGCGGGAACGCGGTGCGCTCGCGCATGGCGCTGACGATCTGGAACCCCTGCAGCGCCTTGACGACGTTCTCGGCGGAGCCGAGGTGCTCGTTGAAGACCTTGATATCGAGGTCGCCCGAAACGTTCGACCAGTCGGCGATCTCGAGGACGATGTTCTGGTAGTCGTCGAGAATAGCGCAGCGGTATTTGGCCATGTCGTCCTGTTCCTCGTGCCGGGTTTGGTCTGGTGGGCGAAAGCGGCCATAACAAACGCGAAACCGGCCGGGGCCGCAATGGGGCGAGAGTGCGGCACGCGTGACGCGTCCGCAGCCATGCCGCGCAGCCTGAAACGGAGATCAGATGACGGAGGTGGCGATCAGCCCTTGATCCGGGCGAGGCCCGCGAGCCTCGGGGCTTCCGGGGCGGCGGAGCGGTCGTGCTTGGCGTGCCACTTCGGGCCCGGGCCACGCATATAGTGCAGCTCGGGGCGATAGGGGTCGGCGAGGGTCCTGAGCGTCCGGGCGAAGTCGACAAGGCCGGTCCCGACACCATTGCGGCGGCTCTTGGACGTTGGAACCTTTCGACCTGCGGTCATCATCGCCGTCTCCCCGCATTGACCGTTGACCGGTCGCATATTGGTCGCCCCACGCTGCGTCCCGGTTCGGACTACAGTCGGACCGAATTCATTAAAAACTGGTAGGAATTCGCCGAGACTTCTGCGCGAATTACGATCAGCGTTGCTGAAGAGTTACAGAAGTCGCGGGGTTCCCCTTTCCCTCGCGCCTTTACTAGCGATCGGGCTGGGCGCTCAAAGGGCGGGAATCGGGCCGCGTCGGGGTCTTGCCGTGGTCGATTGCGGCCGCTAAATCAGCCTCGCATTTCCAACACCGGCATTCCAAAGGCGCCCCGGCGCGCGAGGGCAGGGCGGTTCATGGCTCGTCAGTTCATCTATCACATGCAAGGCCTGTCCAAGACCTATCCGGGCAACCGGAAGGTCCTGGAGAACGTCCATCTCTCGTTCTATCCGGACGCCAAGATCGGCGTGCTCGGCGTGAACGGCTCCGGCAAATCGACGCTGCTGCGGATCATGGCCGGCATCGACACCGAGTATAACGGCGAGGCCTGGGTCGCCGAAGGCGCGAGGGTCGGCTACCTCGAGCAGGAGCCGCAGCTCGACGCCACCAAGTCCGTGCGTGAGAACGTGATGGAAGGCGTCGCCCCGCAGAAGGCCATCCTCGACCGCTACAACGAGCTTGCCGTCAACTACTCGGACGAGACCGCGGACGAGATGACCAGGCTCCAGGATGAGATCGAGGCCAAGGGCCTCTGGGATCTCGATTCCAAGGTCGATCAGGCCATGGATGCGCTGCGGTGCCCACCCGACGATGCCGACGTGGAGATGCTCTCTGGCGGCGAACGCCGCCGCGTCGCGCTCTGCCGGCTGCTGCTGGAGCAGCCGGAGTTGCTTCTCCTCGACGAACCGACCAACCATCTCGACGCCGAATCCGTGCACTGGCTGGAAGGCCATCTGCGCAACTACCCGGGCGCGATCCTGATCGTCACCCACGACCGCTATTTCCTCGACAACGTCACCGGCTGGATCCTCGAACTGGATCGCGGCAAGGGCATTCCCTATGAGGGCAACTACACCGCTTGGCTGTCGCAGAAGCAGAAGCGCCTCGAGCAGGAGGGCCGCGAGGAGGCCGCGCATCAGCGCACGCTCGCCCGCGAGCAGGAATGGATCGCGGCTTCCCCGCGCGCCCGGCAGGCAAAATCGAAGGCGCGCTATAACGCCTATGAAGAGCTGGTGAAGAAGGCTGCCGAGAAGCAGACCCAGACCGCGCAGATCATCATCCCGGTCGCCGAGCGGCTGGGACAGAATGTCGTCGACTTCGATGGGCTCACCAAAGGCTTCGGCGACAACCTTCTGATCGACGGCCTCACCGTCAAGCTGCCCCCGGGCGGCATCGTCGGCGTCATCGGCCCCAACGGCGCCGGCAAGACCACGCTGTTCAAGATGCTGACGGGGAAGGAAAGGCCCGACAAGGGCACGATCAAGATCGGCGAGTCCGTCCATCTCGGTTATGTCGACCAGTCGCGCGACGCGCTCGACGGCAAGAAGAACGTCTGGGAAGAAATCTCCGGCGGCAACGACATGATCCAGCTCGGCAAGCGCGAGGTGAACTCGCGCGCCTATGTATCGTCGTTCAACTTCAAGGGCGCCGACCAGCAGAAGAAGGTCGGCGCGCTGTCGGGCGGTGAGCGTAACCGCGTCCACCTCGCCAAGATGCTCAAGTCCGGCGCCAATCTGCTGCTGCTCGACGAGCCGACCAACGACCTCGACGTCGACACGCTGCGCGCGCTCGAAGAGGCGCTGGAGGATTTCGCCGGCTGCGCCGTCATCATCAGCCACGACCGCTGGTTCCTCGACCGCATCGCGACGCATATTCTCGCGTTCGAGGGCGACAGCCACGTCGAGTGGTTCGAGGGCAACTTCCAGGATTACGAGGCCGACAAGATGCGCCGCCTGGGCACGGATTCGACCATCCCGACGCGGATCAAGTACAAGAAGTTCTCGCGCTGATACCTGTCAAGCTTCGGCGCCGACGGTCTTCTTCGCCCGCACCTTGCTCGCAATCGGTCCGGTGTCGCCCATCTCCTCGACATAGTACACCTCGTCGCCGCGCTTGAAGTCGTCGAACACCCCGGCGAGCACCGCGTTGCGGTGGAAGTAGAGCAGGCCGCCTTCCTTGGTCAGCAGAAATCCGAAGTCGCCCGCCGTGTCGATCTCGGCGATCTGCCCGAGCGCCTGATTGGGGCCGTCGTGATGAGGAAGCTTGGTGCGGCCGTCGCGCTGTTCCTTGAGGTCGAGCAGCCGCCGCTCGGCAATGCGGAAGGCCTCGTGGATGGCATTGCGCAGGTCCGGCCGCTGAAACTTCCGCATCAGATGATCGGGTTCGTGGCTGACCACCAGGTCCTTGTGGCCGGGGATGCCAAGCTCGATATGCACCACCGGCGGGATGGACGGATTGTCGCTGCCCGCTCGCCGGTCGACGCGGATGCGGCACGAGGTCAGCCGGTCGTACAGCTTCTCCAGGTCGGCGACCCGGGCGCGGATTTCGGCTTCCGCCCAGTCCGAATGCTCGATGTTGTGAAAAGCGATTTCGAGCGGCACTTGCATGGCTTACCCCTTGGACAAACAGACTTTCGGCGCAATTCGACGTTCCTGTTAACGCCCGACAAATGCGAATCGTTGCACGCCGGCCTTTCAGGATATGGAGCCGCAGATGAACTGGATTGGACCGACGGTCGGGTGCGTTTGCGCCGCGGGCGCGATCCTGATGGCCGCGCCGGCGAGCGCGGCCGATCCCGGCTTCTCGCGCTGGATCGAGGCGCAGTGGCCGCACGCGCAGAAGCTCGGCGTGTCGCGACGCACATTCACCTCGGCGACCCATGGGCTCGAGCCCGATCTCAAGCTTCCCGATCTCGACCGCCCGGGCGGGCCGGGCGTCACGCGCGAGCAGGCCGAGTTCGTGCAGACGCCCGCTGCCTATGTCCGGGAAGCGACGATTGCGCGGCTCGCCGAACGCGGCCGCAAGCTCGCCGCCGAGCATCGCGGAACGCTGGCCAAGATCGAGCAGCGTATCGGCGTGCCACCGAACGTCGTGCTCGCGATCTGGGGCCGCGAGACCGCCTATGGCGGTTACAAGCTGCCCCACAACGCCATCCGCGTGCTCGCAACCCAAGGCTATTACGGCCGGCGCAAGGACATGTTCCGCGAGGAATTCCTCAACGCGCTGAAAATCTTGGAGGAAGGCCACGTCAAGCTCGCCGACATGCGCAGCTCCTGGGGCGGCGCAATGGGGCTGACGCAATTCCTGCCGACCGAGTTCTACAAGCATGCGCTCGATTTCGACGGCGACGGCCGCCGCGATATCTGGCGCTCGGTCCCGGACGCGCTCGCGTCGGCGGCGCAGCAGCTCGTCAACAAAGGCTGGCGCCGCGGCATTCATTGGGCCTACGAGGTGCGCGCGCCCAAAACCGTCGACTGCACGGTGGGCGTACCGGAAATCACCTTTCCGCTCCGGTACTGGCTGGAGCGCAACTACGTTCCGACCCACGGCCGCCGGCCGAGCGAGGCGGAATTGTCGGAGCCGGCCTCGCTCTTGCAGCCGGAAGGCATCTATGGCCCGTCGTTCCTGACGCTGAAGAACTACTACGTGATCAAGGACTACAATTTTTCCGATCTCTACGTGCTGTTCGTGGGCCACCTGAGCGATCGCATCAGCGATCCGCGCAAGTTCGCAACGCCCTGGAGCAAGCAAACGCAGTTGCGCACCCGCCAGGTCGAGCTGATGCAGCGCAACCTCGCCAAGCTCGGCCTGTACAAGGACAAGATCGACGGCAAGGCCGGGATGCTCACGCGCTCCGCGCTCGGCGCCTATCAGAAGGCCAACCATCTCAAGGTCGATTGCTGGCCGACCGCCGCCGTGCTCGCCCACATGCAAAGCCGCGGCGCGCGCTGAACTTCGGTCGCGAAAAAAGACAAACCCGGCGGGGGGCCCGCCGGGTCGTATTCGCTGTGATGATGTGTCGCCCGTCGGGCGGTCGTCACGCCCGGATCAATAGCCCGGGCAGATCTGCACCGGCTGGCCGGTATAGCCGACGACGCGTCCATACGGATCGTAGACCGGCTGGGCGGCCCAGTAGCAGCCCGCGCCATACACGGGCTGGCCATAGCCTTGATAGACCACATAGCCACGCGGGCGGGAGGCCAGGATGGCGCCGGTGATGACCGCGCCGCCGATGATGCCGGCGGCGATGCCGGGGCCCCAGCCGCCACGACGCCAGCGACGTCCGGCATCGGCATCCGACAAGGTGACGGCGAGCGTTCCCACAATCGTGCCAGCCGCAATCAGTGCAGTCAGTGTCCTCTTCATTTCGATCTCCTGCGGGCGGTCGGCCGACGCCGAGCGCGCAAACGGGCCGTCGGCCCTCGGGTTTCCCAATCCACCAACGTCATAAGGCAGCGGTAATTTGTCGGAATTTTGATGGAACTCCGACCGTTGGCCGCTTTACCCCGCATGCAAATTGGACCCGCAAGGTGAACAATCGATAAACGCACCGGCGCGGCCGGCCGTACCAAAGCTTTGCCGGACCGAAGCTTTGTCCACAGCGCTGTTGCCGCAGGACGGCCGGCGTGTCCTAAATCGTCTGCGCAACAAGCGATGAAGGGGGCTGCCATGGCCACATACACTTGGGATCATATCCACCTGAAGACGCCAGACCCGGAGGGCATGGCACAGTGGTTCGAGCAGATGCTCGGCGCCGAGGTCACCCGCACCACGCAGCAGGGCAAGCCGCGCATCGATCTCAAGCTCGGCGGCGCCAACGTCTTCATCGCCGAAAGCCCCGGCCACAACGAGCCGCCGTCGATTCCTTATCGCGGGCTGGAGCATTTCGGGCTCACCGTGACCGGCATCGACGCGGTCGCAGCGGAGCTCAAGGCCAAGGGCGTCGAGTTCACCAAGGAGCCCACCACCGTGCGCCCGGGCGTGCGCATCTGCTTCATCCGCGGGCCGCAGGGCATCTCGATCGAGCTGCTCGAGCGCAAGGCTGTGTGACGCGTTGGGGTTGAAGAGGCGAGCTTTCTCGAGTTGGAGCATGATCTTTATCCGAAAAGTGGTTTCCACTTTTCGGGATCATGCTCTAGTTGAACTTCAGCCCGGCCGCCTTCGCCAGCGCCTTGTTGGCCTCGACTTCGCGCTTGACGAGGGCGTCGAACTCGGCCGGCGACAGCGGCATCGGCTCGATGCCCTGCGGCTTGAAGCGGTCCTGCACCGCCGGCAGCGCCAGCACCTTCTGCGTTTCGGCATGCAGCCGGTCAATGATCGCCCGCGGCGTCTTCGCCGGTGCGAACAGGCCCATCCAGAAGATGTAGTCGGAGTTGGGCAGGCCGGCCTCGATCGAGGTCGGCACGTTCGGCAGTGCAGGCGAGCGCTTCGGCGTGCTCACCGCGATCGGCACGAGCTTGCCGTCGCGAATGAATGCGAGCGCCGAGCCGAGACCCATGCAGGTGAAGTCGACGCGGCCGGCCATCACTTCGGTCACGGCTTCGGCGGAGCCCTTGAACGGGATGTTGGTCGCGTCGATCTTCGCTGCGAGCTTGAACTTTTCCGCATTCAGGTGCGTGGCGCTGCCCTGGCCGGCGGAAGCGAAGTTCAGCTTGCCCGGGTTGGCGCGGCCGTAGGCCAGCAGTTCCTGCAGCGTCCTGATGTTCTTCGAAGGCGAGATCACCAGCACGTTGGGCGTGGAGGAGATCGGGGTGATCGGGGTGAAGTCGGCAATCGTGTCGAACGGCAGCTTGGCGAAAGTATGCGGGCTGACCGTGTGCGACGACGAGTGGACCATGAT